>NZ_JAHVOC010000011.1:0-89192 GCF_025696525.1 Bacillus sp. XT-2
CTTAACAGCATTAATCGAACCACGACCGCCATCGTAGAACGCACTGTCAAAGAATACATTTATTATTATAACAACATTCGTATTCAAACGAAACTAAACAGCCAATCACCGATAAGCTATCGGCAATCGGCTGTATAAAAGGTGTTTTGATCCCTGTCTCAAAAACAGGGGTCAGTCCCGCAATGGAGAGGCTTTTTCTATTTTTCTATGCATTTTATTAAAGCGGCCCAATCTAGGTTTCCAAGCCCTTTTTCAATACCGCTTTCAAAATGGCCTTTCGCCAGCTCGGCAAGAGGGAGGTTTGCAGAAACCTGCCCCGCGGCGGCGAGCGCCAGATTGGTGTCCTTCAACCCTAATGACATTTTAAAGCCCGCCGGCTCAAATGTTTGCTCGGCCATGATCGTTCCGTAATTTTGATATACAGGGGAGCCGAAAAGCGCGTTGGCGATCTCTAAAAATTGTTTTTGCTCTAATCCGTATTTCTCCATCATCAGGAATGATTCAGATAACGCCTCCAGCATAGATACGAGCAGGAAATTGATGCTGATTTTCGCTGCGTTTGCTGTTTTGCTTTCTTCGCCGACGTCAAACACTTGCTGACTCAAGCTTTCGAGCAGAGGTTTTGCTGTTTTTTTTGCTTCCGCGGGTCCTGCCGCTATAATGCGAAGCGCGGCTTTTGCGGCGGCATCCGGTCTTCCCAGCACAGGAGCCGCAAGGAAGGATTGTCCTTTTTCTGCATGGGCGGCCGCAAGTTTTTCTGAGAACTCCACACTGATCGTGCTCATCGAAATGTGAATGCCATTCTCTGATAACCCTTCAATCAATCCGTCTTTGCCGAACGTCACGTTGCTGACAGAATTGTCATCGGAAAGCATTGTCACGACAATATCAGCGGTCTCGGCCGCCTGGCGCGGCGTTTCTGCCACTTGGGCGCCCTGGGATGCGAATTCTTCCGTCTTTTCTTTCGTCCGATTGTATACTGTCAAACGATGACCTGCTTGTAGCACGTTTCGGGCAATGGGCTGTCCCATATTGCCGAGTCCGATCACAGCGATTTTCAATCTGATCACTCCCTGAACATTTTTTTCATTATATACAAAATGAACAGGATATGCTGGAAATCGGCTTACCAAAATAAAAAGAACAGCTTCACGCTGTCCTCATTTAAAGATGTTGAACCATCCTTTATGTACAAACCATATCAGCATGCCGGCCACAAGAGCGGCCATCAGGCCAAGCACGGCAAAATATCCGTATTTCCAGTGAAGCTCCGGCATGTTGTCGAAGTTCATGCCGTAAACGCCGGCGATAAACGTGAGCGGGATAAAAATCGTAGACACGATGGTCAATGTCATCATAATCGCATTCATCCGGTTCGAATTCAGTGTCACGTAGCTGTCACGCAAATCGGACGTCATGTCGCGGTTAGATTCCACAATTTCTGAAAGCTTTAATAAATGATCATAAATATCGCTGAAGTATGCCTTTGTTTCCCGCTGCTCCTTCACATGGTCAAGACTTAAAATCCGATACAGCAAATCACGCATCGGAATAATGGTCCGCCTGAGATGCAATAGGTCAGTTCTGAGCTCAAACACCTCGCTCATCAGCGTCCCGTACGTTTTGTGGCTGCGGCTGTCTTCAATCTCATTCAGCCGGTCTTCTATTTTGTACACCAGAGGAAAATATTCATCAACAAGCTGATCCATGATCATGTAAGAAATATGCCCCGGCCCTTTTTTAAACATGTCCGGTGAAGCATATAATCGCTCCCGGACTTTGGCGATACCGGGCGTTTCGTGTAAATGAAAGGTGACGACAAATGTTTCGCCTTGAAAGATATCGACTTCCTCGGTCTCAAGTGTTTCCTGATTCAGCGCATGAAGCACGTAAAAGCGATAGCCATCGTAATGGTCAAGCTTCGGGCGCTGCATATGCTGAAAGCAATCTTCAATCGCAAGCGGATGAAAATGAAAAAAATCTCTCAATAACGCGGTTTCCGTTTCCTCCGGGCCGTAAAAATCAACCCAGTACCACGCAATATCCGGCTGTTCAACCCGTTCGATCGGTATATTTTTCAAAAGCTGATGCTGTGTTGTGATAGCGGTAATGTTGATCATAAACAACCCTCCACGTGCCATTATATCATGCGGCCTTTTTCAGAAAAGTATACAGTGTTTTCTACAGGTTTCCAGCCGCGTGGTATACTGAACAAAAAACGGAAAAAGGGCTGATCATATGTGGAAAGAAAAAGTATCGGTCACACCGCCGTACCATTTTGACCGTGTGCTCGACAGGCTGGCGTTAGACCCTCTGAATGCAGTTGATTTGAAAGCGCGGGACATAAGAGTGCCGATCAGAAATAAGGCCGGTGACGTATGTATTGTGAAGGTGCAGGCTTTAGGCCATGCGGACGAGCCCGAGTTTCTCGTCAGCGGGGAAACAGAGCAGGAAGACATGATGAAGGAAATCAAACGGATTTTTCAATGGGAACATGATTTGCAGCATGTCCTTGATCATTTCTCAAAAACGAATCTTTCCGCGATTTTTGAAGAGCATGCAGGCACGCCGCTGGTATTAGACTACAGCGTGTACAACTGTATCATGAAATGCATTGTGCATCAGCAGCTGAATTTATCTTTTGCGTACACCTTGACAGAACGGTTTGTCCAAACCTTCGGCGAGCAGAAGGACGGCGTGTGGTGCTATCCGAAGCCGGAAACGATTGCGGCGCTGGATTATCAAGATCTCCGCGAGCTCCAGTTCAGCATGAGAAAAGCGGAATACGCCATTGATACGTCAAGGATGATTGCAGAAGGCACACTCGATTTGTCAGAGCTGCCCCAACTGACAGATGAAGACATCATGAAGAAACTGATCAAAATCAGAGGCATCGGCCCATGGACAGTACAAAACGTGCTGATGTTTGGGCTCGGACGGCCCAATTTATTCCCGCTGGCCGATATCGGACTGCAAAACGCGATCAAACGCCATTTCAATTTGGACGACAAACCGGCAAAGGATGTTATGCTCGCGATGAGCAAGGAGTGGGAGCCTTATTTGAGCTATGCGTCGTTGTATTTGTGGAGGAGTATAGAATAATTCGTCTGACAATGAAGGAAATCGTGCAAACGTGTTATACTAGAAAGATGTGAAAAAAACATTTCACTTTCTGCCATCTGCAGAAAGCTTCATATAGAAACGGAGAGAACAACGTGAACCAACAAAACAAAAAGGCGCTCGTCGAACTGAAAGTCGGACAGACCTTTCCGCTGACGATTAAACGTCTCGGAATTAACGGGGAAGGCGTCGGCTATTTCAAGAAAAAAGTCGTGTTCGTGCCCGGCGCGCTTCCTGGTGAAGAGGTTGTCGTCCAAGCGACGAAAGTGCAGCCGAAGTTTTCGGAGGGACGGATCAAGAAGATTCGCAAGGCTTCGGAGCATCGGGTGGCACCGCCTTGCCCTGTCTACGAGCAGTGCGGCGGCTGTCAGCTTCAGCATCTTGCATACAGCCAGCAGCTTCGGGAAAAGCGCGACATCGTCATCCAGTCTCTGGAGCGCCATACGAAGTTTAAAGTCGAAAACATGGATATCAGAGAAACGGTCGGCATGGACAATCCATGGAATTACCGCAACAAAAGCCAATTCCAGATCGGACGCTCACAAAGCGGCAGCATCATCGCCGGCTTATACGGCCTTGATTCTCATGATATCGTGCCGATCAAAGACTGTGTCGTCCAGCATCCGGCAACAAATAAAACAACAGGCATCGTCCGCCGCATTTTAGAGGATTTCAATGTGTCTGTTTATAATGAACGGAAAAGAAAAGGCGACGTTCGCACGATAGTGACGAGAGTCGGCTTTGAAACAGGCGAAGTGCAGGTCGTGCTTGTGACAGCAAAAGAAACGCTTCCGCATAAGGAAGAAATCGTCAAAGCGATCCAAAAGCGGCTGCCTGAGGTGAAATCCATTATTCAAAATGTAAACGGAGCGAAAACCTCTGTTATTTTCGGTGAGAAATCAAAACCCCTCGCCGGACATACCGTGATTCAAGAAGTGCTCGGCGACGTATCTTTTGAATTGAGCGCCCGCGCCTTCTTCCAGCTCAATCCGGAGCAAACCGTCAAGCTGTATGACGAAGTGAAGAAAGCGGCGCAGTTGACCGGGAAAGAAAAAGTCGTTGACGCGTATTGCGGCGTCGGCACCATCGGCATGTGGGTGGCGGACGGAGCGAAGGAAGTCCGCGGCATGGATGTCATCAAGGAATCTATTGATGATGCCAAGAAAAACGCCAAAAAACACGGCATGACAAATGCCACGTACGTAACAGGAACAGCCGAGCACTGGCTCCCGAAATGGACGAAAGAAGGTTTCCGCCCGGACGTCGTCATCGTAGATCCGCCAAGAACCGGCTGCGACGGAACATTCTTAGACACGATCAAAAAAGTAAAACCGAAACGCTTTGTATACGTATCCTGCAATCCATCCACGCTTGCGAAAGACTTGCAGGCGCTGTCGAAGGACTATCGCGTGGAATATATTCAGCCTGTCGATATGTTTCCGCAGACGGCTCACGTTGAAGCGGTGGCGAAGCTTGTATTGAAATCGTCTCATTAAGTCCTAATCAGATCTGGATTTCGGTAGAATGAACATTGCCGATTTCCGGGTCTTTTTCATGCGCAAACCTTGACCTGACTGTCTTTTCTGAATTTTATCTTCCTTCATTTCTTGGAGATCTTTATTTTAACTGACGAAAAGAGTTGAAAAAGCGTGTTGAAAAGCGGGTGAAAAACAGCCAATTTTGAACAGAAAAAGTATGAAAATGGGGGTTCGGTAGGAAAAGTCTATTTTAACTCGAACGGTGGAATGCGGGTTGGAAGGGTCTGATTTAGAAATGTATATTATTTTTGTACATAGTAAGAGGGAAGAGATTTGTTTCGTCTGTAATATTTAAAACATAAATTTACAATTGGAGATATAAGAGAAGGGAGTTCATGTCTGTCCTTTTGAGTGGAATTGATGAAAGCAGCATTACTTAACGTATTTTTAAAAAATAATAAAGAAGCTAGAACACAACTAAAAGAGTATATTCTTTGGTCAAATAACAGCTATTTCTTAGTAAATTCTAGCTTTCTACAGTCTTTAATTCGAATGTTATAGAAAAAATGAACTGCCTAAACGTTAACCAAGGTATACAAAGACGACTTACTTTCTAATGATAGGTTCTAAAGGAGAGTGGATTAATTTCCTATTTTTATTATTTGGTTGGCTAATCTTTGAATACCGGCTTAGGTGCTGTTACATGCTGGGTTTAGTGCGGATAAAGAAATCAACAAGCTTGTAGCTAAAGAATTGAATACTCAGGCTGTAATAAAATATGACACAAGCAACTTAGTAATAGTAAGTTGCTTGTGAAATATCTCATAAATACGGTTTATTTCATCTCTAGCTTCATCATCATTATCGTCTAGTAATCTTTTTTTATTTATCAAAGTATTTTTAGTGAAAGTTCGATAACTGCTTAATATCTTCTATCTCTCAATATTAAGCAATGATTCGTAAGCATTTACGATACCGCTACCAACTTCATTCTTATCTAAGTTTTCAACGTGGTCTGTGTTCTGATATAAGTTTTCTTCAACCTTACGAATTGGCATCTCCTCTCCGTATTTTTCGTAGTATTCTGTCTTTAATAGGGCTGCTGTAGCAGTTACTATTGGAGCTGCTACACTTGTCCCTAAAGTAGGTTCATATCCCTCTTGAAAGCCTAGTGACTTACTTAGCGGAGTTTGCGGGATATTTACAGGGGAAGTAGTCCATACCAAGCTATATAGATCAATCTTATTTGTATCCAGAAAACTTGGGTCAAGATCACCACCTGGAGCTGCAATTGAGATGTTTTTTCCATAATTTGAGTAAGAAGCTTTTGTATTTTGCGCTGTGGTGGCAGATACAGTAATTACATCGTTATCACCACCAGGAAGATGTAGGATATTGTCCTTTGGTTTACCTAATTGTTGTGCAAGTTTTTTTGAATTTGAGATATCATATCCATGGTTTCCAGCTGCTGCAACAATTAAAGTATTGTGTTTTCTAGCGAATTTAAAAGCTTTTTCAAAAAGTTTTATAGTCTCTCTATCTTCTTTATCTTTTTTTGATAAGAAAGTAGATAAACTTAAATTAATTACGTCCATATCATCTTCCGTAGCTTTAACAATTGCGCTTATAACCCAACTTGTTTTAGATTTACCGTTTTTATCAAATACTTTATACGGCACTAAACCAAGATTTGGTCCAACTCCTTTTACACCCCCATTAGCAGCAATTATCCCAGCCACAGAAGTTCCATGCCCATAAAAGTCTTGTGTATTATCTTCAACTGGAACAAAAGACTCTCCAGTATCTACAATATTATTTTTGAGGTCTGGATGATTGAAATCTATGCCTGAATCGATTACTCCTACTTTTGTATTATGAGATCCTTTATTTATATGATAACTTCGATAATCATTTGTAACTTGCTTAATATTCCATAACCAACTGTCATAAAGAGTTTCATTATCTTCCGTGAATTGTGATGAAAATGCCACTTTATCAGGAATCTGTTTACTTTTATCAGGAAGAGAAATATCTTTATCCTCAATAATTTCTTTTGCGTCTAATTTTTCTTTAGCAATATCTTTGATTGCTGAAAATTGGCTTGGTTTTATATTATCTATTACCAATAAATCTAGTTCTTTAATATAATTTGTTTCTATATTTGAATACTTTTCCTGAACCTTGTTTATTGTCGATTCACTTACTTTTGAGTCGAGGTTAATTATGATAGATTCATCATAATTTGATTCTTCAGCATGAGAGCTTATAGGCTGTAAACTGGATACAATTACAAATATGAAAACCATCGAAATTCTTCTTAAATTCTTCATTTTTTATACTCCTTTTCCTTAATACAGTTCATTAAATAATAAGATTGTATATAATTTACCCCCTTTCCAAAAATAAGTATATTAAATTCAAGTTTATAAAATATAAGTAAATCAGTCAATACATATTTTTCTAATTATCAGTAATTATCCCGAGAAATTCACCTTTAGTATGATTAAATTAAACTTCTTTTTATTCTTTTATACTACACCTGTGGTTTTGCGGGTCAAAATTACTATGGGTAAATATACATGAGTAGAATAATGCAAAACCAAAGACCTGTTTTTTCATAATTTGTAAAATTATATATTGACTTGCAGTTATTATGTGTGAAATATTGTTTATAGGAATATTAGGAAAGGTATCATGAGTCATTCGATTTAAAAAGTCGAAACATTGGAATAAATGGAAGAGGTGAAAATGATGACCAACCCCAATTTTAACTCGAAAGAGTTTTTCTTCTTACTGAGAAAAACCAGACCGAATATAAGATTATTTATATTGGCAATATTTTTAAGTGGATTAAGCGCAATAGCTTCTACTTTAGTGCCTCATTATTTAAAAAGTCTAATAGACTATTATAATATTCTTGAAAAGATCAATTTGTGGGATCTTTTAGGTCTTCTGGCAATATTTTTAATCAGCGGAGTAATCGGGGCAGTTGGTAGTTATATGTTAAGTGTAGTAGGATATAACGTTGTTGCAAATCTCAGAAATTTATTATGGGAAAAGATAGTAATACTACCTATAGAATTTTACGATAAGAATCGTTCTGCAGATATAGCAAGTAGATTTGTTAATGATACTACGGTGATTTACAACTTAGTAAGTAACTCTTTTTCGCAATTTATTAATGCTATATTAATAGTGCTTTTTTGTGGATTTTGGTTGTTTTACTATGATTGGCAATTGACATTGGTGATTATCGTAGCAATTCCAGTTTATTTGTTGATTTTTATACCTTTAGGAAGAATTTTATCAAAATTATCTAAAATGACACAAAGCTTAACAGGAGAATTAAATGTAAGAGCTGTTGAAACAATATCCTCAATAAGACTGATTAAATCTTCAACTGCAGAAAAATTACAAGTAGAAAGAGGAAAAGAAGATATTGAAGCTTTAAGAAATATAGGCCTAAAGCAAACAAAATGGATGGTTATTTTAAACCCTATCATTAATTTAATGATGATGCTTATCATTATTAGCATAATTGGATTCGGAGGGGTTAAATTAGCCAATGGAAGTTTATCGCCAGGAACCTTTATTGCATTTCTGACACTTATGTTCTATATCATAGGTCCACTTAATAACTTTGGGTTATTCTTTACTCAAATACAAAAGACGATAGGTGCAACAGAAAGAATTTCTCAATTGATATATGAGCAAGGAGAAGATCAGCATAAAGGGAAAGAATTAGCGGAAACCTATAAAGATTTAGTGATTGAAAATTTATCATTTTGCTATGGTAAAGAGGATAAGGCATTTTCCTTGAATAATATTAATTTAATAATAAAAGGGGGAAGTGTAAATGCCTTAGTAGGTCCTAGTGGTAGTGGTAAAACCACAATCATCTCTATTCTGGAAAGATATTATAATCCTAATAGCGGAAATATTTATTTTGGTGAAGAGAATATTGAGTTATTTTCATTAAAATCATGGCGTAGCCAAATAGGATATGTAGCACAGAATCACGATTTAATAAGCGGTACTATTAGAGACAATCTCATCTTTGGTTTAGAAAATCCCCCAGATGAAAAAAAAATAGTAGAAGCATGTAAGAAGGCATATGCATGGCAATTTATAAGTGAATTGCCTAACGAGTTAGAAACTAATATTGGAGAAAAAGGTCTAAACTTATCAGGAGGACAACGACAAAGAATTGCTATTGCGAGAATGTTTCTGAAGGATCCAAATATAATCTTTTTGGATGAAGCAACTGCAAGTCTTGACAGTCATTCTGAACAAATTGTGAACGAAGCAATGAAGAAGCTCATGAAGGATAGAACCGCTATTATAATAGCACATAGGTTATCCACCATTATAAACGCTGACAATATCATTTTTATGGAAAATGGTGAGGTGACAGGTCAAGGGAATCATTGGGAGTTAAAGCGTAGTCATAAATTGTATCGTCAATTCTGTGAGCAGCAGTTTAAAGAAGATAGTACCGATCCATTAGTATTAACCAATTAAAAAGAGCGCTTAAGAGAGGCGAGAACAAAATGGACAAAAAATTAGTTTATTTCCAACACATGAGTGAAAATTCAAAGTACTATATAGAGAAAAGCCCAAATGCAGAGACTGATCCATACGAAGTACATAATATGCCAAATTACTATACTGTTAGTACAGAATATAAATCACCGTGGAAGTTTTATAATAATCCCAATCATACCCTCAAAGAACAAGGCTGGAAAATACACATAAGTGCGACAATGAATAATGCTCAGGATATATTAAAAGTTGTGAGTCAAATTATATTTAAACATCAGATACCATTTAAGCATATTAAAGATAAACAATCTCTTTTTAATATGAATTCAAAGCATGGTAATCGAACTTCATCTGGAAAATTTATCGCTATCTATCCTTCTTCTGATAACATGTTCTTCGGGTTATTAAATGAACTTTATGAAGAATTAAAACACTACGAGAATGGCCCATACATACTAAATGACAAATCATGGAAGGGCAGCAATATATATTACCGATACGGTGCATTTAAGAATATTTACAATGAAAGAGGAGAACTGTGCATTAAAGATGAAAATGGAAATTTAATCCCAGACAATAGGCAGCCATATTATAAAATACCTGAATTCGTAAGTGATTTTGATCAATATTTAGATACCAAGAATAACTTATTAGATACTCAAGATGTAAGTAATTTTAATGATTATGAGTTCCAAGGAGTCCTTAGGTTTAACAATGGTGGCGGTATATATACAGGAATAAGAAAATCAGATGGAAAGAAAGTGGTGATCAAAGAAGGGAGACCTAAAGTAGGATTAGATGGTCAATTAAATGATGCGATTGATAGATTGAATATAGAATACGAAGCATTAAATACACTTACAGAAGTTGAAGGTGTTGTTAATGTGCTCGATTACTTTAAAGCATGGAAACATGTATTTTTAGTTGAAGAATTTGTAGAAGGTGTAACCCTTCAATCATGGTGTGCAATCAATTATCCTTTCAACATTGAGAATGATAAAAATGAATACATTAGTAAGGTGAAAAAAATAATTAATAGCTTGATAGAAACAATTAAACTAGTACATAGTAAAGATGTTGGTATGGGAGATTTGCAACCCCAAAATATAATGATTACCCCCGAATCAAATGTTAAGATTATTGATTTTGAGGCTGCTAGCGCTCTCTCTGAAGAAAATGGAGCGTTGCAAACAATTGGATATACAAATAAGAAAAATAAGAATCATAAGGAGCGAGATTGGTATGCACTAAAGAAAGTTTTAAGATTTTGTATTCTGCCAATAGGTCCAGTTATTGATATAGAAGAAAGCATTAAAAAGAAACATGATATGTGGATAGAGAATGAATTTGGTAAAGATGTTTATCAATATGTTGTAAATACAGAAAATCTATGTGACAGATACTTATCTGACACCAAAGAAAAGATATTCAAGAATAATTATGACAGTGAAATCAAAAAAGAAATGGACATGTCAAAAGTTATAAATGGATTGAGAAACAGCATAGAGAGTAATATGTTGCCCAACAGCTCGCTAATTCATGGCGATGTGCGGCAATTTGTAATGCCATCTGGAAAGTTAAATGTACTAACTGGAGGAACTGGAGCTGCATTGGCATTGTACAGATCTGGAAACGTCAACAAGCAAGTTCGGGATTGGATTGAAAATGTTTTACTGAAAAAATTGCATGTACTTAATGATGATATTGGGTTATTTACAGGACGAGCTGGTATCGCAGCAACATTGTATGAATTGGGGTACATAGAGGAAGCTATGAACTTATTCAATAATCTGTCATATGAAGATATGAAAGATATTTCATTAAGGTCAGGATTATCGGGAATAGGTCTTTCATTAATTAGCTTATACTTGGAGGAAGATAATGATGACTTTTTGGTTACTTCTGAAAAAATTGCTGATCAGATAGAAAATAGGATTATTGAAGATGATAAATTATCAGCAACTGATTTTGCAGCAGTCCCTATAGGTTTGATTGATGGTTGGTCAGGAATATCTTTATTCTATGCGGCATTATATTCAGTTACTAAGAAAGAAAAATATTATGTAAAGTCAAAAGAATACATTGAGTGGGATTTAAAACATTGTAAGGTAGATGAAGAGACGAATACTTTGCAAACGTATGATGATCAAAACCCTCGATTACTACCCTATTTATCAGGAGGATCAATCGGAATAGGGGTTGCTATTTGGTATTTAAATTATGTAGGAAATAATAATTTATTTAGAGAAGAATTAGAGCAAATAATCAATTTAAATAAAGTAAGAATTGCATATAGCGGTGGATTGTTTGATGGGGTCGGTAGTTTCTTGTTAATCCCGTCAATGACTAAGGAAAATAATGAAATCAGTCAGCAGATTGAGCTGGCATTGAAAAAACTAGAATTGTTTCTTATCCGCAAAGATGATCAAGTATTATTCCCTGGAAACTTCAGTTTTCGTTTAGCAGATGATTACTACTCCGGAAGTGCTGGCATAATATTGGGCATAAACTCTATCCAGTTCTCAAATCCGTTATATTGGTTGCCAATAATAAAAATTGATAGTTTCTTAAATAAGACTAAAAAAGAATTGTTGTTAAACAATTAAACTCTAACACTTATAGTTGATGATAATCATTGAAGATTGGAATTAAAGCAGTTAATATACAGAACTTACGAAGGAGGTGAGAAAAGAAAATGAAAGAGGTGTTAGAACTTCAACAATTTAATGAAAAATCTGAAGTAGAGCCTGCGGCATGGACTGTTACTCTAACAACTATTTCTGTTACATTATCTACTATTAGCAATCATTGCTAATTGAAGCATAATCAAAGAAAGAGTACTTGAAAGGAGGTGAAACCAAATGAAAGATGTATTGGAACTTCAACAACTCAGTGAAGGATCTGACGTAGAAGCTTCAAAAGGCAAAGGTGGCTTGCTTACGCTAATCACAACGATAGTTGGCACATCTACTATTAGCAATAACTGTTAAGGGTAATTAAGAGGGGTGGATGAACAAATGAATGAAGTACTAGAGTTACAACAATTGAGTAAAGGTTCTGAAGTAGAAACAGCTGGGTGGACACTTCTGACAACACTCATCGGTACATCTACTATTAGCAATAGTTGTAATAAATGATAAAAAGGAGATGAAACCAAATGAAAGATGTATTGGAACTTCAACAACTCAATGAAGGATCTGACGTAGAAGCTTCAAAAGGCAAAGGTGGCTTGCTTACACTAATCACAACGATAGTAGGCACATCTACTATTAGCAACAACTGTGGATAAAAGGCCACACATAACAAAAAAGATTTTCTACGTACATCAAGTGCTGAAGTAGGAACAATGGGTAGGCACTTCTAACAACACTCATTGACATTTACTATTAGCAAAGTTGTAATAAATGATAAAAAGGAGGTCAAACCAAATGAAAGATGTATTGGAACTTCAACAACTCAATGAAGGATCTGACGTAGAAGCTTCAAAAGGCAAAGGTGGCTTGCTTACACTAATCACAACGATAGTAGGCACATCTACTATTAGCAACAACTGTGGATAAAAGGCCACACATAACAAAAAAGATTTTCTACGTACATCAAGTGCTGAAGTAGGAACAATGGGTAGGCACTTCTAACAACACTCATTGACATTTACTATTAGCAAAGTTGTAATAAATGATAAAAAGGAGGTCAAACCAAATGAAAGATGTATTGGAACTTCAACAACTCAATGAAGGATCTGACGTAGAAGCTTCAAAAGGCAAAGGTGGCTTGCTTACACTAATCACAACGATAGTAGGCACATCTACTATTAGCAACAACTGTGGATAAAAGACCAAACACACTAAAAAAGTATGCTTGGTCGTTATACATTATATGAAAGCCTGAACAGGAAAAGGACCCCAATCCTTTTCCTGTTTC
Source organism: Bacillus sp. XT-2 (assembly GCF_025696525.1). NCBI lineage: Bacteria > Bacillati > Bacillota > Bacilli > Caryophanales > Bacillaceae > Bacillus > Bacillus sp. XT-2. Next base: position 13,062 of record NZ_JAHVOC010000011.1, read on the forward strand.
CAAAAAAAGGAACAAATTTAGCTTTCGTATAAATTCTTTTCACTATCCCATACTTCTTTTTTATTGTCAATGGAAAATGAATGAAGGGACTTAGTTCTTCATTTATATGTAGAACTAAAATCAAAAATGCTAAATTTATAAAATGAAGAATGGAGGAATATTAATGAATAATGTTTTAGCATTACAACAATTAAATAATAGTGCCGAGGTGGAACCGCAAGTGGGACCAACCATAACAACTATTACAGTAATACCTACAATGGTTATATCCTTAATAAGTAATTATTGCGACAATCATGCTTCATAATATAATGATTTTAGATTGACACTTGGCTAAAAAGTATTGCAGAGAAGGAAATGGATAACTAAATGGATAAAGTATATAAAAAACGACCGTTATATAAAAGAAGTTGGTTTCAAACATTTTTGGCATTTTTAGTATCTCAGCTTTATTTTAATTTTGTAGAATTAACGGGATGGGGTCCTAAGTATAGAGAAATGAATGGATTCCCAGCAAACATAGTTGAACTAGATTTCTTTCAAACATATCTTTCATTCTATGATAATCCATGGTTTAATATTATTACTGTTTTCTTGGGAGTTTTCACTATTATACAAATAATTACAGGGATAACAAAGGATATTCGAAATTAAAGCAATAACTTCTGATGCCTTATTTAATGATGAAAGAAAATGAACACTTTCTTAATTATCTTATGAGTGAAGACTGCGACACTTAGTCAGCAGTCTATTTTATTGGTTCTGGATCAGGATTACCGAATTATAACCCTATACAAATATATAGTAGGTTGCCACTTGCTGCGTTGGTTATTTTCTAAATCATGAGCAAATCCCAAATGGTTCAGATTAAAGTTCTTGCATTTTTTTAAGTAGGAGTTTATTTTCTCTTCTCATCCTCTTTACTCCATGTGATTCATAAGTGGTAGCAAGCTTAAGTAGAGGTTTTTTCATTCTCTTGAGTACTCAGTTATACCACCCCCAACTCAATTTGCTTAATCAAAGTTTATCTCTTGAATTAGTTTTTCCGCAAATATGATATTGAGATACGGATATGGTGTAGCGTTAAATATCTTATTTTCAATAACAGGACAATTATTTTGCGTTGGTAATATGGAGAACTCATATGATATTCTATTTAGGTTGGAATACTATTTATCCAAAAAGTTCAAAAGTAAGGCCACTAAGAAAGACGAAGGTCGGCGCCAGTGTTAGCCACAATATAAAAAATAGGTATAGATAATCATCCCACGTGAAATGTTCAAAATTTACTATAGATTGATAAGAAATGCTTTCGCATGCGATAGTGTAAAAAAAGCATGGTCAGTTTTTTTATATTGAGATAAAGGTATAGCCGTATCCCCTAATGAAAGGATTTGATTTTTGTTATGACAGATAATTTCTGGCGTGAATTACCACGGCCATTTTTTGTACTGGCACCAATGGAAGATGTGACAGATGTTGTTTTCCGTCATGTAGTAAGTGAAGCAGGCAGGCCGGATGTGTTTTTTACAGAGTTTACAAACTCGGAGAGCTATTGTCACCCGGATGGGAAGGATAGTGTGCGCGGCCGTTTGACCTTCACGGAGGATGAACAGCCAATGGTAGCTCATATATGGGGAGACAAGCCTGAGAACTTTCGCCAAATGAGTATTGGTATGGCGGAACTAGGGTTTAAGGGTCTAGATATCAATATGGGCTGTCCTGTACCTAATGTTGCGGGAAATGGAAAGGGAAGCGGCCTTATTTGTCGTCCAGAGGTTGCAGCAGAACTAATACAAGCAGCAAAAGCAGGCGGATTGCCAGTAAGCGTGAAAACTAGACTTGGTTACACGGATATAGATGAATGGCGCGACTGGCTGACACACGTATTGAAACAGGACATTGCTAATCTTTCCATTCATTTGCGCACAAGAGCGGAAATGAGCAAAGTGGATGCGCATTGGGAACTCATCCCGGAGATTAAGAAACTTCGTGATGAGGTAGCGCCAGATACACTGTTGACGATCAATGGGGATATTCCTGACCGCCAAACTGGATTAAAACTTGCTGAACAATACGGTGTCGATGGAATAATGATAGGGCGCGGTATTTTTACAAATCCATTTGCCTTTGAAAAGGAGCCGAAAGAGCATAGCAGCAAGGAATTGCTTGATCTCTTACGGCTGCATCTGGATCTTCATGATAAATATTCAGCATTAGAAGCGCGTCCATACAAGCCTCTTCCTCGCTTTTTCAAAATTTACCTCCGCGGATTCCGCGGAGCAAGTGAATTAAGAAACCAATGCATGAACACTAAGTCAACAGATGAAGTGCGTGCATTGCTCGATGACTTTGAGAGTAAGTATCTTGATGGGGTGGAGCAACAGTAGATGTTTCCTAATTCAAGGTAAAAGCGAAGCGGGACGCTCTTTTTGCTTTATAAGTTAGTTATTTAGGAAATGTTTATTTTCACTGTGCAAAAAATACAACAGACGAAGAGGAATCTGTCAGATTTCCTCTTCTTTTTTGATTCAATAAGTCAGATTGTCTGACATTCCAATTGAACCAGCTCCATATAATCAATAAAGTAAATGCAAGAGTTTCTAAAACAGAATGGGGGCTGGAAGCATGATGGATGAATACGCCAGTATATATAAGAACGTGATTGAATGGAGGAGACATCTTCATCAATACCCGGAGCTGTCCTTTCAAGAAGAAAAAACAGCTCAATTTGTATATGATACGCTCTCTTCTTTTGAAAATCTTGAGATCAGCCGCCCGACAAGGACAAGTGTCGTTGCCCGGCTGAGCGGTGCGCGGCCGGGCAAGCGAATTGGGCTGCGCGCTGATATGGATGCGCTGCCGATTCAAGAAGAGCATGACAGTCATTTTCGCTCCCGCCATCCAGGTGTAATGCATGCGTGCGGGCATGATGGGCATACCGCCATGCTGCTTGGGGCGGCTGAGATTTTGTCTCAGAAAAAGGATGAGCTTAGCGGCGAAGTCTACTTTATTTTTCAGCATGCCGAGGAGGTTCATCCTGGCGGAGCGCAGGAAATGGTGAAGGCTGGTGTTGCGGACCATCTTGATCTATGCATAGCCATCCATCTGTTTTCTGCCATGCCTTTAGGAAAAATCGGACTGGCATCAGGCCCGGTCACAGCTAACTCTGATCGCTTTGATATCACGATTAAAGGAAAAGGCGGGCATGCCTCTCAGCCTGAACAGTGTATTGACCCGCTTGTGATTGCCTCACAAGTCATTACTCATTTGCAAAGCATTGCCTCAAGACATACAGATCCTGCCGAAAGACTGGTGCTCTCTGTTACCATGTGTCATGCGGGCTCCGCCTACAATGTGATCCCCGATACTGTGACGCTTGGAGGGACGGTAAGGACGTTTCGAAAGGAAGTCCGGGCAAATACGGAAGCGCTCATGGAAACCATTATAAAAGGCGTAACTGAAGCCCATGGCGCGTCGTATGATTTTGATTACCGCCATGGATACAAGTCTGTGGTAAACGATCCGAACGTAACCGAACTGGTCAGACAAGCAGCAGAGAATCTGTGGGGGAAGGATCAGGTATTTCCGTTAGCGCCAATGATGGGCGGAGAGGATTTCTCCGCGTTTTCTGAACGAGTGCCTAGCTGTTATATCGCTTTGGGAGCGGGAACCGGGGAGATGATCTATCCGCATCACCATCCTAAATTCACGTTCGATGAAAAAGCGTTATCAGCAGGTGTTAAATTATTTGTAAATTCAGTCTATTTCATTCTGCATTCCCGTGAATCGATTTCAATGAAGATCAACTAAAACCGATTATAGGAGGGCGCTATGGCTAAACATCTGCCGGAAGTCATGACCGCTGATTCTTTACAAAAAATCGAGCATAAAGGAATATTAAAGTGGATCGAAAAGGCCGGAAACAAATTGCCTGATCCTTTTATGTTATTTATCTACTTATCGATGATCATCATTGCCATGTCTGTTTTGCTGGCAGGAAACGCAGTGACACATCCGGGAGACGGGAAAGAGGTAGCCGTTAAGAGTTTGCTCAGCACCGAGGGCATTCACTGGATGCTGACGGAAGCGGTGAACAACTTTGTTCAATTTCCGCCTCTCGGACTTGTGCTCACGATGGTGCTCGGCATCGGGCTGGCGGAACGCGTCGGTTTGATCGAGGCTGTGCTGCAAAAGATGATGGCGCATGTTCCGAAAGCGATCATCAGCTATTCCGTCGTATTTGTCGGGATTTTAGGGAATCTGGCGTCTGATGCGGCATGGGTCATTATCCCGCCGGTTGGCGCCCTGATCTTCATGGCAGCCGGGCGTCATCCGCTTGCCGGCTTTGCGGCCGCTGCGGCAGGTGTAGGGTCAGGATTCACGGCCAATCTGATGATCGCCGGGACAGACGCGCTTCTTTCCGGCATTACCACACAGGTCGCGCAAACCGTCGATAAAAATGCTCAGGTATCGGCTGTCGATAACTGGTTTTTCATGGCGGCCTCCGTATTTGTTTTAGCCTTTATCGGTGCATGGGTTACTGATAAAATCGTTGAACCCCGGCTTGGCAGCTACCGCGGAGAATACAAGCCTGAAATGGCGGCGTTAACGGGAAAAGAGATCAAAGCACTGAAGGCGGCGGGGGCAGCGGCCCTTTTATATGCTGGAGTCATTGCGTTATTAGTTGTTCCAGAGGGAGCGCTCCTGCGTGATCCTGAAAACGGATCGATTCTTTCCTCGCCTTTTTTGAAAGGCATCATCCCCATCATTCTGCTGTTCTTTATTACTGTATCGGTTGTTTATGGCATCGTGGCCGGGCGCATTAAGAATCAGACAGACGTCCCGAGGCTGATGGGAGATTCCATTAAAGGCATGTCAGGCTTTATTGTGCTCGTCTTTGTTATTTCGCAGTTTATCGCCTTTTTCACGTGGAGCAATATGGGGATTTTTATGGCAGTAAAAGGAGCGGACTTTCTGGAATCCATCCATTTAACAGGTTTTCCTGTATTAATCGGATTTTCGTTGCTGACTTGTGTCGTCAGTCTGTTTATTACGAGCGGCTCTGCTTTATGGGCGCTGCTGGCCCCTGTGTTTATCCCGATGCTGATGCTGCTGGATTTTCATCCCGCGTTTATTCAAATTGCCTATCGGATTGCGGATTCCGCGACAAACACCATTACGCCGATGAATCCGTATTTGCCGATGCTGATGGCTTACTATAAGCGCTACAAATCAGATGCGGGCTTCGGAACTGTGATCTCAACCATGATTCCGTATACGGTTCTGTTCTTCTTGGCGTGGCTTCTCATGATGTTCATTTGGTACGCTTTCGGCTGGCCGATCGGACCGGGCGTTTATGCAAAATAAAAACGGCAAAGGGTGGGAGACATATGGATATGATTCAAATAAGACGAGATTTTCACCGGCATCCCGAACTGGGCTTCACAGAATTTCGCACAGCCGGAAAGGTTGTGGAAACTCTTCAAGCCCTGGGATATCACGTGACATATGGCAAGGACGCAATGGATGGCGAGGCCCGCAGAGGCGTTCCTTCAGAAAAAGAACTGAAGCGCGCTTTTGACCGTGCAATTGAAAATGGAGCCGATCCTGATATCATTGCGCCGATGAAAGGCGGATATACCGCTGTCATCGGAAGACTTGAAGGGAATACGCCGGGACCCGTCGTTGCGCTTCGTTTTGATATGGATGCACTTCCGATTACAGAAAGCGCAGATGCTGACCATGGTCCTCACGCCAAGGGCTTCCGTTCTGCATTTGAAGGAAATATGCACGCATGCGCCCATGACGGACATACCGCGATCGGGCTAGGCGTTGCTGAAGCGCTGGCACATCGAAACTTTGCAGGTACTCTGAAGCTGATTTTCCAGCCCGCTGAGGAGGGTGTCCGCGGAGCGTATGCCGTTACTGAGAAAGGCATGCTGGACGATGTTGATTATCTCCTCTGCCATCATCTGGGGACTAATGTGCCGCTTGGGGAAGTATACGGCGGTGCAGAAGGATTTCTGGCCACTACGAAAATGGCTGCTCATTTCCGGGGCGTCTCCTCACATGCAGGAGCGGCTCCTGAGCATGGCAGAAATGCTTTGCTAGGGGCGGCGACGGCGCTTTTAAATATACATGCCATTCCGCGTTTCAGCTCGGGCGATACCCGGATCAATGTCGGCGTGCTTGAAGGCGGAACAGCGGCCAATATCATCCCGCAGCACGCGAAAATGATCATTGAAACGCGGTCTGATTCAGAAGAGGTCAACCGCGATCTGGAAGAGCGGGTGAGAAAGATCAACGCCCACAGCGCAGCCATGCATGAGCTTGAACATGAGGTCGAAATCATCGGCGGAGCGATTCCGATCAAATGTGACGAGGAAATGGTTTCGACCGTGCTAGAAGCTGCTGGAGAGGTTGGCGGATTTTCCTCACTGCAAGGCATCCAGACCGGCTCAAGAGGAAGTGAAGACGCAAGCTATATGATCAAAAGAGTTCAGGAGCGGGGAGGAAAAGGGACATATATGATCATTGGCACCGACATCGCTGCCCCGCATCATCATGAAAAGTTCGATATCCAGGAAGATATTCTTCCGCGAAGCGTTCAGCTTCTGAAGCAAGCGGCATTGAAGCTGTTGAAGTAGAGGGAGAATCCCCTCTTTTTTTATGTCATTCGAAGCGATTTCCAAATAAAGGAGACGATTTGTTGGATTTATGGTACATTGATAGGTATGAAAAAAGAGGAGAATCAAATGAAGAGAATGCATTTTTGTACAGGTATAGGCCTGCTGCTGATCGTGATTTCAGCCTATCCTATCTTTGTACTATTGAGAGAAAATATAATAGATCACAACGTAACAAATCGTTATGACATTCATTATGCATATCAAGACAAGCAAGGTTATGAACCTGCGATAGATACTCAAAATATCAACATATTTAATCATCATATTAGGATTATTGAGACCAAAACAGGAAAACATGCGCCCCTGACAAGCTGGGATAAAGACGAAAACGTCCCTGCCGGAGAGATTGTTAACATACAGTATCAATTAGACGGCCGAGATCTCTCATCACCTTCTGAAGTATGGCTTTCTAATCGAGAAAGAGGAGGAAGATACTTTTCATGGCTTGAAATATTAACGGTAAAGGATCGAAAGACTGATCAAAATCTGGTTTACATTGTTCAGAGAATAACTGACGATCAAATAAGTCTTGAAAAAAGCAAATGGAAAATAATCAGGATTCATCAGGATGGGACTGTAAAGGAGAAGCTTCTAAGCTATTCTGATAGAAGCAAGGATCCATTGAGTGTAAAACTGCTCAATTTTTCATACGTTGGAGGAAATTCAATGGGGTATCATTCTGATATGTATGAAGTGATTCCCAATGTCATATTTCCTCTTTTGTATCCGTTGATTACGGTCGCTGTTGGTTGTGCGATCATGATCGGGATTTTAATCATTGTGATAGTCCAGAAGATAAAAGGAGTTCGAAAATCAATATGAAACGACTATGCATCATCCCCTGCGGCGCGAAAAAAATCTGGGATGTTCAGCCTGATGCGGGGCCGACGAGGGCGGAAGACGCTTACCTGAGCCCGTTTCATCAGGCGTGCGAGCGGTATGCAAAAGCTTTTTTTGACGAGTGGGTCATTTTGTCGGCGAAGCACGGGTTCCTGCGTCCTGATGACATCGTGCCGGAAAACTACGATGTGGCATTCGGGAGCGGTCATCCAGAGATTATGACAGAGGAGAAGTTAAGCCGTCAATATCGTGAAAAGGGTTTTCTTGAAAAAGAAGAGCTCGTCATGCTCGGCGGGAAAAAATATCGTAAAGTCCTGAGCACGGTCGTCGGAGATCATCAGCATATCAGCTGGCCGCTGGCACCGTACAAAGGCATTGGTTACATGCTTCAGGCACTGAACAGGGCGGTTGAAGAAAAACAAGAACTGTAATACGTACATAACCCGAAAAGGGTGTGAAAATGAAAAGAATGGTGTTTGGCTTCCTTGCCATTGCGGTATGTGGAAGCGGCTTTTATATCTATCATATTTTATTCGGTGATCCATTTTCAAAAAATGCCGCAGAGCAAAAGCTCACATCATATGTGAAACAGACCTATCCTCAAAAAGAAATCAAGATCACGAATGGAGTTTATAACGCGAAAACCTCGGAATATGTGTTTCAAGCAAACACCCAATCTCAAAGCTACTAAATGTGCGCGATAGGGTTTCTCCATCCTAAGGTAACCTGCGATGGGATTGAAGAAGCCTATACCGAGTCTGTTGCAAAACATCTAAATCAAGAAGCATCAAAGGAAATCGAAGCGGATTTGAAAAAAGCCGTTCCGCAACTTATAAAAGCCGAAGCAGATATCAGCGTTGAACACGCTCAGTTTACATTAGATACAAGCTGGAGCAAGCAATTGGCTGAAAGAGCGCCGCTGAGTTTGACGATTCAGTTAGATGCAAGCGGAAAAACAAAAACAGATGCCGTGGCGATGGCGGAAACCGTCAGAAAAACGCTAAATCAAAAAGGGTATACATATTTCAGAGGCACGATAGACTGCATGCAGAAGGATGGGGACGGCGGCTTTGGTTATGTAAAATATTCAATTGATTTTACTCCTGAAATCGCCATTCAGACAAACGATGCAGAGGCATTAGGAAGTTGATAAGATTTCCGAGGAAATAAATATGTCGATCGACGTCAAAAGACCGGGCAGGTGCCCGGTCTATTTTTATTTGGAATAAAACGAGACACATGGTTTCATATCGAGACAGTTTGAGACACCTGTCTCAAACTGTCTCATGGTATCAACATAGAAGACTGATTTTACAGGCATCCAATAGCTGGCACACTTCTTGCATTCATTAATGCGAACCCTAAATAGAAGGAGGCACACACAATGGAACTGTTAAAACGAGAAGGCTTGTCATTAACTGAGGAAAAAGCGCTGTGGATGTACCAAAAGATGCTGGAAATCAGGGGCTTTGAGGACAAAGTGCATGAACTGTTCGCAGAGGGAGTGCTTCCCGGATTCGTCCATTTGTATGCCGGTGAAGAAGCTGTAGCTGTAGGCGTGTGCGCTCACTTAGATGATGGCGACAGCATTACAAGCACACATAGAGGGCATGGCCATTGTATTGCCAAGGGCTGTGACCTGAACGGCATGATGGCGGAAATTTTCGGGAAAGCGACAGGGCTTTGTAAAGGCAAAGGCGGGTCGATGCACATTGCCGATCTCAATAAAGGTATGTTAGGGGCAAATGGAATCGTCGGGGGCGGATTTACGCTCGCATGCGGGTCAGCGCTCACGGCTAAATATAAACAGACCAATAATGTAAGCGTTTGCTTTTTTGGAGACGGAGCAAATAATCAAGGAACCTTCCATGAAGGCCTCAACTTAGCGGCTGTATGGAATCTTCCAGTTGTGTTTATCGCTGAAAACAACGGCTACGGCGAAGCCACGCCATTTGAGTACGCGTCAGCCTGTGATTCAATCGCTGATCGGGCAGCTGCCTATAACATGCCGGGAGTAACCGTGGACGGAAAAGATATTTTAGCAGTTTATCAGGCAGCAGAGGAAGCGATTGAACGAGCAAGAAACGGCGGAGGCCCATCCTTGATTGAATGCATGACTTACCGAAACTACGGCCATTTCGAAGGAGATGCCCAAACCTATAAAACAAAGGATGAAAGAGCTGAGCACCTTGAAGAAAAGGATGCCATACAAGGTTTTAAAAACTATCTGTTAAAAGAGGCGGATGAAAAAAAACTGGCAGATATTGAACAAAGCGTCAAAGAATCGATTGAAAAAGCAGTCTCCTTCAGCGAAGACAGCCCATATCCGAAAGAATCAGAGCTGCTGGCAGATGTATATGTCTCATATGAAAAAGGAGGAATGTAAGATGGCAAGAGTCATAAGCATGTCAGACGCGATCAACGAGGCGATGAAACTTGCGATGAGAAGGGACGAAAATGTGCTGTTGATCGGTGAGGATGTAGCCGGAGGAGCGGCAGTCGATCATTTGCAGGACGATGAAGCATGGGGCGGCGTATTAGGCGTCACAAAAGGGCTCGTTCAGGAATTTGGACGGAGCAGAGTGCTGGATACGCCTATTTCTGAAGCGGGCTATATGGGCGCCGCTATGGCTGCGGCATCAACAGGGCTGAGACCGATTGCGGAGCTGATGTTTAACGATTTCATCGGCACGTGCTTTGACCAGGTCATCAACCAAGGGGCAAAATTCCGCTATATGTTCGGCGGAAAAGCGCAAGTGCCGATTACCGTCCGCACCACATACGGAGCGGGTTTCCGGGCTGCGGCACAGCACTCCCAGACGCTGTACGGCCTTTTCACAAGCATTCCGGGGCTGAAGACGGTTGTTCCGTCGAATCCGTATGACGCCAAAGGTCTGCTGCTTGCGGCGATCGAAGACAACGATCCGGTGTTCTTTTTTGAAGACAAAACGTCCTACAACATGAAAGGCGAAGTGCCGGAAGAGTATTATACAATTCCGCTCGGAAAAGCGGACATCAAACGCGAGGGCAGCGACATTACGCTGTTTGCGATCGGCAAGCAGGTCAATACCGCACTCGAAGCGGCAGCACAATTATCAGAAAAAGGCATTGAAGCCGAGGTGCTTGATCCGCGCAGTCTGTCTCCTCTGGATGAGGAAGCGATTTTCACATCGCTAGAAAAAACAAACCGGCTGATCATCATTGACGAAGCCAATCCGCGATGCAGCATAGCCACAGATATAGCCGCGATTGTGGCCGACAAAGGCTTTGATCTGCTAGATGCGCCGATTAAGCGGATTACAGCGCCGCACACACCTGTGCCGTTTTCGCCAGTGCTTGAAGACCAATATTTGCCGACACCAGATAAAATCGTCAGCGTCACGCTTGAATTGCTTGGCGAGCCGGCAGTGAATTAAAGGGGGGGACACATATGGCGGTCAAAGTAGTGATGCCAAAGTTGGGAATGGCCATGAAACAAGGAGAAGTATCGATTTGGAACAAAAAAGTGGGAGATCCGGTTGAAAAGGGAGAAAGCATCGCCAGCATTCAGTCGGAGAAAATTGAAATGGAAATCGAAGCGCCTGAAAAGGGCACGCTGATTGATATTAAGGTGAAAGAAGGGGAAGAGGTTCCGCCCGGTACAGCCATCTGCTATATCGGGAACGCCAATGAATCGGTGCAGGAAGAGGCGAAAGAGCCTGCTGCAGAAGATAGTGAGCCGCCAGCTGTCCAGCCTTCAAAACAAGAAAACAAACCCGCAGCCGGTAAAAAAGAACGAATCAAAATATCTCCAGTCGCCAGGAAAATCGCGGAAAAAGCGGGATTAGACGTGAAACAGCTGAAAGGCACAGGACCAGGCGGACGAATCGTGAAGGATGATGTCACAAAGGCGCTTTCTGAACAAAAAAGAGAACAGGCTGAGCCAGTTTCTGATCAAAAGGCGCAGGAAACGCCGGTTACAGGCATGAGAAAAGTGATCGCGTCCAGAATGCAGGAAAGCTTGGCAAACAGCGCACAGCTGACGATTACAATGAAGGCTGATATCACTAAGCTGGCAGCTCTTCAAAAACAGCTTTCGCCGACAGCAGAGGAACGGCACGGCACGAAATTAACGATGACTCATTTTGTCTCAAGAGCTGCGGTGCTCGCTCTCCAATCACATCCTATGCTGAACAGCTTCTACAAAAATGAGCGCATTATCACACTTCCTCATGTTCATCTTGGAATGGCTGTTGCTCTTGAAAAAGGGTTGGTTGTGCCTGTCATTCGTCATGCTGAAAAACTGCCGCTGATTGAGCTGGCCAAAACCATTTCAGAAAACGCCAAAAAAGCACGCGAGGGACGTGCGGGGAGCGAAGAATTGCAAGGCTCGACCTTCTCAATCACAAACCTTGGCGCATCCGGCGTGGAGCATTTTACGCCGATATTAAATCCGCCCGAAACAGGCATTCTCGGCATCGGAGCAAGCTATGACACGCCGGTTTTTCAAGGGGAGGAGATTGTCAGAGGTACGATACTGCCGCTCAGCCTGACGTTTGATCATAGAACCTGTGACGGCGCTCCGGCAGCTGAATTTCTGAAGACGATCAAAACTTATTTGGAGGAACCGGCAGCGTTAATTTTATAGAAAAGCAGGTGAAAGAACATGACATTAGCCATTATCGGAGGGGGACCAGCGGGCTATGCGGCAGCAGTCTCAGCGGCACAGCAGGGAAAAAAGGTGTTGCTCATTGACAAAGGCTCACTTGGAGGAACCTGTCTGAATGAAGGCTGCATTCCGACGAAGTCTTTGTTAGAAAGCGCAAATGTGCTCGATAAAATCAAACATGCCGGGCGCTTCGGCATTGAACTTCCGCCCGGTGCAATATCGGTTGATTGGGACAAAATGCAGAGCCGAAAACAGCAGGTTGTCAGCCAGCTTGTCCAAGGCGTACAGTACTTAATGAAAAAAAATCAAATACAAGTCGTGAAGGGAGAGGCCTCCTTTCTTTCTGACAAGAAGCTCTTGATCGAAGGGGAGAACGGCAAAGAAATCAGAGAGGCTGAACAAATATTGATTGCTTCCGGGTCAGAGCCAATCCAGCTGCCCTTTGCCCCGTTTGACGGCAAATGGGTGATCGACAGCAAAGATGCACTCGGCCTTTCTGAAATTCCCGGTTCGCTTGTGATTGTCGGCGGCGGTGTGATCGGCTGCGAGTATGCCGGATTGTTCGCCAGACTTGGATCGAAGGTGACGATCATTGAAACGGCCGGCCAGCTGATCCCGGCAGAGGACGAGGATATCGCCCGTCTCTTTCAGGAAAAGCTTGAGGAAGACGGAGTTGAAGTTCACACTTCTTCCCGGTTAGAGCGTGTTGATCAAGCAGCCAAAACGGCGATATGGAAAAGCGGACAGCGTGAGTTTAAGACGAAGGCCGATTATGTGCTGGTGGCGATCGGCAGAAAACCTCATCTGGATGGATTACAGCTTGACCAGGCGGGAATTGATTTTTCCCAAAAAGGTATTCCCGTAAATGAGCAGATGCAGACCAATGTGCCTCATATCTACGCATGCGGGGACGCGATCGGTGGCATTCAGCTGGCCCATGCTGCTTTCCATGAAGGAATCATCGCCGCTTCACACGCTTCAGGACGCGACATCAAAATGAACGAAAAAAACGTGCCTCGATGTATTTACACATCGCCGGAAATCGCATGTATCGGATTGACTGAAAAACAGGCAAGACACGTTTACGGAGAAGTACAGATTGGTGAATTTCCTTTTGCCGCAAACGGGAAGGCGCTCATCAAACACCAAGCGGAAGGAAAGGTCAAGATCGTGGCGGAACCGGAGTTCGGCGAAATCGTCGGAGTCTCAATGATCGGACCGGATGTGACCGAGCTTATCGGCCAGGCGGCTGCCATCATGAACGGAGAAATGACGGCGGATATGGCAGAGCATTTTATCGCGGCTCATCCGACACTGTCGGAAACGCTGCACGAAGCATTGTTAAGCACAATTGGGCTTGCGGTGCATGCATAAAAAGAAAAGCTGGCGAATGCGCCGGCTTTTTTGTGTTGAAAGCGCTTTATTTTTCCCCTACAATAGATGAAAACGGCGTGTAAGGGAGGAACGATCAAGGAATGAATTCGATCCCGAACGATTTGCAAACCTGGAAACGTTTTGTGAAAGACGGCGTGCTGGACGAAGCCCGAATAAGAAAAAGGATAGCCGAGTCCTGGCACCGCTGCAGAAAGGCTGAGGTTAACCCCTATTTAGAAAAAGGCCCGAAGGTTTTGCAGCAAACGGAACTGGATCAGCAGTCAAACAAGCATTCATTCTTTCTGTCGACCGCAATGCCTTACCTGGAAAAACTGCTGCCCGCAATAAAAGAAATGGAAATGATGGCGCTATTAATTGATGCGGACGGCATGGTGCTGGCGCTTGACGGCCATCGCCGCGCGCTGCATGAAGCCAAACGCATTAACTTTGTCGAAGGAGCGTGCTGGACAGAAACGGCGGTTGGCACCAATGCAATTGGCACGGCGCTTCACATTAGCGAGCCGGTTGTCATTCAAGGATCAGAGCATTATTCTGTCGCCTCCCATCACTGGAATTGCTCAGCAGCACCGATTCATTATGAGGACGGCAGTCTTGCGGGGGTGATTGATATCTCTTGCCCGGCAGCGCACGCACAGCCAAATATGCTCGGCATTTCCGCGGCCATCGCCTTTGCCGCGGAAAGGGAATTGGCAGCCAAAAGCAGGGAGAAAGAGCTTGAACTGCTCAGCCGCTTTGCCGATAGGGCAGCGTCCCGTGTGCCGATCGTGCTTTGCAATGCCAAACAGCACATCATCGGCGCAAGCCTGCCGATACGAACGTCAGTACCGGATTGGCAAGGCCGTCATCTTTATGAGTTGAAGGAAAGGGGTTTTACGATCGAAAAAGCGGTCACCATGGGGGACAGCGGCACTTGTTTTTATTTATCAGAACAAAAGAAAAAGCCGGCCTTTCGATTCAATGGAGTCCTCGGACAAAGCAGGCAATCGCAAGTGATGCTCAAAAGCCTCGAACGAGCGGCCGCGGCTGATGCGACAGTTTGTCTGTCGGGCGAAACCGGCACGGGCAAGGAAGTCGCGGCCCGCGCGCTTCATGAAAACAGCGACCGTAAGCACGGCCCGTTTGTAGCCGTGAATTGCGGAGCGATTCCGGCGGATTTAATCGAAAGCGAGCTGTTCGGCTATGCAGAAGGCGCTTTTACAGGAGCAAAACGAGATGGCTACAAAGGCGCCTTCCAAAAAGCGCATCATGGCACCTTATTTCTAGATGAAATCGGAGAAATTTCCCACTCGATGCAGGTGGCGCTTTTACGGGTGCTTCAGGAACGCAAGATTACGCCGGTCGGCGGGACAAAAGAAATTCCGGTTGATATCAGAGTGATTGCTGCCACACATTGTGATTTGCGTGAACTCGCAGAAAGCGGAAAAATCAGAGAGGACCTGTTTTACCGCCTTCATGTCTACCCGATTCAGCTTCCTCCGCTGCGGAACCGTCTCGAAGATATAGAGGCCCTCTTTGCGTACTACACACAGAAAAATGGATGGCCGGGAGAGCTTCCGCCTGCCTTTTTGGACGTACTGAAGCAATGGAAGTGGCCGGGGAATATCCGCGAGCTGTTTAATGTCTTTGAACGTCTTTCCATCAGGTTTCCGGACGGACGGCTGAGTGACGAGCCGCTTTCCTTATTGCTCGAAGCGTCGGGCTTGCCGATCGGCCCCGTAAAAGAAAAGGGGGCTGAAACAAAGGCGCTTACTCTCCGTGAGCAAATTCAAAAAGATATCCTCATCAATGCGCTTGAAACGGCAAAAGGAAACGTCTCCCAAGCCGCGAAAATCAGCGGCATTCCGCGCAGCACTTTCTATAAACGATTGAAAAAATTTAACATGACCGCTGGATCATAAAGCATACTTCTTTCAAGAAATGGAAACGTTATGGGTGAAGGAGGATGTTGAGATGAATATACAGAGAGCGAAAGAAATCGTGGAATCACCGGATATGAAGAAAGTAACTTATAACGGAGTTCCGATTTACATTCAGCATGTGAATGAAGAAACCGGAACAGCAAGAATTTATCCGCTGGATGAACCGCAGCAGGAGCATGAAGTGCTGCTGAACAACTTAAAAGAGAATTAAACAAAATGGCCCGCTTTCATAAGCAGGCCATTTTGTTATGCTCGCGGCGCGAATAAGATCACACAAACGCCTATCAGACAAATCAGTGCGCCGATCCAGTCATACAGATCAGGAGTTTTCCGATCGACAAGCCACCCCCAAAAGACAGCTAGTACGATGAACACTCCTCCATAAGCGGCGTATACACGGCCGAAGGAAGGGAAGGATTGAAACGTCGGGAGAATGCCGTACACAATCAATATCAGCGCCCCGGCTGCCCCGTATCCGACGGGCTTCGCTTCTCTCAGCCACAGCCAAATCAAATAGCCTCCGCCAATTTCAGCAAGTCCCGCCGCGAGAAATAAAAGAATGGTCATCAGCATCACGCGCACCCCTCAAACTTCAATTACATTTCATTATAAAGGAGAGAGAGGCGTTAAAGCTTTGGATTCTCTTCAAATTCCTTTATATACACACTGCGCTGAATCTCCGTAAACTGGCTGATCCAATTGTTTTTCGCCTCTTCCGTCATATGGGGCAGCATATAACGTTCAACCGCTTCAAAAATAATGGATTAGCTATGATGTTCCAAGTCGGAATACGAACGATCTTGCCGTCATTCTTCTCAATATAATATCCTCAAAGAAAATCCCTTTCAAACTGTATTGATGGCGTCCCATATAAATGCGCTTGATTTCAGTAAAAGGCACGCTGCGTTTTTTTGTGAAGATTTCCCCGTCAGGCCCTTGTTTAATACGAAAAATAACATGTCCTCGGCTTGTGAACGCCGGTAAAACCATAGAAAATGTGATCAAGCCATAGACAATTGCCATCAATCCGCCGCCCAAATAAAGCAGAGAGTACTTGGATTCGAACGTAATGGCTTCTGACACCAGCCACACGCCTGCAATCACGGCGCCGCCTGTTGCGAGAAACAGCCAGATTCTGAAAAACATTCTGCTTTTGACTTCGATATCATGTGATTCCAATGTGCTGCTCCTAAAGCTTCGGATGATTCTCAAATTCCTTTAAATACACATTGCGCTGAATCTCTGTAAACTGACCGATCCAATTCGTTTTCGCTTCATCATTCATATGTGGGACAATATAACGTTCAACCGCTTCAAAAAACAAAGGGTTTGGAATGATGTTCCAAGTCGGAATGCGAATTGTCTTGTGGTTAGTTGTTTGAATTATGACATCTTCCTGGAAAATCCCTTTTAAGCGGTATTTATTGCGATTCATTTCAATTTTCTTGATATCGGCAAATTTTACAGCCGCTTTGTCAGTGAATATCTCACCATCTTTTCCGGTTTTAATACGGAAGATGATATTTCCCCTAGAGGTAAAGGCAGGAAAAAAGATGATAAATAAATATAAACAAAACAAGGTGAATAGAAAACCTGCTGGAATGGCTAGGAGATAATATTTCGTTTGAAAGGTAATCCCCATATAAAACAGCCATAAACAAGCAAGCCCCATACCGGCAGATCCGACAAAAGCCCATATTCTCAGGAACATTCTGCTTTTGACTTCGACTACTTGATTTTCCAATGCTCTTCTCCTTTTATCAATTCAGATTCTCGTTCGGTTTTGAAATGATTTGATTTACAACATCCTTATGAGCAGCCATGACAGTAAATTCATTCTGGGTGATACCCGTTACAAGCCAAGTATGGCGGGTGCCGGGCAAGATAAAAGCCATGTCATCCACTTCCGGTGCGTTATCTTTATCGTAAGACAGGCGCATCAGCGTATCCATCTTTCCTTTACGTAATGACAAATCATTTATAAACCGGGTAATGTCCTCCTGGTAGTCGTGCTTTCCAAGGAATTCCTTCAGGTATGAGGGAGTCTCGGAAGCACCTTCCAGAAGTGCTTCAAATTCTTTTGATGTCAAAGTCAGGATAAATTCACTTTTATCCTCGGTATCTATTATATTTAAAAACTCAGCTGTTTTTGTAAGTAATCCGTCGCTTGATTCCATTTTTTTTATACTATGTACTTGCTCATCAAAAAGAAGCTCATGGGAGTAGGTGCCGAATTTTGAAACATGGCAGGAAACATTCCGTTCGCTGCCTTGCTCGTCAAACTTGGAAAGCTTCACTGTATAGTCCGCGTCATTTAATACGTGGATAAACGGGCAATACTCGTCCTTTAATCTGTATTGATGATTCCGATATTCAGCAGCATCCTTCGCCAAAAGCGAACGGCAGGCCGCTTCAAATAAAAATCCGAGCTGCTCATCTTCTACTTCAGGAAAATAGGCTTGCTTCAGTGACATGCCCTGTTCAAAAAAGCCTTCGCTGTAAAAACAAAATATGAGCTCTTCTAAGCTGATCGTAAACTGATTCATGATTTATTCTCCTATCCGAATGAAAGTTTGCCTTTAAGGAAATGAGTTGCGCCGTGTATGAGCGAGTCCGCCGTTTTCTTTGCTTTGGCCATTCCTTTATGAATTGTTTTATTAGCCGCATCTATGCCGTCATTCACCGTTTTTACGACTTTGCCGGCCGCTTCCAGCCCCTTTTTGGCAGTATTTACAACAGCATGAATCGGTTCTTTCAGCTTTAAGGCTGCCTTTTCGGCGAAACCTGCCGTAAATTTGGCAATTTGTTCTCCTACCACTCCGCCAACATAAGAGCCAGCTGCGCCAAGGAGGACAGTACCAACAGGGCCAGCAAAACTTCCGATCGCCCCGCCTATTACAGCGCCTGCCGTTGCGCCGCCAGCGACAAAAATAGTGTTATTCACTGCATTGCCAACAGCTTTTGCATTTTCCCGTTTGAGCACTTCGGGTTTGTCTTCGTATTTCGCGTAATTTTCTGCGATCTTTAAGCCTGCTCCAAACGTTTCTGTCGCTCCGGTTATCAGTGTCGCTGTAATGGCATTTCCTTTTGCGAATTTCAAGCCTGTTTTTCCGACATCCTTCAATGTTGAGCGTACGCCGGCTTCATTAACAAATCCTCTTGTATAGCTCCTTACGCTGTTTGAAAAATCCACCGTGTCCTGCGGAAAGTATTTTGTAAACTTTTTATGTACCAAATCAGAAAATGGCCGGTTTGTCTTTTTAAACAGATATTTTGGGTTCAAAAGCACTCTGGCTGCTTTTTGATAACGGGAGCTGTCTACTGCTCTGGAAATGTCCAATAGAAGCTTTGAATGCCGTGCAGTATGTAAGCCGCTTGGCTGTTTCACAAACTTTGTAAGCCCTAATCCGTAGTATTTTCCCTGGGTCAGCATCAGGGCGGTTAAGCTTGTCATCGTTCCGTATTTGTCGTAAGCGTTATAAAGCTTTCGTAAAATATTGTCTTGCTCAACAAATTTGTCGCTCGTTTTTCTGATGAATATCTCATTGTCACTCAGCTTGCTGACGAGTGCTTTTCCTGAGCTCCAAGCATCCCCAACACCCGAAAAACAGCTGCTGTAGCGGGGATCGCATTGTAAAATCAGCTGTCCCAGCTCCATATGCAAATCCTTATATTTGTTTTCCATATCAGTTAATTCTGTGACCACATCATTCGCCAGCTGTTCAAGCTTATCCGGATCAACTGCAATGTTTCCTGACACGCTATTCACCTCTCGAGTTTATGTCTTTCCTCTCTTGCTTTTCTTTCTAATTCTTCCATTCTGGCAATCTCAGCTTTTCGTTCTTCTATTTTTACGGCAGCTGCCTTAAGTTCCTGGCTTGTTTCAAGCAGCTCCTGTTCGAACTGATCGTAGGCGGCTTTTGTTTCCTCGAAATCCTGGTCGAATGTGTCTCTTGCTTTTCCCTGCCACGCATCGCCCAATGCAGATAACCGGGAGTCAAGGAGCATTTTTGAGCTTCTGACCTCTTCTGCGGCTGCACTGTACTGATTTGCAAGCTCGATGACTTTATGTGAGTCCAACTTTTGTCCCCTGCCTTTCCTAAATTAACGCACAAATGGATGTTTTATATAAATGATTATAAATAATTCGGCATGTATCCGAATCGTACAAAAGAACCTTTTCATAAGAATTGGAAGGGCGTATATTCACTCAAATTTCACAGATGATGAGACTTTGAGATTACAAAAAAGGTAAAAAAATCAAATTGTTGAACTGATAGATAAGTGAGAAATTTCCCGCTCGATGGGAAAAAAAACTAAAACTGATCAAATGACCTAAGTGCGCCAAAAGTATTACGAGACAAGCTGTCACATGATATAAATAAAATGTAAACGTTATCAAGGAGGTCGTCATATGAAGAAAAAATCATTCTCAATCGTAATAGCGGGCGGAGGGAGCACATTTACTCCCGGGATTGTTCTGATGCTCTTAGACCATTTGGATGAGTTTCCGATCAGAAAGCTGAAGCTGTATGACAATGATAAGGAAAGACAGGAGCGGATCGCGGGGGCCTGTGACGTTTTTATCAGAGAAAAAGCACCCGAAATTGAATTTACAGCGACGACTGACCCGGAAGAAGCTTTTACAGACGTTGATTTTGTCATGGCACACATCAGGGTAGGGAAATACGCGATGCGTGCGCTTGATGAGCAAATTCCGCTGAAGTACGGAGTTGTGGGCCAGGAGACGTGCGGACCGGGCGGTATCGCATACGGTATGCGTTCAATTGGCGGCGTGCTTGAAATATTAGATTACATGGAAACATACTCGCCAGATGCGTGGATGCTGAATTACTCCAACCCGGCGGCGATTGTGGCGGAAGCAACGAGACGCCTCAGACCGAACTCGAAAATCCTCAACATTTGTGATATGCCGGTCGGTATCGAAGACCGTATGGCGCAAATTCTCGGCCTGTCCTCAAGAAAAGAAATGAAGGTCCGGTATTATGGATTAAATCATTTCGGCTGGTGGACATCCATTCAGGATCAAGAGGGCAATAATTTAATGCCGAAGCTGAAGGAACATGTGTCTCAGTACGGGTATATTCCGAACGCAGAGTCCGAGGCGGTGGAGGCGAGCTGGAATGACACGTTCGCAAAAGCGCGTGACGTGCAGGCCGCCGATCCGGACACATTGCCGAATACGTATTTACAATATTATCTGTTCCCGGATGACATGGTGAAAAAATCAAATCCGAACCATACGCGGGCAAACGAAGTCATGGAAGGGCGCGAAGCCTTTATTTTCAGCCAATGCGACATGATTGCACGCGAGCAGTCCTCTAAAAACAGCGAAATCAAAATAGACGATCACGCGTCATATATCGTCGATCTTGCCCGCGCCATTGCCTACAATACAGGTGAAAGAATGCTTTTAATCGTTGAAAATAACGGCGCAATCGCAAACTTTGACCCGACAGCGATGGTAGAGGTGCCGTGTATCGTCGGCTCAAACGGGCCTGAACCGATCACAGTCGGAAACATTCCGCAGTTCCAAAAAGGACTGATGGAACAGCAGGTATCAGTTGAAAAATTGACAGTTGAGGCGTGGACGGAAAAATCCTTCCAAAAGCTATGGCAGGCGCTCATTCTCTCAAAAACAGTGCCGAACGCCCGTGTGGCAAGGCTTATTCTCGAAGATTTATTGGAGGCCAACAAAGATTTCTGGCCTGAGCTTGATCAAAGCCCGAGCCGTATCTCATAACTGAAAAATCCCCCATTTTCGAAATCTATATTGTATATAATAGAAAGAAAATGGGGGGATCTGATATGCAGCTCGAAGAACTGATTAATCAGCATTACAGTAAATTAAATGACAATGATTTTCATATTTTGAAATATATATTGAATCACAAGAACACGTGCTATCGTCTTGGAATCGATGCCCTTGCGAAAGCATGCAGCGTATCGCGTTCCTCGATTTTGCGTCTTGCCCAAAAGCTCGGTTTCAGCGGCTACAGTGAATTTCGCGTTTTTTTGAAGTGGGAAGATCAGCCGGAAGAAGGCGAGAGTATGAGTTTTCAAAAGCTGCTGGATGATATTGAAGCAAATTTGAAATTTATAAGGACAAAGGACATGACGGACATGTGCCAGCTGATTGATGAAGCGGACCGCATTTTCGTGTACGGGTCCGGAACGGCGCAAAAGATATGCGCCCATGATTTGCAAAGAATGTTTATCCCTCTCAATAAGTATCTGATTTTAATTGAGGGCAGAAATGAATTTGACCAGATGCAGGATGATTTTAAGGTGAATGACCTGTTTATCATCATTTCGCTGTCCGGAGAAACGCCTGAGCTGATTCCGCAGGCAAGAATGCTTTCCGCAAAGGGAGTTCCCTTTATTTCCATTACGAATTTGAAAAACAATGTCCTCGCCCAGCTCACACCGCATAATCTTTATGCGACAAGCAAGCCCGTGACATTGAGTGATAAAAAAGAAATTGTCGCTTTTGCGCCGTTTTTTCTCGTTGGCGAAGCATTGTTCCGCGCATATGTTGATTACAAAGAAGCTGAAAAAAACGACATTGAGTAGCAGGGGGTTTTGGTATGATGCAAAAAGTCCAGCGCTTTGGAAGCGCGATGTTTGTGCCTGTATTATT
This sequence comes from Bacillus sp. XT-2, assembly GCF_025696525.1. Lineage (NCBI taxonomy): Bacteria > Bacillati > Bacillota > Bacilli > Caryophanales > Bacillaceae > Bacillus > Bacillus sp. XT-2. The sequence goes on from NZ_JAHVOC010000011.1 coordinate 35,217, forward strand.
ATTTGCGTTCGCCGGCATTATCGTGGGTGTCAGCACGCTTTTCAAAAACGAAACCCTGATGGGGCCGCTCGCTGATCCTGACGGGTTTTGGTATCAGTGCTGGTATATCATTGAGCAAGGCGGCTGGACGGTATTTAATCAAATGCCGCTTTTATTCGCCATCGGCATTCCAGTCGCTTTGGCGAAAAAAGCTCAGGCGCGCGCTTGTTTGGAAGCGCTTACGGTTTATTTAACGTTTAATTATTTTGTCAGCTCGATCCTGACAGTCTGGGGAGGCGCCTTTGGCGTTGATATGAATCAAGAGGTTGGCGGAACGAGCGGATTAACGATGATTGCCGGCATTAAAACGCTTGATACCAACATTATTGGGGCAATCTTTATTTCTTCCATTGTCGTATTTTTGCATAACCGCTATTTTGATAAAAAACTGCCTGATTTTCTCGGCATCTTTCAAGGCTCCACGTATATCGTCATGATTTCCTTCTTCATTATGATTCCGGTCGCTCTGGCCGTGTCTTTTATCTGGCCGATGGTCCAAACGGGAATCGGGTCGCTTCAAAGCTTTCTTGTCGCTTCCGGGGCGGTGGGCGTTTGGATTTACACATTTTTGGAACGGATTTTGATTCCGACCGGTCTTCATCATTTTATTTACACGCCGTTCATCTACGGCCCGGCTGTGGCGGAAGGCGGGATCGTCACGTATTGGGCGCAGCACCTTGGTGAATATTCACAAAGCGCCAAACCGCTGAAGGAGCTGTTCCCGCAAGGCGGATTCGCGCTTCACGGCAATTCAAAAATCTTCGGCATTCCGGGGATTGCGCTCGCGTTTTATGTCACAGCCAAAAAGGAAAAGAAAAAACTCGTTGCCGGCCTGCTGATTCCTGTCACACTCACGGCGATCGTCGCCGGCATCACAGAGCCGATTGAGTTTACTTTCTTATTCATCTCTCCTTTCCTATTTGCGGTTCACGCCGTACTCGCCGCGACAATGTCGACGGTCATGTATATGGCCGGTGTTGTCGGAAACATGGGGGGCGGGTTAATTGAGGCGGTTACCCTGAACTGGATTCCGCTCTTTGGCAGCCACGGTATGACGTATGTGTATCAAATTCTGATTGGACTCTCATTTACTGCAATTTATTTTTTCGTCTTCCGATTTCTGATCCTCAAATTCAATATTGCCACACCGGGACGGGAAATTGACGATCAGCAGGAAACAAAGCTGTATTCGAAACAAGAATACAGAGAAAGAAAAAACAAAAAGGATGAAACAGCCTCCGCTGCAGAAACGGCAGATGAAACCGCTGCATTGTACATCGAAGCGTTAGGCGGAAAAGACAACATCACCGAGGTCACAAACTGCGCCACCCGCCTCAGAGTCAGCGTCAAGGATGAAAAAAAGGTCGAACCCGACAGCGTCTTCCGCGCGCTTGGAGCTCACGGCGTCGTCAGAAACGGAAAAGCGTTTCAGGTGATTATCGGATTGAGTGTGCCGCAGATGCGGGAGCGTGTGGAAAAACTATTAAATCAATAAAGCAGACCCTCCTTTTTGGGAGGGTTTTCGTTTGCCGTCAAAAAGACCATCATAGTAAAGTAAAGAAAGAGACAATCGAGTATAAGGGATTTGGAGGCTTTTACATGTCAAAGGCTTTATCATATTTAAAACCATACTCACTTCTGGTGGGAATTGCGCTGATTCTCATGCTGACGGAACTCGCGGTTGAACTGGTACAGCCTCTATTGATCGCAAAAATCATCGACGATGGGATTTTGAAGCAAGACATGCGGCACGTTTGGATATGGGGTGCGGTCATGATCGGTCTGACCATTTTATCATTTGCGGCGGGGATGCTGAATTCCTTTTACGCTGCCCATGTCAGCCAAAGCTTTTCCTACGATACGAGAAAAGGGCTTTTTCAAAAAATCCAGTCCTTCTCTTATTCAACATTTGGACAGTTTTCGTCCTCATCCTATATGACAAGGCTGACAAACGATGTAACACAGGTGCAAAACCTGATTTTTATGAGCCTGAGGTTTATGCTGCGTGCGCCGTTAATGATTTTGGGCGGCATTGCGCTGTCACTCGCCGTTAATGTGAAGCTCGGCTTTTTTCTTCTTGTGACGATTCCGATCCTGATTTTGTTTTTGCTTTGGGTACTGAAAAAGGGCGGGGCGCTGTTCCGGTCTGTGCAGAAGCGGCTGGATCAGGTGAATACGATCATGCAGGAGAATTTAACTGCGATCAAGCTGATTAAAGCGCTGCTGCGCGGAAGCCATGAGGTCAAGAGATTTATCAAAGCAAACACGATGCTGATGGAAAAAACGGTCTCGGCATTTCAGCTTGTAGAATTTACGATGCCTGTGCTGATGCTGCTGATGAACCTCTGTATTCTTTTTATTTTATGGGCGGGAGCTCACAGCATCACAAGCGGAGGTTCTCAGGTCGGCGATGTCGTTGCGGTTATTAACTATGCGACACGAATTACGGGTGCGCTTTCTATGTTCCCGTTTTTGATTATGATTTTCACCCGGGCAAAAGCCTCAGGCGACAGAATCGGCGAGGTGCTTGAAACAGAAGGTGACGAGCAGGAGGAAGGATTACTCTCATCTCGCTTGTCAGGCCGAATTGACTTTCAGGATGTGTCCTTCCGATATCCGGATATGGACAGAGAAGCGCTGCGCAATGTCTCATTTTCCGCAAAGCCGAAAGAAACGATCGCGATTCTCGGGGCGACAGGATCAGGGAAATCGACGCTTTTTCAGCTCATTCCGCGGCTTTATAAGCCGGATTCGGGCAGCATTTACATAGATGAAAAGCCTATTGATGACTTTCCGGCGGAGGGCCTTCGCAAGCAAATCGGATTTGTGCCCCAGGAAGTGCTCTTGTTCTCAGGCACGATCAAAGAAAATATTGCTTGGGGCAAAGAAAATGCTTCACTTGATGAAATAATGGAAGCGGCCAAACATGCGCAAATCCATGAAACGACCATGAAGCTTCCGAAGGGATATGATACCGTCCTGGGACAAAGAGGCGTCAATTTGTCCGGCGGTCAAAAGCAGCGGATTTCTATTGCAAGGGCACTGATCAGAAAACCCTCCATCCTTCTTTTGGATGACAGCACAAGCGCGCTTGACCTGCAAACGGAAGCGAATCTGCTTGAGGCCATCAGCACATATGAGTGCACAACCTTAATCATTACACAAAAAATAACAACGGCCATGAAAGCTGATGAAATCTTGCTGCTCGAGGATGGAGAGCTGATAGAAAAAGGCACACACAGCCAGCTGCTTTCCGACTCACATTTATATAAGCGCATTTACGAGTCACAATTCGGAAGGGAGGGGAGCGAGTCGTGCTGAAAGACATCCGCCAGCCTTTCCAATATCCCAAAATCCCAATCGATAAAAAAGAGCGCGCCAAAAAAAGGGCGAAAGCAAAGGATACAAAAGGCACCTTGAGACGAATCTGGTCTTACCTGGCAGAACGAAAAGGGCTGCTTATACTCGTTATGCTGATGGTCGTAATCAGCGCGATATTCGGGCTCCTCGGCCCCTTTGTGATCGGAAAGGCCATCGACCATTTCATCGTCGGCCAGACGGTCAGCGGGCTTATTCCCGTTCTGCTCATTCTGCTTGGCATATATCTCATTCAATCTTTATCACTCTGGTTTCAAAACTACTGGATGATCACGATTTCGCAAGGCACAGTTTTTAGAATGCGAAGCGAGCTGTTCACCCATCTGCATGAGCTGCCGATCCCGTTTTTTGATAAACAGCGGCATGGCGAGCTGATGAGCCGGGTGACCAATGACATCGAAAATGTCAGCTCCACTTTAAATACGTCGGTGATTCAAATTCTGTCGAGCGTCATCACTTTCGTCGGAACGATTGCCGTCATGCTGTATATGAGTCCGCTGCTGACGGTGATCACGCTGACGATCATTCCGGTAATGGCGGTGAGTCTGAAATGGATTACAAACCGTACGGGAAAACTGTTTAAAGAACAGCAAAAAAATCTTGGCGAGCTGAACGGATATATTGAAGAAAGCATTTCAGGCGCAAAGGTCATCAAAGCGTATTCACGGGAAGACCAGATTACAGCTGAATTTCTGGAAAAAAACGCCGCACTCAAGACTTCAGGCTTCTGGGCACAGACGATTTCCGGCTTTATCCCGAAAGTGATGAACTCTTTAAACAATTTAAGCTTTACGATCATTGCTGCAATCGGCGGACTGTTTGCGCTGAAAGGCTGGATATCCATCGGCACCATCGTTGTCTTTGCCGAGTACTCAAGACAGTTTACGCGTCCATTAAATGATCTGGCCAATCAGTTTAATACGATGCTGTCCGCTATTGCCGGCGCTGAACGGGTGTTTGACGTGCTGGATGAAAAAGAGGAGCGTGAGGATGAAAAGAGTGCCCTGCATCAGCCGATACAAACAGGCGGCATTGAATTCCGAAATGTTTCCTTCGGCTACGAGGAAAACAATCAGACACTGAAACACCTCCAATTCACAGTGCCGGCCGGGCAGTCAATCGCCTTTGTCGGCCCGACGGGAGCGGGTAAAACCACTGTTACCAATCTGCTTGCCCGTTTTTATGAGCCCAATGAGGGGAGCATTTTAATTGACGGGATTGATATTAAAAAGCTGACAAGGGCGAGCCTGAGAAAAAATATGGGGTTTGTGCTTCAGGATTCGTTCTTGTTCCAAGGCACGATCAGAGAAAATATCCGCTACGGCAGGCTCGATGCCTCCGATCAGGAAGTCGAGGCCGCAGCAAAAACAGCGAATGCCCACAGCTTTATTGAGCGGATGCCAAAAGGATATGATACAGTGCTGACGCAAAACGGCTCGGGCATCAGTCAAGGACAGAAACAATTGATCTCCATAGCAAGAGCCGTGCTGGCCGATCCGGTTCTGCTCATCTTGGATGAAGCGACAAGCAACATTGATACCGTAACAGAAGTGAAAATCCAAGAAGCGCTTGCCCGTTTAATGGAGGGGAGAACGAGCGTTATCATTGCCCACAGGCTGAATACCATTCAAAGAGCGGATCAGATTGTCGTATTAAAAGACGGCGAAATGATTGAAAAAGGCAGCCATGATGAGCTGGTACGCCAAAAAGGATTTTACAGTGACTTATACGAAAGCCAATTTCAGAAATAAAGAAAAAGACCTTTGTCCTGCACAAAGGTCTTTTTTGTTACAGATTTATAGTACTTTTATTTCAATTTCGTAAAATGTAACAAAATTACTTGACGTAAACAAGTTATGTATATATACTAGCTTACATTAAGTAAGTGATAACATTTATCAAGGAGGATAAAAATGAATAAATCATTTGAAATTGGCACATTACTTTTAAGAGTCATCACAGGTATTATCTTTTTTGTTCACGGTTTATCAAAGTTTCAGGCAATGGAGGGCACCATCCAATTTTTCGGCAGCATAGGCCTTCCAAGCTTTATGGCGTATGTCATCGCAGCGATTGAACTCGTTGGCGGAGTGCTCGTCTTTTTCGGATTGGCTACACGTATTGTAGGTGTTCTGTTTGCTCTCACATTGATCGGAGCCATTATTACAGTGAAGCTGAAAGCGCCATTCATGGGCAATGCAGAATTTGATTACCTTCTGCTTTTGACATCCATTCACCTGGCGCTTACTGGAAGCAGATTCCTGGCACTGGACCCATTTGTGTTTAAAGCAAAAAAGAACGAAAACGTATCAGCATAAGAAAAGAGGCATACAGCATGACCAGCATTCATGAGGATACAACCATTGGCTATGTCAAACTCACAATCCGCAGTCTGGAGCGTTCCCTTCAGTTCTACTGCAACGTGATCGGCTTTCAAGTCTTGAATAAGACGGACCGCCAAGCTGAATTAACGGCTGACGGAAAACGCCCCCTGCTTATTCTTGAAGAAAATCCAAGCGCTGTCGTCTTGCCTGAACGCACGGTAACGGGCCTGTATCACTTTGCGATTCTGCTTCCCAACAGAAAGGAACTTGGTATCGCGCTCGCCCGCTTGATTGAAAACGGGATTGCCCTCGGACAGGGGGACCACGCTGTCAGCGAGGCGCTCTATCTCTCAGATCCTGACGGAAACGGAATTGAAATGTACGCTGACCGCCCCCGCAGCACTTGGCAGCGGGATCGTGAAGGAAACTACGTCATGACAACAACTGCTGTCGACATCGAGGGCCTTTTGGAAGAGGCCGGAGAAGAGCGGAAAACAACACTTCCAAACGGTACGGTCATCGGGCACATTCATCTGCATGTCAGCGATCTGAAAGAAGCAAAAGCGTTTTACACAGATGTGCTGGGCTTTGACATTGTCGGAGACTATGCGGGCATGTCTGCTCTCTTCGTTTCAGCCGGAGGCTACCATCATCATATCGGCTTAAATATTTGGGCGGGAAGAAACGCGCCGCCTAAACCGACAAATGCGAGCGGACTAGACTATTACACGGTTGTCCTGCCTCATCAAGAGGAACTGGATCGAGTGGCAGACCGAGTCAAACGTGCCAGATATTCGATCGAAGAAACGGAAAACAGCTTCCGGGTGAAAGATCCTGTTTCCAGCGCCCATATTAGATTTGTGATTTGACTGTAATCCCTTTGCCGAAAAAACGGCAGGGGGATTTTTTATTTTTGTCCGCCTTGTTATGATGGGAGAACCAACTTGTTAGGAGGCGTTTACATGGAACTCAACCACCTTGTGACGGGCAAAATAGCATTAAATCAATATGTGCATCGCTTAGAGCAAAAGGATGTTTCATTTTACGTCCACTATTGGGGAGCGATGACGAACCACTATAACACACTGCTTCATAAGCATTCCTTTTATGAAATTTGTTACGTCGTAAGAGGTGAAGGATATTACCTTGAAGGCGATCGTACATATCCGCTTCGTGAACAGACGATTTTTTTGTCAAAGCCGGCGCATTTGCACCAAATCAAAAGTGAAACAGGGCTGTTCCTTTTTTACGTCGCTTTCGAGCTGAGCGAGGATCAGTCAAGCACCGAATGGATTAAAGTGATGGAAGAAGTGAAACAAAGCCCCTTTATCACAATGCAATTGAAAGATGGCGAACCGCCGGGCCTGCTTTGGAAAACGTTAATGCTGCAAGCAGCGCAGCCTGTCAATGCTTTTGACAAAGAGATCCTATCTCATTTGTCGCATGCATTGATCCTGTCATTAATCCAAATCTTTCTCCCGTCCGCCCATCGCCCGAAACAAAAGCAGCCCATTCACACATCTTCTGCTTTGCTGACAGAGGTGAAACTGCACATAAAAGACAATCTGTCACAACCGTTAAAGCTGACGGATGTCGCCAGCCACTTTCATATCTCAGGGAGGCACTTATCACGTTTATTTGCAGCAGAACTGGGCGTCAGCTACTCAGAATTTGTCCAAAATGAAAAAATAAACAAAGCTGCCGAGCTGCTGAAATCAACGAATCTATCGATTAAAGAAGTAGCGGAAGAAATCGGTTTCTCAGTACATTATTTCACTCGCATATTTTCCGCCAAAATCGGCAGCTCACCAGGGCTTTTCCGCTCCCTTTATAAAGATTCAAAAATGACCGCATTTCAAATCAATAAACCTTTTCAAAAAATCGAACAGGCCAAGCCGCACGAATAAGATGTCCTGAAATGACAAAACAATGTCTTAATATGATAAAGACGCGAGAAATCTCGTTGTCTTATAATCTCTTTAGAAAGCGGTTACAACAATGAATGTTCTGAAGGAGGGATGCATTGGCTTATGCTTGGTGTCGGGTGCTCTGCCATTCTTGAAAGAAGGGGAAGAAAGCCGTGAGTACAAAAAAGAAAGAGGCTGTAAAAGCAAAAGAAAGCTTAGCTCATAAAGGGCTTTTACGAACGATTACATTGGTATCTACATTCGGCGGCCTGTTGTTCGGTTATGATACGGGTGTCATTAATGGGGCACTTCCTTTTATGGCAACTGCAGGTCAACTCAATCTTACACCTGTTACAGAAGGACTGGTTGCGAGTTCCCTGCTTCTCGGGGCAGCCTTCGGGGCGATGTTTGGAGGACGTCTGTCCGATCGGCACGGCCGCCGAAAAACGATCCTTTATTTAGCCTTACTTTTCATCGCAGCCACACTTGGCTGTACCTTTTCACCAAACGCGTCCGTGATGATTGCTTTTCGTTTTCTGCTCGGACTGGCGGTTGGCTGCGCTTCTGTAACGGTTCCAACCTTTTTAGCGGAAATTTCGCCGGCAGAACGCAGGGGACGAATCGTGACACAAAATGAACTGATGATCGTAATTGGCCAGCTGCTGGCATACACCTTTAACGCCATTATCGGCAGCACAATGGGGGAGAGCGCAAATGTATGGCGGTATATGCTGGTCATCGCGACACTTCCGGCTGTTGTGTTATGGTTCGGAATGCTCATCGTGCCTGAAAGCCCGCGTTGGCTGGCGGCTAAAGGCAGAATGGGTGACGCTCTGCGGGTGCTTCGGCAAATCCGTGAAGACAGCCGGGCACAGCAGGAAATAAAAGAAATCAAACATGCGATTGAGGGCACAGCAAAAAAGACCGGCTTTCATGGTTTTCAAGAGCCGTGGATCAGACGCATTCTATTCATTGGGATCGGAATCGCCATCGTACAGCAAATTACCGGTGTCAATTCGATCATGTACTATGGGACAGAAATTCTGAGAGAAGCCGGTTTTCAAACAGAAGCTGCATTAATCGGCAATATTGCAAACGGTGTTATTTCAGTTATCGCGGTCATTTTTGGGATATGGCTTCTCGGCAAAGTCCGCCGCCGGCCCATGCTGATCATCGGACAGATTGGCACGATGACAGCCCTTCTGCTGATCGGGATTTTATCCATTGTCCTTGAAGGAACACCCGCCCTGCCGTATGTTGTGCTGAGTTTGACCGTTTTGTTTCTTGCGTTTCAGCAGGCTGCCATTTCTACAGTGACGTGGCTGATGCTCTCGGAAATCTTTCCTATGCATGTGCGGGGGCTTGGCATGGGGATCAGCACCTTCTGCTTGTGGACAGCTAACTTTCTCATTGGATTCACCTTTCCCATTTTGCTCAATCATATTGGGATGTCGGCGACATTTTTTATCTTTGTCGCTATGAATATCCTAGCGATTCTATTTGTGAAAAAATATGTGCCTGAGACAAAAGGGCGGTCACTTGAACAGCTTGAGCATTCCTTTCGCCAGTATGGCCGCCGCGCTGATCAGGAAATCCAAAATCAAACAACTCACTTATTGTAATCTGCAGATACCAGGAGGAATCTATCAATGAAACTATCTTATGTAACAGACAGCTTAGGACATTTGCCTTTTGAAGAAATGCTCGATTTTGCCGCGGAGCTTGGCATTGATACGCTTGAAATGACAACCGGAGGCTGGTCGCCTGCGCCTCACTTGAATCTTGATGAACTGCTGCAAAGCAGCCACAAAAGAGAAGAATTTTCAGCAGCGCTGGAAAAGCGGAATATGGCACTTTGCGCTTTAAACTGCTCGGGGAATCCTTTGGATCCAGGCGAACTGGGCAAATTGCACAGAGAAGTAACGGACAAAACGATGGAGCTGGCTGGATTATTAGGCGTCAAAAAAGTGATCATGATGAGCGGCCTGCCAGCCGGCGGCCCGGACGACAAAGTGCCGAACTGGATCACATACACAGTGAGCTGGCCTCCCGTTTTAAAAGATATCCTCAACTATCAATGGGAAGATGTTGCGATTCCTTATTGGAAGGAGCTTGTCCAAAAAGCGGAAGCCTGCGGTGTTGAAAAAATCGCGCTTGAAAATTTCAGCTCTCAATTAGTCTATAATCCTGAGACTCTTTTTCGACTCAGAAATGCAGTCGGCCCGATGGTCGGTTTGAATCTTGATCCGAGCCATTTATTATGGATGGGCGCAGACCCGATCATCGCAGCAAGGGAGCTCGGAGAAGCCATTCACCATGTTCATGGAAAAGATGTCAGAATTGAAAGACATTTAGCTGCGGTTAACGGGCTGTTAGAAACAAAAGAAGTGACAGATCCTGCAAACCGGGCATGGAATTATGTAGCTGTCGGCTGCGGACGGGATTTACAGTGGTGGAAGGAATTTTTTTCAGTCGTAAAAATGATGGGGTATGACGGTGAGGTTTCCTTAGAAATGGAGGACTTAACGATGTCACCGGAGGCGGGCATCCGCACATCGATAGAAGCTTTAAAACAAACCATCAGCCAATAGGAGGTTTTCATAATGCTAAATGGAGAAAGAATCATTTCAAAACCGCTGCGCTGGGCAATGGTAGGCGGCGGGCGGCTCAGCCAGGTTGGATATAAACATCGTATTGGAGCGCTGAGAGACAATACTGCCTTTCAATTAACCGCAGGCGCCTTTGATATCAATGCCGAAAGAGGAAAAGACTTCGGGGTGAACCTCGGAGTGGATGCGGAACGCTGTTATCCCGACTATCAAACAATGTTTGCGGAGGAAGCGAAAAGAGAGGATGGCATAGAGGTTGTATCGATTGCCACTCCGAACGGCACTCATTATGAGATCTGTAAGGCAGCGCTTGAAGCAGATCTGCATGTCATTTGTGAAAAACCGCTGTTCTTCACTTCAGAAGAGGGCTATGAAATCAAAGCGCTCGCAGAGAAAAAAGGGAGAATTGTCGGCGTGACATACGGTTTTTCCGGCAATCAAATGCTCCTTCAAATGCGTGCGATGATTGAGCAGGGCAAGATCGGCGATATTCGTGTGGTTGACTTGCAGTACACACACGGTTTTTGTGCGGCAGATGAAGGCGAAAACATAAGCGCTGCACAGAAATGGCGTGTCGACCCTGCGATCGCCGGGCCAAGTTTTGTACTAGGCGATTTATCTACCCACACGTATTATATGTCACAGCTTATTCTGCCTAAGATGAAAATTAAAGAGCTGCTGTGTGACCGACAGAGCTTCGTCGGCAGCCGCGCACCGCTAGAGGATAATGCCCATGTGCTGATGCATTATGAAAATGGAGCGGTCGGAACGATGTGGGCATCGTCAATCAATGCCGGATGTATGGATGGCCATAGAATCCGGATTGTCGGCTCAAAGGCAAGCATTGAGTGGTGGGACAATATGCCAAATGAACTGACGTATGAAGTGCAGGGAGAGCCGAGCCAGACACTCGTTCGCGGCATGCCGTATTTAGATGATGTTTGCAGCGCCGATGAACGACTGGGCGCCTTACACAGCGAAGGGCTGTCTGAAGCATGGGCCAATATTTATCTTAAATTTGCCATTGCGATAGACGCCAAAAACCGTGAAGATGAAGAAATCTTGAACAACTTGGTGTATCCTGACATTGATGCAGGGATCGAGGGCATTCGCTGGATTGAGAACTGCGTGCGCTCGGCAAACCAAGGGTCAGTTTGGGTTGAATTTAAATAAATGAGGGGATGCGCCGCATATGACATAAAGTTCATATGCGGTTTTTATTTTCCAGAAACACCTGTAAAAAATAACAAGAGGCAGGTATGATAAGAAAGGAATTGCTTATAGGAGTGATGAGCGTGAAGGCTCTTTTATTTACAAGAATTTTCACCTTGATGGTGAGCTGTTCGATGTATCTGTCCCTCGTAAAGGATGATAACTGGTTTGAATATCTATTTATAGCGTTAGGAGCTGCCGTGTATGCAGCCAATCATTTTCTGCTGAAAACAGAGAAGTATGACGTCTGGTTTTGTCTGATTGATCTTACGGTCGGCTTTTCGTTTGGATTCATGTTTCCCGGCAATGGTTTGTTCATTATTATGCTATGCCCGGTAGCTGTCGCATTTTTTCTGCGCGGGTTCAATAGAAAAATGGCATGGTTTTTGTTATGTCTTTGCTCAATTTTGTTTTCAATTGTCCTCATACGTACATATCTGCTAGCCGGCAATGAATACGTCATGGATCATATCACCAGCATGACATTTGTGGTGTTCTGCGGGGTGGTCGGCAAATTAATCCGCAAACTTCTTGAAGCACAAGAAACGGCAAAACAGCAGTTTCAGGAACTGACGGATTCGCATCGGGCGCTGTCAGCAGCACACCAGGAGCTGCATTTATATGCGAAGCAGGTCGAAGAACTCACTGCCATTCACGAGCGGAACAGAATGGCACGGGACATCCATGATACAGTAGGGCACAAAATGACGGCGCTTCTTGTCCAGCTGCAGCTTCTGCGTGAATGGCAAAAAAGAGACAGCCGAAAAGCAGATGAGACAGTCGGCGTCTGTGAAACGCTCGCCCGTGAAGCACTCGGCGATATCCGCTTATCAGTCCGAACCCTGCAAACGGAGAACGATCCCTCATTCATTGAATCGCTGAAACAACTGACAGAAGACTTTTACAAAAATGCGGGCGTCACATCCGAACTGACGGTCAGCGGCGATCCTGCGCTGGTCCCGCTGTCTCTGCATCCGACTGTGATCAGAACGGTGCAGGAGGCGCTGACCAATGCAAAACGTCACGGCGGCGCCACTGCCTGCTCGATTCAGCTCACGTGTTCACCGGAAACAGTCAGTCTTTTAATTAAAGATGACGGAAAAGGAAATCCTGAGGCCGCGCTGGGATTTGGTCTCTTGAATATGAAAAAGCGGGCGGCCGAGCATGGCGGGATGATCCGTTTTGAAAGCGAGCGGGATCAAGGATTTACCGTGATTGCGGAATTTTCTTTGGCTAATAAAAAATGGAGCTTTGGGCCCGCACAGCAAAAGGAGAGTTTATCATGATTAAAATCATCATTACCGACGATCAGGATATCGTCAGAGAAGGGCTGGCGTCTCTGCTTCAGCTCCGGGAAGAGCTCGATGTCATCGCCACGGCGCGAAACGGACAGGAAGCCTTTGAAAAGGCGAAAGAGCTGGAACCGGATATCGTATTAATGGACATCCGCATGCCGGTGTCCAACGGGGTGGAGGGAACAAAATTGATCACCAGCTCGCTGCCGGGCGTAAAGGTGCTGATGCTGACGACCTTTAAAGATTCAGAGCTGATTGCCGAAGCGCTTGAAGAAGGGGCAAGCGGGTACCTGTTAAAGGACATGTCAGCCGATACGATTGTGAAAGCGGTGATGACTGTTCAATCAGGAGGAATGGTGCTCCCGCCGGAACTCACAGCCCAAATGCTGAATGAATGGAAACGAGAAAAACAGCTGAAAGGAACGGAAGAGAAAGAAAAACCGAAGGAACTGTTCGAACTGACCGAGCGTGAAATGGAAGTGCTGGCTGAGCTCGGGTACGGACTGAACAATAAAGAAATTGCCGAAAAGCTGTACATTACAGAAGGAACAGTGAAAAATCACGTGTCAAACATTATCAGCAAACTGTCTGTCAGAGACAGAACCCAAGACGCCATTTATTCCGTCAGACATGGCGTATCTGTCTTTTGATAGATGACGTTTGGCATATGCGTTACCTTGAAAAGGCCTGTCACAGGCCTTTTTTTATGCCCGATGTTCTATCCGGCGCCACATGTTTCACGCCTCAATCTCTTCTACAATGGCAATGGGATAAAAAAAGGAGTGAATCGGCGTGCTTCAAGCAGAAAATATCAAAAAGGCATACGGAAAAAAAACAATTGTCAAAGGAATCTCTTTTTCCTTGAAAAAGGGTGAGTCGTTCGGACTGCTCGGACCGAACGGAGCGGGGAAGTCCACAACCATTTCTATGATTTCCGGACTTGTGCCGCTTGACGGAGGGGAGATTACAGTCGGCGGGTATGTTATCGGCAAAGACACGAACAAAGCCAAGCAAAAAATCGGCATCGTCCCGCAGGAAATCGCCCTGTACCCGACACTGACGGCTCAAGAAAATCTCGTATTCTGGGGGAAAATGTATGGACTCACGCATGGAGAGGCCAAAAAAAGATCAGCAGAAGTCCTTGAATATGTAGGGCTTACTGAGCGGGCTAAAGATAAAATCGAAACATTCTCCGGCGGAATGAAACGGAGAATTAACATAGGCGCCGCCCTTATGCATAAGCCTGAGCTGCTTATCATGGATGAACCGACCGTCGGTATCGACCCTCAATCGAGAAATCATATTTTAGAAACAGTCAAACAGCTCAACGAAACAGGCATGACCGTGATCTATACGAGTCACTACATGGAAGAGGTCGAGTATTTATGTGACCGGATCGGCATTATTGATCAGGGAGAAATGATTGCGATCGGCACAAAAAACGACTTGTGCAGCCGTCTTGGAGGAGACACGATCATCCAGATGACTGTCAGCGGGGCAGATGAAGGATTTCTTTCAGCTATCCGCTCGCTTGCCCATGTGAATGATGTAACAGTGAATGAATCAGAGCTCAAAATTGAGGTTGCTGCGGCGCACCATGAGAAAGTAGTCACCAGCCTGCTCACGGAAGCCGCTGCCCATCAAATGAATCTCCTGTCTCTTCAGGTTCAGGAACCAAATCTGGAACGGCTGTTTCTGAATCTGACAGGCCGCACATTGCGGGATTAGGAGGGGCGGCGATGAAAAAAGCAATATGGATCGCATGGAAAGATGTCAAAATCAGAATCACGGATAAAAAAGGGTTTATGATGCTTATCCTAATGCCGCTGATTTTAACAGCCATATTAGGGGCCGCTCTTGGATCAATCCTTGGCGGAGGCAGCGAGATTGATGAAATCAAAGTCGGCTATGTCCAGTCTGATCAGTCAGGCGCGTCGAAGATGTTTAAAACAGATGTACTTGAAAAAATGAAGATGATCAACGTCACAGAAGCAGGCAGTAAAAAGGAAATGAAAAAGCTGCTGGCGGAAAAGAAAATTGATGTCGGAATTGCCGTCCCGGCACATTGGGGATCCGGCAAGAAACCGGCCGCTGTCTATGCTGGCACTGATCAGGAATTAAAAAGCTCTATCATAGAAACGGCTGCAGTGTCTTTTATAGACCAATACAAGGCGGTACGAGAAGCGGCATCCGCCTCGATGGAATATGTCACCAAGACGGAAGCTGTAAAACAAGGAAAGCTCAATCCTTCCCTCATAGCAGAAAATCTTGCTAAGATGCTTGAAAAAGAAGCGGGTGCCAGGCTTGCTGTTACGGAGAAATCAGTCGGCGCAAAAGAAGTTACCAGTTTTCAATACTATTCGGCGGCAATGCTTTGCATGTTTATGCTGTTTCATATGACGGTCGGCGCGAAATCATTTTTGCTGGAAAGGGAAACAGAAACCCTTGCCAGACTGCTGATGACGCCTGCACAAAAATACGCCATTCTCTTCGGGAAGTGGCTCGGAACCTATTTGTTTGCCATTATACAATTTTTCATTTTTATTATTGTGACCATCAATATATTTGATGTGGACTGGGGAGACAATCTCTTGTTTGTGTGCGTGCTGGGGCTTTCCTACGCAGCAGCTGTATCCGGCATTTCAATGCTTCTTGCTTCGTGCATCAGCGATATGAAGTCAGCAGATGTTTTAGGAGGTTTTGGAATTCAGGTGCTTGCTGTTCTCGGCGGTTCTATGCTTCCGATTTATCAATTTCCGGATTTTCTGCAATCTGTTTCAAAGGCGGTGCCAAATCGATGGGCGCTCGAAGGCTTTCTTTCCTTAATGGAGGGGGGAGGCTGGGCTGAACTTCAAACGCCGGTCCTTCTTTTTGCGGCAATCGGTCTTTGTTCACTGGCTGTTGGCATCAGAAGGCTTCACACAAGATAAGGAGGTAAAACACGGTGAAAAAAATCATAGCCATTTGCGGCGTTGAGCTTTCTCTCATTTTTAAGAAGCCGCAGAACTATTTAATGATGTTCGCTGCCCCGCTGCTGCTGACTTTTGTGTTCGGCGGTCTGCTCGGCGGAAATGATGATAAGATGCGGCTTGCGATCGTCGATCAGGATGATACGCTTCTTTCACAGCATTATATCCGGGAGCTCAAGCAACATGATGATATGTATACATTTCAAACGATGACTAAAAGCAAAGCTTCAGAAAAACTGAAACAAAAGAAAATTGCCGGAGTCATCACCATTTCCCGCTCTTTCCAAGAGAAGCTGGAAAAAGGAGAGAAGCCGGGACTGGTCTTCAGTCACGGTCCAGAGCTGACAGAAGCGCCAGTCGCTAAACAGTATGCCGAAAGCAAGCTGGCAAAGCTCAACATTCAGGTAACCGCGGCAAAAACAGCGGCCGAGGCGGCGGGGGAGAGCTGGAAATCGGCTTATAAAACGGTAATCGCCAAAGATCGTGGAGATAGCGCCCCAGCTGTAAAACGGGAATCTCTCAATGATAAAAAAGAAGGCGAGGGCGTAAGTGACACAGCTTCACGAGCTGCAGGCTTTTCCATTCTGTTTGTGATGCTGACAATGATGGGAGCAGCGGGCACGATATTAGAAGCGCGAAAAAGCGGCGTCTGGCCGAGACTGCTCACCGCGTCTGTCAGCCGCGCGGAAATCGGAGCGGGGTATGTGCTGTCGTTCTTTGTGATTGGCTGGATTCAATTTGGAATGCTGCTTCTCGCATCCCATTGGCTGTTCGGAATCAGCTGGGGCAATCCGGCTGCACTGATCGTGTTAGTATCCTTTTTTCTGTTAGCAGTCGTGGGCATCGGCTTGATGATTGCTGCCAATGTCAGAACGCCAGAACAGCAGCTTGCTTTCGGCAACTTGTTCGTTATTGCGACGTGTATGGTGAGCGGAATGTATTGGCCGATAGAAATTGAGCCGAAGCTGATGCAGTCCGTTGCTGACTTTCTCCCGCAAAAGTGGGCGATGAACGGACTGACAGAAATTATCGCTAACGGGGCAACCATCACGGATATACTCGGCATTTGCGGCATCTTGCTTGCTTTTGCCGCCATCACCTTCACAGCGGGGCTGAAAGCGCTCCGAACGTAAAAGCATCCGCCTCTGGGCAGATGCTTTTATCATTATATCGTGTGTTCTGTCAGGTTCAGTCTTTGTTCCAAGTGTTGTTTGCCGGACGGCCAGTCACCTTCGATTAAGGCCGCTCCTGGGTATTCTCTTGTATCATGGCTAAAATATGCTCCAGCCAGGATACGTAATTCTTTTCCCGTTCCAGCGCTTTTGTCAGTACCAGATAGTGGCCGAAATCCGGTGAAGAAAACGACATTGGCTCCGCTGAGGCCATTAGCTTTTCATAACTGCCTTGCAGATCAGCGAGCTTCTCCTTGCGCTTCAGCAGCTGGTCTGTAAACAAGTCGGCTGCCTCCTGGCGTGACAGAGAAGAAATGAAATAAGCCTTCAGCATAAATTCATCCTTCACTGTTTCCGGAATAGGGTGGTGGCGGGTCAGCCACACGTGAAGCTCCTGTTTTCCGCTGTCTGTCAGGGTATACATTTTTTTCTCAAGTTTTGTGCCCTGAATCGTTGTCCGGAATGTGATAAAGCCTTCATCTGTCAGCTTTTTGAGCTCCGGATAAATCTGGCTGTGCTTGGCGCTCCAAAACTGGCCGAGCTCCGCTTTGAAATAACTTGTAATATCATATCCGCTCAATTCGCCTTTTCGTAAAAGCCCTAATATGGCGTATTTTAATACTCTCATGCTGTCCTCCGTGTCTATGGCTGTTTTTGCAAAAAAGAAACTTTTTAAATTCCCTGCCGCCGCAAAATCGTATCGTTCTTTTCTCTTATACCGGCAAAACAAATGTGAATTCTTATATAAAATAGTGAATGCCATCTATTCTCATGCCTAGCTTTCATCTGTTCCCTATATTATAGGAAAGGGAGACTGGGAACACAACCGCATGTCTCCTTACGCTTATAGTCCTTTCAAGTTTCTTTCGAGTGTATGGAAGACAACTTCCAATAGACAAATTTATGCTTTCAACAAAATAATAATGAAATTGAAGATTCTGATAAGTTTATATTTACCAAGTTTAAATTTAACTGTATAATCATTTTGGTAAATACATGATTGAGGAGAAACGGAAAATGAAAAGATTACTTATTGCATCAACTATTTGTCTATCAATGTTTTTGTCTATTCTAGCAGCTCCGCCTTCAAGTGCAAAGGCGGAAACAGCACATAACCCTGTTGTTCTTGTTCATGGGATTAGCGGTGCATCATACAATTTTTTTGCTATTAAAAATTACTTAATCTCTCAGGGCTGGCAAAGCAATAAACTGTATGCGATTGATTTTTATGATAAAACAGGGAATAACCTAAATAACGGCCCGCAGCTTGCAGCATATATTGATCGCGTTTTAAAAGAAACAGGAGCTAAAAAAGTAGATATTGTGGCTCATAGTATGGGAGGAGCCAACACGCTGTATGCTATAAAATATTTAGGCGGGGGCAATAAGATTCAAAATGTTGTCACGCTCGGAGGGGCTAATGGTTTAGTGTCATCTGTTGCGCTGCCGGGTACAGATCCTAATCAAAAGATCCTCTATACATCGATCTACAGTCTGAATGATGAAATTGTCATCAATAGCTTGTCTCGATTACAAGGAGCCAGAAACATCCAACTGTATGGCATTGGACATATTGGATTGCTTTCTAATAGCCAAGTCAACGCCTATATTAAAGAAGGATTGAATGGCGGAGGATTAAATACGAACTGATGCTTCAAAGATATGCGGCTATGTTAAAACCTGCTGTTTGGTTACAGCAGGTTTTTTGTTTTCTGACAGGTTGAAAAGAGCAGAAAGTCAGAATGAAAACTGGCCTTTTTTGTAAGTTCTAATACAGTTATTCAGCACTTCCCGAATGAATACTTCATATAACGGATAATCCTGCTCAAACACTTCTGCTGAAGCTTTTCGCAAATGCGGGAGCCGCCACCTTCATGACAAATGGTCCCTTCCGCAACGCCGGCTTTTTTGGTAATTTCACTAATGGATGCCGAGGCAAATCGCGGATTAGATTACTATCAAAAAGGCATTTTGTAATTTTGCGGAATCAAAAAAGAGAACAGGACACTGTTCCCGCGCCTCAAGCATAGCAGCCCGGCTGTACGGGTCAAATGGCTGAGGGCGGTATGCCAAAAAGTTATGGGTTTTTATGGGTCTTAGTCGTTCATGCATACTGAAAGATAAGAAATCAGGCACTTTTTTCAATTGAAGCAGGTGTGTTATGGTACAACCATCGATTTCTAAAAATTTGAAATAAAGGAGCGCTGTTATGCAAATCAAAGAAATTTTTGTGATCCGCTGCATTTCGTGCTTAAGTGTCGTTCTGCTCCATATCATTTCAATGGTTCTGATGCTTCAGGCGGAAGCACTTGCTGATATTTCTCACACGGTTGATTCTTTGCGCACACTCCTGATGTTCAGCACGCCTGCTTTCATTTTCATCTCTGAGTTTTTGCTGGCGCGTTCTTATCCTGACGGGGTGCCGGAGGGGTTTTTGAAGAAGAGAGGAAAAGTGATTTTTATTCCCTTTTTGTTTATCGCAGCCATTGATGCCTTGCTGATGGCCAGTGCAATGGGGGGAAAGCTGACTTTTCTGGCGTTTGTGCAGAAATATCTGGAAAACGTATTTTTAGGAAACTTTATCGGATATTTCATTCTTGTCATCTTCCAATTTTATATCCTGCACATGCTCTTTCATGAGTATTTGAAAAAAGCATCGCCAAAATGGGTGCTGTCTGTTTCGTTTGTGGTGACAGCCGCTTATTTGGGCTATTTCTCAGCAGTCAGTCCGGCACCCGCTTCTGAACAAGGCGGTTCATTTCCGTTCTTCTGGGTTCCATTTGCAGGCTGGCTTTTCTACTTTTGTCTCGCTTATTACTGCGGAAAAGAGTACAAGCGGTTTTTAGCGCTGCTGAATCAATACCGCTGGGCGGTATACGGCGCTGCGGTCGGGTCCGCCGCGTTGGTTGTGGCTGTTTCTTATTTCGGAGAGGTCGGCATGATCAGCTCAAAGCGGCCTGACATCATGCTTTATTCAACAAGTATGATTTTCCTGTGCTTTCACCTGTTTTCTAACATAAAGCAGGTGCCGAAAATCATTATGTTTATCAGTAACTATTCCTTTTCGATTTATCTGCTGCACGCTTATTTTATGATCATTGGCTATGTTTTGCTGTTAAATATGCCAGACATTCCCGCCGTGCCGGCCGTTTTCTTGCTGTTTGCCGTCTGCACAGCGGGCCCGATACTGACATCCTGGGCACTGAACAAGTTTAAATATGGATATTTGTTTGTAGGGAAAATCTATCAGCCGAAGAGGCGAAAAGTAAAAATGGAAGTGCGAGACCACGCAGGCTGAAAAATCACGGCAGGAGAAATGTTCCTGCCTTTTTTTACGCAAATTTATACATGAAAGAACAACTATTACACCATTTCCTTTAAAATAAAAGTGAATTTTCATATATGCCAATGAGCAGGATCAGCAGATGCCTGTTTATTGAAAGGAGAGCAAACCATGTCAACAGCCAATCTAAGCTATCCGATAGGAGAGTACAAACCTAGGAAATTCATATCAAACGAGCAGAAAGAAGAATGGATTCAAGTGCTGGAGGAAGTGCCGGTTAAGCTGAAGCAAGCCGTTGAGGGAATGACGGACAGCCAGCTTGATACACCATACCGAGACGGCGGATGGACCGTCCAGCAAGTTGTTCATCATCTGGCTGACAGTCATATGAACAGCTATATCCGTTTTAAATTAAGCTTGACAGAAGAGACGCCGGCCATCCGTCCGTATGATGAAAAAGCATGGTCGGAGCTTGAAGACTCCAAAACAGCGGAGCCGAGCGGTTCACTCGCGCTTTTGCAGGAGCTTCACGGAAGATGGACGGCTCTTCTCCGCACTCTGACGGATCAGCAATTTCAGCGCAGATTTTACCATCCCGATACAAAAGAGATCATTACCCTAGAGAACGCGCTGTATGTCTGGCACTCACATCACCATATCGCTCATATTACGGAGCTTTCCAAACGGATGGGGTGGTCTTAACGCTTTTGCCGGCGGAAAGCCGGGAGACTGATTGCTGCAATCACCAGCAGAGAAATCACAGCAGCCGCCGCATATAAATGATCATAGCCGCTGGCAACACTGGCATGAATGGCATCGCTTATCGCAGTTTTGACTTCAGGCACAGGAATGCGTTCGATCTGTTCTTGTAAAGAAGAAACATCTGAACTGTCGATCTCGGGAATCATCTGCATAGCCTTCCCTGACTGTCCGCTGTCCGATAAGCGGCTGCTGATTTCATCGCCGATTTGGTCAAACCCTGCTGTGATAAAACCTGCATAAAGAGTAGGCGCCAATGTCAGTCCGATTTGCCTTACTAATGAAAGCGTGCCGAGCGCCGTGCCCTTATTCGCTTTAGCTGCTTCTGATACAAGAACATTCAGCGGAGCGCCTAGCAGAAAGCCAAAACCGATGCCAGCCGCCACGCTTGCAATGACAAACTCCCATTTTTCCGTCACCCAAAGCGGAAATAAAGCAAATCCCGCACATGAAATAATTCCTGAAAGCACAACAGTTTTCACCGGTCCTTTTTTGTCGGTGAGCGCTCCGCCAAGCCAAGCGCCGATTCCGGAAGCTAAGGCAAGAGGTGTCATCCAATAGCCCGCTTTTGCGGCAGGAACGCCTAAATATTGCTCAACATATGACGGAATAAAAATAACCGCCGCCAAGAGGCCCCCGGATAATAAACCGATGATAAGCGTTCGCTGAAACATGTGATTCCGAAGTAAAGAATACGCCAGAATGGGATCGCCCCCGCGCATTTCCATCCGCTTCTCAAACCATACGAGCGCCGCAAAACAAAAAATACCGAAAACAATACATCCATAAACCTCAGGGTCTCCCAGGCTTTTTAAGAGATTTGCCCCGTCAAGGTTTGTCATGCCGTACATTACAGCCAAAATTGACAAGGACAGAAGAAAAATTCCGGCCGTGTCGAGACGTTTGGCCTCCGGCGCTTTGGTTTCCACAATAAAAAATGCACCGAAAACAACCAGCAGCACTGCAATCGGCAGGTTAATCAAAAACAGCCAATGCCATGACCCGGTCCAATCAAGCAGAAAGCTTCCAATATTGGGTCCGAGCACAGCAGCCATCCCGTTCATCGCCCCTAGCAAACCAAGGGCCTTCCCTTGCTTTTCCTTTGGAAGTGTAGCAAGGACGTGAGAACTTCCGATGATGAAAATCCCGCCGCCTCCAAGCGCCTGAATCAGCCGTGAGATAAGAAAAAGCGGAAAGCTTTGGCTTAAAGCGACAAGCAAAGAACCAAGCCCGAAAAGGCCGACTTCAATAAGAAACAGCTTTTTTCTGCCGTAGCGGTCGGAAAGCTTTCCGACGATCGGCACACTGACGCTGAGACCGAGCGTATAAAGCGTAATGCCCCATGAACCCCAAGACGGAGAAACGGCAAACGATTCGTTTATCGTGGTCAGCGCAGCGGAGATGATCCCGTTATCCAGCGCAGCCATAAACACACCGATGGTAAACAGGCTGATCGCCCACTTTTGGCTTTTTTGATCTGCCAATGCCTTATGCATATTCATCACTCCCTTTACTTCACTTGGAATATATTATTCATTTAAAATGAACTAAATGTCAAATAAAAAAAGTCTGCCTCCGCAGTTTGCGTGAGGACAGACTTCGCTGACATTATTCTTTTTTAGCCTGCTCCAGCGCTCTGGAAAGAATAGAAAGCCCTTTGGAAACAGCTTGCTTTTCATCAGGAGACAGTATCTCCAAGGAACGCTTCAATTTCATATGGCCCTTTTGATAAAGTCCGCGAAAAATATTTTTCGCATTCTCCGTTAAATGAACAACCACTGAACGGCGGTCCTCTTCAGAGTGTGATCGTTTAACAAAGCCGGACTTCTCAAGGCGGTCAAGCAGCCCGGTAGTATTTGACAGGGAAGCCCCCATTTTCTCTGCAATTTCACTGACCTTCAGCGTTCCGTGATTGTTTAAAAGCATGAGCACTTTCATTTGCGGCATGCTCATATCCAGCTTCATCCACTCAGATACATCACCGAGCCCGGCAGATGTTAAGACTTTCATATAAAGCACCCAGATTTCCCGTTCCTCAGATGAAAGAATATTTTCGTTTAATACTGTTGTATCATGTAAGTTATATTCCATTTGATCACTTCCTCGTCATTCGCTCCTCTTACCATATTACTCGATTTTAACCGCTGAAAGAAAGTCAGCATAAACCGCAGATGAGACTTTGTCCGAAAAATAGCGGTAGTGTATAATGAGTTGGAGATTATTGGGGAAAGAAATATCGAATTGTATATGATTGGAGAGACCATTGCTGATTAAAAAGAATGCTTTATCAATTTTAAAAATCGTTTTTCCTGTTGCTGTTTTACTATTTGTGTTTTATCAGTCGAAAAAAGAATTGACAAACCTGTCATTCAAACGAACGCTTATGGTAATCAACGGGCTGGAGCGGACCGACTTATTCATTCTTGTGCTCATCGGCCTGCTTGCTGTTGCGGCCATGTCACTATATGATTACGTTCTTAAATATTCGCTGCGCCTTTCGATCACAAACGGAAAGGTGTTCAGAGTATCCTGGATTGCCAATTCATTTAATAATGTCCTTGGCTTCGGCGGTTTAGCCGGTGTCGGGTTAAGAATGATGTTCTATAAGGAGCATACGAAAGACCATAAGGCGCTCGTGAAAGGAATCGCCTGGCTTACGTCATCTATGCTGCTCGGGCTATCTGTTTTCAGCATTTTCGTCGCAGCGCGGGTGCTGCCAGTGGATGAAGTGATCCATGAAAAGCCCTGGCTGTGGGCAGTCGTTATCGGTTTCGCGCTGATTTTGCCGTTATCCTTGGCGGTGGCCAAAATAAAAGGCCGCAAAGCCGGAGACGAAGAAAATGAGGATAAAGTGAAAAATCCGATTTTTGCTTATATCGGCGCTTCCGTTGCCGAATGGCTCATGGCTGGAGTCGTCATCTATTTTGCTTTGTTCGCCATGGGCATTCATGCTGATATCCGGTATGTGTTCGGAGTGTTCGTCATTGCGGCGATCGGCGGGATGATCAGCCTCGTGCCGGGCGGTTTCGGCTCGTTCGACCTTTTGTTTTTGCTCGGTATGGAGCAGCTTGGCTATCATCAGGAAGCCATTGTTACGTCAATCGTTTTGTACAGGCTCGCCTATTCATTTATTCCATTTGTTTTGGGGCTGTTCTTTGCTGCCGGCGACCTGACCGAAAATACAATGAAACGGCTCGAAACGAACCCGCGAATTGCACCGGCTATCGAAACGACAAACGTGCTGCTTGTCGTACAGCGGGCCATGTTAGTGAGGATTTTGCAGGGATCGCTTTCACTTATTGTGTTCGTAGCCGGTCTCATTGTCCTTGCGTCGGTGTCACTGCCGATTGATAGGCTGACAGTCATTCCGCACATTCCCCGTCCGGTCCTTTTGCTGTTCAACGGGCTGTCCTTAAGCTCAGCGCTCATTTTGCTGATATTGCCGATCGAGCTTTATAAACGGACAAAACGGTCCTATACAATGGCGATTACAGCGCTTGTCGGCGGATTTGTTTTCAGCTTTTTAAAAGGGCTCAATATCAGTGCAATATTCATATTGCCGATTATAATCGTCTTGCTTGTGCTGCTGAAAAAACAATTTGTCAGAGAACAGGCTTCCTATACGCTAGGGCAAATGATTTTCGCTGCTGCCCTGTTTACTGTGGCGCTGTTTAACTATAACCTTATCGCAAGCTTCATCTGGGATCGGATGAAAAAGGTGCTGCGCCACGAATATTTCGTCCACAGCACTTCCCATATTACACATGCGACCATCATGGCAGTCATCGCCGTTCCGCTGTTCTTCTTTATTTTTACAGTGGTGTACCATAAGAAAACCAAACCAATTGGGGAAAAAGCTGATCCAGAACGTCTTGCTGCGTTTCTCAATGAAAAAGGCGGCAACGCGCTGAGCCATCTCGGCTTTCTCGAAGATAAGCGGTTTTATTTTTCAAGTGACGGAAATGCCCTGCTTCTGTTTGGAAAAATCGCCAGACGGCTGGTCGTGCTCGGCGATCCGTCAGGCCAAAGAGAATCGTTCCCGCTCGTGCTGGAAGAATTTCTGAACGAAGCGCATCAAAAGGGTTTCAGCGTTTTGTTTTATCAAATTGAACGAGAGGACATGGCGCTGTACCACGATTTTGGGTATAACTTTTTTAAACTTGGCGAGGAAGCCTATGTGGACTTAAACACGTTTACCATATCAGGGAAGAAAAAAGCCGGCCTGCGGGCAATCAATAACCGGTTTGAACGGGAGGAATATACTTTCCATGTAGATCATCCTCCATTTTCAGAAGCGTTTTTAGAAGAGCTTAAACAAATCTCCGATGAATGGCTCGGCTCGAAAAAGGAGAAGGGCTTTTCGCTCGGGTTCTTTGACCCGTCATATTTACAGAAAGCGCCGATCGCCTATATGAAAAATGCCGAAGGGGACATTGTCGCTTTCGCCAATATCATGCCGATGTATCAGGAAGGCGAAATCTCGGTCGATCTGATGCGCTATCGCAGCGACGCCCCGAACGGTATTATGGATGCCTTGTTCATCCGCATGTTTTTATGGGCGAAGGAGGAGGGGTGCACGTCATTTAACATGGGCATGGCGCCCTTGGCCAATGTCGGCACGGCCTTTACATCCTTCTGGTCAGAGCGCTTCGCGGCTGTCATTTTTAATAATGTTCGGTACATGTACAGCTTCAGCGGGCTCCGAGCATTTAAAGAAAAATACAAACCCGAATGGCGCGGAAAATACTTGGCGTATCGGAAAAACAGATCTCTTTCTGTCACCATGTTCCTCGTCACGCGTCTGATCGGCAAAAGCAAAAAAGACTCCGTCTAAACAGACGGAGTTCTTTTTTTATTTAGACTTTAAGAAATACGTTTCAATATCGTCAAGCAGATAGTTTGCGGCTTTTATTCCGCCTGCGGTTGTCCACACGACATCATCGACCTCATGGGCGTTCCCTGATTTCACAGCCTTGAGGTTTTTCCATAGTGAACTGCTCGTCCACTGATTGGCCCATTTCTCATTATCTTTTGCATTATCGGCTTTATAAGTGAAATAAAAAAGCACATCGCCATCCATATCAGGAATGGATTCTTTGCTGTCTGTTGAGAACGTGAATTGGTCCTTTTGTTTCTTGAATAGCTCAACTTGCTTTTCAGGACGTTTAAAACCAAGCTGGTCTAAAATAATGCCAGAGAATGAATCCTTATAATAGATTCTTGACTCGCCGGACAGAAAGCGTACAACAGACACGGTTTTGTTTGTCTGATCGCCAAGCTTATCTTTCATATCGGCAACGCGCTTATCAAAATCGGCAATGACTTCTTTGCCTTTGTCCGCCTTATTCACCGCGTCGGCATAAAGAGTCAGGTTATCCTTCCAGTTCCCGGCTAAAGATTCAGCAAAAACCGTCGGCGCAATCGCATTTAACTGATCATAAATCTTTTCTTGGCGCACTTTATTTCCAATAATCAAATCAGGCTTTAATTCCGCGATGGCTTCCACATTCGGTTCAGTTTCTAGCCCGACGTTTTTAACACCTTTCATATCGTCTTTCAGGTAGTCATACCACGGGTCGCCCTTCCATGACTTCACGGCCCCGACAGGTTTAATGCCAAGCGCTAAAAGCGCCTCTGTTCCTTCATTTGTTAAGACGACAATCCGTTTTGGATGGGCTGGAATGTTGTCTGATGTACCCATCGCATGTTTAACCGTTCTTGTTTTGCTGCTTGACCCCTCGCTGTTACTTGAACTTTCTGAACTATTACAGGCAGAAAGCACCATAACGGCCATAAGTAATACAAATAGCATGCTGATATGCTTTTTCATCTTTTTCCTCCCAATATTGAAATTCATTATCATTTAGATCATAATAAGCAGTGGTGAGAGTGTCAATCATTAATTGAGGATGATTCTCAAAAACAACCAATTTACTGCAGTCATGATCAAGAATGTTACATAGTAAATCACTAGGAGAATTGGATGATGATCTTCAAAAAGGCTTATTCGAAATGGATTTTGTTATTATGTCTGCTTTTCGTTTTGCTGGCGGCTGTCTGCGCAAGTGTCATATACGGCTATACCGGTACGTCATGGGGACAGGTCTATCAAGCGTTTACATCTTTTAACGGATCAAATGAGCAAGTCATCATTAAAGACGTCAGGCTCCCGCGCGCCTTGGTTGCCACGGTCGTCGGCGCTTCCCTTGCGGCTGCCGGCGCTCTGATGCAGGCGCTGACAAAAAACCCGCTAGCATCACCAGGGATTTTCGGAATCAACGCAGGGGCCGGCTTTTTTATTGTTGCCGGATCATTTTTTCTGCATATTCAATCACCCCAAGCGCTTGTATGGAGCTCGTTTCTCGGTGCTTCCTTTACCGCCGCGATTGTCTATGCCGCAGGTTCGCTTGGAAGGGAAGGGCTCACGCCGATCAAATTGACGCTGGCTGGAGCAGCCATGGCGGCAATGTTTTCTTCGCTGACACAAGGCATGCTTTCCGTCAATGAACTCGAGCTGGCTCAGGTGCTATTTTGGCTGACGGGCTCTGTGCAGGGCAGGAGTCTCGATTTGCTGATGACAATGCTTCCATATGCCGCGGCGGCGCTTTTAATCAGCTGTTTCCTCGGCCGAAAAATTAATCTTCTTGTCATGGGAGAAGATGTTGCCAAAGGACTTGGTCAAAAAACGGGACTGCTGAAATTCGCTATGGCACTATGCATTGTCCTGCTTGCCGGTTCGGCTGTCGCCATTGCCGGGCCGATTTCCTTTATCGGCATCATCATCCCGCACTTTGCCCGCTTTATCATCGGCAATGATTATCGCTGGGTTCTGCCGTTTTCCGCTGTGTTGGGTGCGATTTTACTTGTTGCCGCGGACATCGGGGCACGATATATCATTATGCCTCAGGAAGTTCCTGTCGGGGTTATGACGGCGATTATCGGCATGCCAGTGTTTGTTTACATCGCAAGAAGGGGGGCGAATCTATGAAACTTCGTTTTGGCATTACAGCGGCTGAAAAGAAAGCATGGATTGTCTTTTTTGTTTTACTCGGTTTAACAGCGGCTGTGTTCATCATAAGCGCCGGTCTCGGACAGCGGTTCATTCCTCCTTGGGATGTGGCCAAAACATTTTTCGGTGCAGGTTCAAAGCTCGATGAAATGATGGTGATGTCGTTCCGCATGCCAAGAATTTTGACAGCTGTATGCGCCGGCGTTTGCTTGGCTGCAGCAGGCGCAATTTTGCAGGGGCTGGTCAGAAACCCTCTCGCATCCCCGGATATTATCGGAATCACGGGCGGAGCGGCTGTGGCTGTGGTGCTTGTCATGATGTTCTTCTCAGACCGAAGCGATTCACTGACGATCAGTCTGTCATGGCTTCCGGCTGCCGCATTTATCGGGGCATCAGTTGTTGGACTTATCGTTTATTTACTCGCATACAAAAATGGCGCCTCCACGTTTCGGCTGGTGCTGATCGGAATCGGATTTTCAATGTCTGCACAAGCGATGACCACATTGCTCATGATCAAAGGACCGATCTACAGGGCGTCCCAAGCCAATGTATATATAACAGGTTCGGTCTACGGATCTAACTGGCAGCATGTAAAAATAGCCGTGTTGCTGTCTGTCATTCTCTTATTCATTTGTTTTATCTGTCTTAAAAATATGAATATACAGATGCTCGGTGAAGATATTGCGGCAGGCGCGGGAAGCTCCGTGCAAAGAAACCGGTTCTTCCTCCTTCTGCTGAGTACGGCTCTTACGGGCTGTGCGGTTTCGGTTGCCGGAACGATTGGTTTTGTCGGTCTGATGGCGCCGCACATCGCAAGGCGTCTCGTCGGCTCGTCTTACGGTGCGCTGCTCCCGGCATCTGCACTGATCGGGGCTCTGCTCGTATTAGGGGCAGACATCATCGGCAGAACCTTATTTGCCCCGGTCGAAGTTCCGGCAGGCGTTTTTACAGCGGCGATCGGCGCCCCCTATTTTATTTATTTGCTCTATAAAACAAGAAATTCCTGATTGTAAGAACCCATTTTCTCTGCAAAGAAAATGGGTTCTTGATATTGACTGAAAATTCCCTCTAATATTTTGTTATACTGACAGAGACATTGATGTAGAAAGGATGGCAGGCGAATGAAAGCAGAGGTATTAAAATATGAAGCATTTACGGAAAATCCCGGCAAAGGAAACCCCGCGGGAGTGGTATTGCACGGGGACCATTATACAGAAGAAGAAATGCAGAGAATAGCTGAAATCGCAGGATATTCAGAAACCTCCTTTATTCGGAACAGCGAGGCGGCTGATCTTGAACTCCGTTACTTCACTCCTGGACACGAAATGAATTTATGCGGACATGCGACGGTCGCTTCCCTATACGCATTATGTGAAAAAGGAAGGCTGGAGATTGGTAAAACGTACAGCATCCAGACAAAAGCCGGTATCTTGCCAGCAAACATTTCTGAAAAAGAGGGGCGCATCCATATCACACTTGAACAGGCTGCTCCGAAATTCAAACCATTTACGGGCGACCGGGAAAGGCTCGCGGACGCATTGGGAATTACGGCGGAGGACTTTCATGAGGACCTTCCAATTGTTTTTGGCAGTACAGGCATATGGACTGCAATCGTTCCGCTCAAATCATTAGAAGCCTCTAAAAAAATGGTGCCGAATAACAAACAATTTCCGGATGTTCTAGTTGATCTGCCAAAAGCCTCAGTGCATCCGTTTACCTTTGAAACGATTCACTCTGACAGCGACCTGCACGGGCGCCACTTTTCGTCGCCGTATTCAGGAACAATAGAAGATCCCGTGACTGGCACAGCATCCGGTGTGATGGGAGCTTACATGCAGCAATACGGCCGGTCAGGGCAGCGTACATTCATCATTGAACAAGGACAGGAGATGGGGAAAGACGGAAGAGTGGAAATTGAAATAAATGGAGATAACGATCACATCAAAGTGAACATGACAGGGACTGCCGTTTACTCAGAAACTCGGATTCTTGAAATCTAATATGGCTGACGGTTTACAAAAAGCTGCACTTTCCGTTATGATTATGATTGATAATCATTTTCAATTGGATAGAAAGGGTGAAGCGGTATGCCTCAAGCCGAACAGATAAATCAAGATTCAGCACTGCGGGATATCATACGCAGCAGAAGATCAATCCGTAAATTTAAACAAGATCCCGTACCTCCGGCTGTCATCCTTGACATGCTAGAAACGGCAAAATATGCGCCAAATCACAGAGTGACGGAACCTTGGAGATTTATTTACGTTTCCAGTGAAACAGGAAAAGCAAGCTTGATTAAAACCTTTGCTTCATTTTCTAAAAAATCAGAGCCGGACATGACGGAAGAAAAACTCCAAAATTTCAAAAAGACACTCAGCCGTGTGCCGGGATTTCTGCTCGTTGTATTTCAGGAAGATGAGAACGAAAGAGCAAGAGATGATGATTTTGCGGCAACCAGCTCATTGATTCAAAACCTCCAGCTTCTTGCCTGGGAAAAAGGAATCGGCATGGTTTGGAAAAGCGGAAAGATCCTCTATGATAAAGACGTGCATCAAGCCTTCGGTTTACAGGATAACGAGCGCTTCGCCGCGATCATACAAACAGGCTATCCTGATGAAATGCCGGAAGTGAAAAAACGCACACCGATAAAGGAACGGTTCACCGAGCTGTAAAAAACCCCCTGTCTCAAGCAGAGACAAGGGGTTTTTCATTAACGTTTTTTGCTTTTCGCTCTGCTGTCGGCCGCTTTCGCGCGCTCCTGCGCTTTGCGGTCATCCGCATCAGCGAGTTCGCTTGAATATTCCTCGTAAACGCCGTCAGTTTCCCGTTTTAACGCATCGGGAACCTGAGGAAGTTTTTGTTTGTTTTTATCACGGTTTTTGTGGATATGATTTCTGCCCATATCAAATTCCCCCTAAAAAGTGATATCAAACAAACATAGTATCTGCTTTCTGGCGCTATGTATCCCTACTTCCGCTTAGCAGCTTTTTCCGCCTTTTTAAATTCACTCGAATAAAGAACTTCCTGCATTTTCTTCAGGTTGGCTCCTTGCTGGTGCTTCTCCCTCTTCTTTTCCATAAAAGGACCTCCTTCAACCATGTTATTCTTAAGGTTGACGCTTCCTTCCGTTTTTATACAGCCTTTTGGTCCGTCAGCAGCTGCGAGAGGGCGAATTCAAGGTCTGAATATGTAAAACGGAATCCGGACGTAATTGCTTTTTTAGGCAGAGCGCGCTGTCCTTTCACAATAAGCAGGCTCATTTCTCCCAATGCTTTTGATAAAAAGAATGCTGGAACGGGGAGCCAGTGGGGACGGTGTTTCACCCGTGCAATCGTTTTTCCGAACTGCTTCATTTCAACCGGATTAGGCGCTGTCACATTAACAGGACCTGAGATGCTGTCGTTTTCGATTGCATATGCAATCAGCTGGGCGGCGTCCTCCACGTGAATCCAGGACAGCCACTGATTGCCCGTCCCGATCGTTCCGCCGGCCAGCAGTTTATATGGCAGAACCATCAGCGGGAGAGCGCCTTTTTCTCCGAGCATCACGCCAAATCTCGCGTAAACCGTTCGAATGCCCATCATTTCTATATTTTGCCCTTCCCGTTCCCACATATGTGCAGTGTGGCTGAGAAAATCCTCGTCCGACGTGGGAGAGTCTTCTGTAAAGGTTTTTTCAAGGCTAGTGCCGTAAATGCCCACTGCACTGGCTTGAATAAGCGCCTTCGGTTTTTCCGCCTGTTTATGAATAAGCCGCCGTACTTCCCGGGTTGCATCGATCCGGCTGGAGAGAATTTGCTGCTTCGTTTTTTCATTCCAGCGGCCAAAAATCGATTTTCCCGCAAGATTTACCCAAACATCAATATGAGGAAGTTCTTGTTCAGGCGCAGCTTCTTCAGTCAGCCATTGGACATAACTGATATTTTTTTGTTCAGTTTTTGGCGCGTTTCTTGATAAAATATAAACATGATGTCCCTGGCGGGTGAGGACGCCAGTCAGATGCGTACCGAGAAAACCCGTTCCGCCCGTCATTGCAATATTCATAAACATCTCTCCTCATCGTTCTGATAACTATACTTTACCTCATTTTGATCATAGAAAACGCGTTTGAGACCGGAGAAGGGAGATTAAGATGCCATTTATTACAAAGATTTCAGCGCAAAAAAAGAATACGGAACGCTTTAATATTTTTCTGGATGAAAAATATGCTTTCAGTGTTGACGCAGATGTGCTCGTGAAATTTGAGCTTAAAAAGGGAAAAGAGCTTGATGACCTCGAGATCATTGAGATTCAATACGGAGATGAAGTGAAAAAAGGCTTCAACCGTGCGATTGATTTTTTATCCTATCGAATGCGGTCAATGAAAGAGGTAGAAGACCATTTAAAGAAAAAAGATACCTCGGCGCCCGTCATTGCGGAAGTGATTCATAAGCTGAACGATTACAACTATTTAAATGACCAAGAGTTTGCGGCGGCCTATGTGAGCACCCACAAAAAAACAAACGGAAAAGGGCCTGACGTTTTGTTCAGAGAGCTGAAAGCGAAGGGGATTGATGACGACACCATCAAAGATACGCTGAGTTCTTTCTCCTTTGAAGAACAGACGGAAAAAGCAGTTAAGCATATCGAAAAGCTTCTGAAGAAAGACAAGAAACTCTCTTCAAAAGAAATCAAACAGCGAGCACAGATGCAGCTGCAGCGCAAAGGCTTCTCATTTGATGTCATCTCTGCGGCGCTGGAGCAGATTGAATACGAAAATGATGAAGACACTGAAAAAGAAGCGCTGCGTCTTCATGCGGAAAAAGCGTTTAGAAAATACCGTTATGACGGCTCCTATGAAAGTGCCATGAAGGTCAAACAATTTTTATTCAGAAAAGGATTCTCACTCGATTTAATCGAGCAATTTCTGCAGGAAGAGGAGTAGCTGAAAATGGAGAAACGATACAGTCAAATGACAACGCACGAACTCAATACAGAAATCGCAGGACTCTCTGAAAAAGCAAGAAAAGCGGAACAGCTTGGAATCATAAATGAACTGGCAGTGCTCGAACGGAAAATTGCCATGGCAAAGGCATACTTGCTGAACCCGGAGGACTTCACGCCGGGAGAAACGTATGTTGTGGACGGCTCTGAGGACGAGTTTCGCATTAACTATTTAAATGGCGTTTTCGCTTGGGGATACAGAACATCGGCTCCCGATCAAGAAGAAGCGCTTCCAATCTCAGTATTACAGCAAAAGAAGCAGGGATAACCGAGAGGCTGAATATCAGCCTCTTTTTTATTTGAGCACACTCAAGGCGATTTTTAGAGAAAAAATGATTGAATTCACCCTGGATTTCTTTTAAGATGGAACTCGTTGTTTTTTCACATTAAAGGAGGCGATGACGTTGAGTATGAAAAATCCATCAGTAAAATTAATTATTTTTGTTCTAATGATCTGCACGTTTTCAATTGGATACACAGAATATGCGGTGATGGGTATTTTGACGTCGATTGCCGATGACTTTCATATACATGTTTCCTCTGCGGGACTCCTTGTCACCGCTTATGCGGCAAGCGTCTGTGTGACAGGCCCGCTCGTCACGATTGTTTCTGTTAAGCTCCCGAGAAAGCCGGTGCTTCTTGGATTGATGGGGATTTTCATCCTTTCCAACCTGATGAGCGCACTGGCACCGAATTTTGCGGTATTGGCGGTCTCAAGAATTTTATCTGCTTCCATTCACGGCGCTTTCTTTGCGATTGCGATGGTATTCGCTAGTGAAATGGTGCCGCCGGAAAAACGCGCCGCAGCCGCTGCGTCTATGAACGGCGGTTTAACAGTGGCTTTGATGCTGGGTGTTCCATTCGGTTCCTACTTGGGTGATGTCCTAAACTGGAGAGTCGTGTTTTCCATCATTACGGTGCTTGGAGTGATCGGATTTGTAGGCCTGATGGCTACCGTGCCGAACAGAAAACCAAAAGTCATCCCGATGCTCATGAATGAGTGGGGAGTATTTAAACACAAACAGGTGCTGTATTCCTTTGCGATTACAATTTTAGGCTATTCAGGCGTATTTATCGCGTATACGTTTATCGAACCGATTTTAAGAAATTCAGCAGGTTTCAGCACAGTCGGCATTACAGGTGCCCTCTTCGCCTATGGGTTGGGAGGGGTTGCGGGAAATTTCTTTGCGGGAAAAGTGCCGCTTCCTCTGCTGACCCGGACCATGATTGGCGTCATGATCGGTTTGATCGGCGTACTTGCGGTATTTCCGTACATCGCCGTTTATCCGGCCGCAGCCATTGTCGCGACTTTCTTATTTGGAGCTTGCGCATTCGGCACACCGCCTCTTTTGCAAACAAAGGTGCTTTCTTCATCTGAGAACGGCACAACGATCGCCGCAGCTGTGAGCGTGTCTGCATTTAACCTGGCTAATGCGCTCGGTGCTTGGATCGGCGGCATCATTTTAAGCGGAACCGGCTCTTATTCCTGGCTGTTTGCGGGAGGAGCGCTGATGACCGCGTGCGGACTGGTGCTCTCAACATTTGCGCATCTGTCTGAAAAGAAAAGCGTCTATGAGTATCAAGTCAATAAAGGCTAAAAAACAGCTGCACATGTGCAGCTGTTCTTCTTTTATCGTTTGCCGGAGGCTCTCATTTTTTCCTGAGGATGCTGGTTGATTGACCCGTCAGGACGCTTTGAAGCATAGTCGTCCTTTGCTCTCGGTTCACCTTGAAACTTGTTTTCGTTTTCGTAAGGAAATCCTTTTTCTTTATTGCGGACCATGTCATATCCCCCTAGGTTCGAGATCAAAAAGTTGCGTCTTGCCAGATGAAGACGTAAGGTTAGTATATGGAGAACATGAAGTTTTAAAGCGTAATTTTTTTCCTGAAGGAAAGGAGACCACCAAATGAATACGTATATTGAGAAACTGACAAATCTGCTTCTGGAAAAAAACGATATGATCAGCTACATTCAGGCGAAAACATGGGTGGAATTGTTATGGAGCGACTTTGAAGCAACCTATGCAAAAGCCGGACACGCCTACCAAGGCGAAAAAATGACCGAAAAAATCGTCACACAGTGGATTGAGAACTATGGCGGCCAGCTCCACCTTTTCCAAAGCGGCCGTGAAGACGTGAATGATTACTTAAACCAAAGCAGAGGGCTTTTACATTAACACAGCCTGCCGGCAAAGTACGGCAGGCTGTTTTTTACACATTTGTATTAAGTACATCACTAATCACCATTCTAAGCATAAAACCAAGAAAAGCAGTATATGCAATCAGCTGCAGATAGGACAGAGGAAGCATGGATTGATGAATAAGAACAACACCTATAAGCAAAATAACAATCATCACCCAATGTGATATATAGCCTGCGAAATGAGCATTTGAGCGGGTGCGTTGGTCATTCTGAAAGTGTACGTTTCCCCAGAGTTTATTTCTATGAATATGTGCGGCAGAATAAAGAACTCGTGCAGTTCCGATGACTGCTAACAGAAGTGTTAAAGTTGAAGGTGAATGCCAATAAAGGACACACAATAAAATGGGAAGCAAAGTTTGCAAAAACAGTACGATACGTCATGTTCATATTATTTGTCTCCTTCTATCCAGAATAATTGATCTAATGAGCACTCTAATACTGAAGATAATTTAATTGCAGTGCCTATCGAGGGTTCATATCTTTGTTTTTCAATTGCAATGACCGTCTGTCTTGTCACTTGAATGTTTTCTGCCAGCTGATCCTGTGTCCATCCTTTAGCTTTTCTGTATTCTTTTACACAATTACGAACCCCGTGCTTCATCTTATTTGATCCTCTCTCATTATGTAACGTATACCTTACATAATGTATCATACAAAGATTAGAATGTAATGTACACCTTACAAACCTTAAAATTTCCTTAACTGTTAGAAAAAATAAACAAAAAGTGTTTCATCCTCCAGGCAATCAGGGAATACCTCTTATATCTTGTCAAAATCCGAGGAGGAGCTATGTATGAAAAAGAAACAAGTATTGCTCGCTTTAACTGCCGCCGCAGGACTGAGTTTCACAGCATGTAGCACTGCTCCCGCAGCAAAAGCTGCAACCCTTCAGACCATAAATGTCACCATGCCATCATCAGATTCTTATATGATTAAAGCAGGAAAACTGAATGTCCGGGCTGAGCCAAAACAAAAAAGCGCGATTCTCGGCACAGTATCATCTGAACAGAAAGTCACTGTAAAGAGATTTGCTAATGCTGATTGGGCTCAAATCGAATTCAAAGGAAAAAAGGATATATTTCAACACACTTCTTAATGAAAACCGCAAGTCAAGCAAAAACAGCAAAACAGACTGCCTTCTATTCTCCAACACCGGAAAATGGAAAAGCCAAGCAGCTTTCCTCGGGGACAGAAGTCACTTTGCTCGGCTGGGGATTCAGTGAAAACGGAGGATTTGATTTCAGCTGGGCATTCGTTGATCACGGCGGGATAAAAGGCTATATTCCGACAAAGGATTTACAAATACGCTAAATAGACAGGCTCATGCTTGTCTTTTTGTCAGGATATTGAAACATTTCTTCTTTCTGAACGTAACAATGAGAGAGGAGATGATCAGATGGCATGTTTAGTCGGCGGAGGGCTCATGATGATTGCAGGTCTTTTTATCAAATTGTTCCCTCCAAAGTCCATTAACAGTATATATGGATTCAGAACGAGACGCTCAATGTCAGATCAAAAGTTATGGAATGAAGCCAACCGTTACAGTGCGGCGCTCATGATCCTGTCAGGTTTGATTGTCTTGGGGGCCGGGGTGCTCCTGAGATCAAGCTTTATCATCCTTCAGCTGATCTTGCTTGTTGCTGCTTGTATCATCACTTTTATACTGACAGAGAAAAGGCTGAAACATATGACGCAAAGTCAAGGAGGAGATTTAAGTGGAAGGAGTTAACAGCCAGTTTGTCAAAACAAATGGAGTCACACTCCACGTTGCTTCTGCAGGACCGGAGGACGGCCCGCTTATCGTCCTGCTCCATGGATTTCCTGAGTTTTGGTATGGCTGGAAAAACCAAATCAAACCGCTTGCGGACGCGGGGTACCGGGTGATTGCTCCTGATCAGCGAGGTTACAATCTCAGTGACAAACCGGAAGGAATTGAGGCATATCGGATTGATACATTAAGAGATGATATCATTGGGCTTATTTCGCAATTCACTGATCAAAAAGCAATCGTGATCGGTCATGACTGGGGAGGAGCAGTAGCCTGGCACTTGGCATCAACACGTCCGGAATATCTTGAAAAGCTTATCGCCATTAACATACCGCATCCGCACGTCATGAAAACCGTAACGCCAGTCTACCCTCCGCAATGGCTGAAAAGCTCATACATTGCCTTCTTCCAGCTGCCGGACAAACCGGAGGCCGCGTTAACAGAAAACGACTATGAGAAATTAGATAAAGCCATCGGGCTATCTGGTCGGCCGGAGCTTTTTTCTTCTGAGGATATCAATAAGTACAAAGAAGCGTGGAAGCAGCCTGGCGCCCTGACGTCAATGCTGAACTGGTACAGGGCCCTCAGAAAAGGCAGCCTTGCAGAAAATTCCCGCGAATGCCATACAGCCCCTTACCGGATGATCTGGGGAATGGAAGACCGCTTTTTAAGCAGAAAGCTTGCAAAAGAAACAGCAAGACGCTGTCCAAACGGGCATTTAATATTTGTGGATGAAGCGTCCCATTGGATCAGCCACGAAAAGCCGGCCATCGTGAATCAGCTTATTTTAGAATATCTTGAAAACCAATAAGTCAGATTTTCTTTGCACCGTCTGTCGAAATGGCAGACTTTTTCTATGCTTTTTTTTCATACTCTATTTTAAACCTGACAAAATAACATTACATATACTCAAATGTCATACCAAAAATGTAACAAAAAACAGGTTTAAACGACTTTAAAAAAAGGAATAGCCTTATTGAAGATTTGTGTACAATTCCCCTAAGGCAATACTTAAAAAGAATAAAAAAAAGAAGGTGCCTTAATGAAGCAAGGATTAATCTCGATTATTATCCCGTCTTACAATGAAGGTTATAATGTCAAACTCATTCATGAATCTTTAAAAAAGGAATTCAAAAACATTCATTATGATTATGAAATATTCTTCATTAACGACGGAAGTATTGATGACACGCTTCAGCAGATCAAAGACCTGGCATCCAAATGCAGCCGAGTGAAATACATATCATTTTCGCGAAACTTTGGAAAAGAAGCCGCGATCTTGGCCGGATTTGAACATGTTCAAGGCGAGGCAGTTGTCGTGATGGACGCCGATTTGCAGCATCCGACCTATTTGCTGAAGGACTTTATCAAAGGCTACGAGGAAGGCTATGATCAAGTCATTGCCCAGAGGAACAGAAAAGGGGATAACCCCGTGCGTTCGCTTCTTTCGTCCCTTTACTACAAGTTCATTAATAAAGCGGTGGAAGTTGATTTGCGTGACGGTGTCGGAGACTTTCGTCTGTTAAGCCGCCAAGCTGTGGATGCACTTTTGAAATTGAGCGAAGGCAACCGCTTTTCAAAAGGCCTGTTTTGCTGGATCGGCTTCGAACAGAAAATTGTTTTTTACGAAAATGTCGAAAGAAAAAACGGCACATCCAAATGGTCATTCAGCAGCCTTTTTAATTACGGAATGGACGGCGTTGTCTCCTTTAACCATAAACCGCTGAGAATATGCTTTTACACCGGCATTTTTGTATTGCTGCTCTCTCTTATTTATATCATAGCCACGTTCGTCAAAATTCTTACAAACGGTATTTCTGTACCCGGATATTTCACAATTATATCTGCGGTCTTATTCCTTGGCGGGATTCAGCTGTTAAGCCTTGGCATCATAGGAGAATACATCGGCAGAATCTATTACGAAACAAAAAAACGTCCGCATTATTTGATCAAAGAAGCAAATATCCCGAGCAAAGATCTGCCTGAAACGAACGAATTGAAAAACATGCGGCGCCTGACCAAACTGCACTGAAATGAATCAATTGCCATTGGCAGTGCTTTTTTGCATGCTTACAGTTAACGGCAAGACTGGAGAATCCTTATGAAAAAAAGAAAACATGTCATGATTTATGCGGCCAGTCTGTTCATAGCCGTTCTTGCGCACGCTTTTTTTGTGAAAGAATGGGCGGAAGGCAGATATATGACCGGTCCCGGTGACGGACTGGCGCAAATGATCGTATTTAAGAAATTATTATATGAACAATACACGCAAGGAAACTTTTTCTATCATTATTCATTCGGACTCGGCGGCGGCACATTCAGTCAGCTTGGCTATTATTTTTCTGCTTCTTTCCTTTTTCTTGTGACATCCGCCGCAGTTTGGCTGCTGCAATCGGTTCATCTCATCGGTGAGGCGGATACGCTTTTTTGGGCACAGTCAGCCGTTTTTATCAGCATTTTTAAGCTGAGTCTGATTATTTTTACAGCAGCTTCTGTTTTCAGCTATTTGCTCAAACGCAGAGCAGCGGCGTTTACGGGTGCTGTACTATACGGAGTATCGATTATTTACTTTCGCCATGAAGCGTATTGGGAATTTTTCACCGATACAATGATTTGGCTCCCGCTTCTCGTGCTCGGAGCGGAAAAAATCATCAGGGAGCGGCGTCCGGCATGGTTTATCATTGCTTGCTCACTGAGCTTAATCAACAATTTTTACTTTGCATACATAAATCTGATTTTCATTGGAATTTATATTTTGTTCAGATGGCTGATCAAGCTGGAAGATCATGAAGTGAAAAAATGGGTTCAATGCAGAATGTTTTTAGTCTCGGGACTCATTTCTTTCGGTATCAGTGCGGCGGTATTTGTGCCGGTGGTTTACGGGTATTTAAATAACCTGCGCCCTCCGTATAATGAAAAAATAGAGTGGCTGAATTTCGATGATAATATTTTATTTTCAAGCAGGATTATCGTGGTGCCAGCCATCTTTTTGCTGTTTTTGTTTGTCATTTCTTTTTATAAACACCGGGTGTTTCGCCTTTTTGCCGGATTGAGCCTTCTGTTTATCCTCTTTCATTTCAGTCCGTACGCTGCAAGCGCCTTTAACGGCTTTTCCGCACCGCAAAACCGGTTTGAATATATTTTGGCCTTTACAATCGCCGGAGCAGCCGCCGCAGGTTTATCACAGCTGCAGGAGCTGAGGCGGAAAGAACTGCTTCCTGCAGCAGCGATTGTTCTGCTTCTTTATTGGTATCATGTCCAAAGGTATGAGCTTGATATATGGAAGCCAGCGAATGAAAGCATCCTACTGCTTTTGTTCCTGACAATCGCTGCTTTGTTTACCGCAGTTTTTGTGAAAAAACGGGCAAAGCTGGCTGTATACGTTGTGGTGATTCTGTCTTCGCTGCTTGTCGCTAACACCTATCAGAAATATGCGCTCTCAGAAGGAGGCGGGCTGGACAGTGTCTCAAAATCCTATATTACAAGCGAGGAATACAAAGGAGACGAACAATCTCAGCTCATCAGACGTGTGCAAAAGGAAGACAATGATCCGCTCTTGAGAATCGACTGGATGAATGGCGTCCGCAATAACACTCCGATTATTTACGGGTTTAATGGATTCAGCGCCTACTCGAGCATTTTAAACAGCCATTTGCTCTCCTTCTATTGGAATGATCTTCGCATCGATATGGGAAGAGAAAGCGTCAGCCGCTACGCTTCATTGGGGGACAGAGCGAATTTGTACAGCCTGCTTTACGGCAGATATTATATGACGGAAAAAGTAAACGAAGCGAATGTTCCATACGGCTTTACAAAACATATGGAATCAGAGCACTACACCGTTTATGAAAATCAATACATGCTTCCTTTCGTCAAATCAGTCGATAAAGTTTACTCAGAAAGGGATTTGGAAAAATTGCCGGCTCTTGCGAAAGAGCAAGCGATGCTGAAAGGAATTGTGTTAGCAGATCCAACTGAAAAAACAGAGCAGCCGCCTGATCTGGCGAATCTGATCTCCAAATCGGACATCACTGCAAAACAAGCTCAATATCAAAACGGACTCCTCACTGTAACTGGAGAAAACGGCGGAGAATTGATCATCACTCCGAAAAAGGCGTCAGCCGGTCCGGGCGATTACTATGTCAGTTTTTATTTAAAAAGCAAAGCAAAAGACAAAGGATTTACGCTAAAGGTAAATGATTATGTCACAACAAGAAAATCCAATCAATCGATCTATAAAACGGGTGTAAATGATTTAACCATCAGAGTGCCTAAATCAGACCATATCTCGATCAGGCTTCCGAAAGGAACGTACGAGCTTTCACACATAGCGCTTTATGCAGAAAATTATCAAACATTAAAAAACGCTGTGTCGCAAAACAAAACAGAGAGAACAGACAGCCTGGAATGGAATAAAAACAAGCTGACATTCACATATCACAATTCCAAACCCCAGTACATCATGCTCCCGATTCCGTATGAGAAAGGCTGGGAGCTGAAAATTAACGGAAAACAGCAGAAAATTGAAAAAGCCGATTACACTTTTATCGGTTTTAAGGCGCAAAAGGGAGACAATCAAATTGAACTTACCTACTATCCGCCATATTTTAAAATATCCGCAGTGATGTCTTTCATCAGTCTGCTCTTAGCTGTTTTTTATATAAGACGCAAAAAAGCCCGGCTCTAAATAGAGCCGAGCTTTAATTTTTTCTGAAGCTTTTCTTCGCTGAATATCCAGCCGGTATAAGATGAGCGTATCTCAAGATCATGACTGATATGAACAATTGCGACAAACGGATAGTGCCCTTTACTCCGATAACGCAGGTCAATAAACCGTACCTCGTAATGATCCTTATACGTATCCACTTCCCACCTGTAAACCGGGGAGAACGAAAGAAACGCCGCAATGTTATCATCCTGCTTCGCCGCTTGCATAACGTCGGTTTCAGGCACAGGCACCCGATTAAACGTATCAAGTATCACCACGTGCCCGTCCATGCTCCTTCCTACATAAAAAGCATGCGCAGTTGTAACCGCAATCCGCCATTGCCTGAATTTCATTGTCGGCGAAATGATAATGCTTTCGATCTCTTCATGAATCATCTCACGGAGCTGCCGTTTGATTCGCAGCTGCATCATCAGGCGCAAAATATAATAGCCTGCCAGTATTACGTATAAGGTGAGAAATGTGATACCGGGGCTGCCGCCGACATACCAAACCGCGATGGCCGCCAGATGGCTGATAAATATAAACGGATCAAATGTGTTAATCAGCCCGAGTGCCACCCATTTTTTCGAAAACGGCCGGATGGCTTGTGTTCCGTACGCGTTGAAAATGTCAACAAATACATGTAGCACAACTGCCAGCAATGTCCACAGCCACAGATGCAGAAAATCAGCCTGCGGATAAAATAAATACAAAATCGCCGGAATGATGACAGACCAAAACAAAACGGCGGGAATAGAATGGGTAAAGCCTCTGTGATTTCTTATATAAACAGCATTGTTTTTAAGTTTTAACACAGTATCAATATCAGGAGCCTGTGAGCCCGCAAGCGTAGCGATCATGACTGCGTGAGCCATTGCCGGATCTGTTCCGACAACCGGATCCAGTGTCGCGATTCCGCCGAGGGCTATGCCCATGACAACATGTGTGCCCGTATCCATAGGTGACCTCCTTGCAGGTGTATCCTGCACATTCACTTTTGTAAGACATTACCTATTTTTATATACCCAATCTTTTAACCTGTTTAATCGTTCTCATATGTTTCCGCTTTTTCTTTACTTCTATTTAATGTAACATATTATCGTACTGTGCCCTTAGTGTACAACAAAAAACAGTCTAAAGAAAAGCGGGGCGCGAGAGACTGGGGAGAAACACATATGAACGTACTTGAAGATAAGATAAAACAAAAAGATATACAGCAATTTCAAAATGATTTAATTAACTGGTTCGAAAGAGAACAGCGCATTCTGCCGTGGAGAGAGGACCAGGATCCGTATAAAGTATGGGTATCTGAAGTGATGCTTCAGCAAACGAGGGTAGAGACGGTCATTCCTTACTTTTTACGGTTTGTGGAGCAATTCCCGACAGTAGAAACGCTCGCTGATGCCGATGAAGAAAAAGTGCTCAAAGCATGGGAAGGCCTCGGTTATTATTCGCGGGTCAGAAACCTGCAAAGCGCGGTTAAAGAAGT
The DNA here is from genome assembly GCF_025696525.1 of Bacillus sp. XT-2. Classification (NCBI taxonomy): domain Bacteria; kingdom Bacillati; phylum Bacillota; class Bacilli; order Caryophanales; family Bacillaceae; genus Bacillus; species Bacillus sp. XT-2. Next base: position 78,323 of record NZ_JAHVOC010000011.1, read on the forward strand.
GAAGCAGCAATACGGGGGAGTTGTTCCGTCAGAAGAAAAAGAGTTCGGCGGCTTAAAAGGCGTAGGCCCTTACACAAAAGGAGCGGTGCTAAGCATCGCATACAATAAACCGATTCCTGCGGTTGACGGAAATGTGATGCGTGTCATGTCGAGAATTTTGTCCATCTGGGATGATATTGCCAAGCCAAAAACAAGAACGATTTTTGAAGAAGCAGTCCGTGCGTTTATTTCAAAAGAAAAACCCTCTGAATTCAATCAGGGTTTAATGGAGCTGGGAGCCATCATCTGTACGCCGAAATCACCTTCTTGCCTGCTTTGTCCTGTTCAGCAGCATTGCTCAGCGTTTGCAGAAGGCACTGAACGAGAACTCCCGGTGAAAAGCAAAAAGAAAAAACCGGGAATCAAAACAATGGCTGCAATTGTACTGACAGATGATGACGGACAAGTCTATATTCATAAACGCCCGTCTAAGGGACTGCTTGCCAATCTGTGGGAATTCCCGAATCTTGAAACGCAAAAAGGAATCAAAACAGAGCGCGAGCAGCTCACTGCATTTTTAGAAAGTGATTTTGGCATAAAAGCTGAAATCAGTGACCTCCAAGGTGTAGTGGAGCATGTTTTCACCCACCTGGTATGGAATATTTCTGTGTTTTTCGGTAAAGTAAAACAAGTGTCGGATACTGCAGACCTAAAAAAAGTAACGAAGGAAGAGCTTGAAGAATTCGCGTTTCCAGTGTCACACCAGAAAATTTGGAAGATGGCAGTGGAAGCAGCCGGAGTCATTTAATTCGGCTGCTCGGTAAGAGTCCTTAATCATAACTGACGCGCGTGCCGTGGCTGTAGTCTGCTTCATTGCGCTTCATTCCGCCGCGCGCTTCAATCTCTTGCGTTAATTCACGGTATTTTGATTGGCCTTCTTCGTTCAAATAAGGCATAATTTGCTGAAAGGCATGATGAAAAAAGGCGAGTTCACTGTTTTTCCAGTCCTTTTTGGAAATCATGGTCAATTCGCTCATATCTCGTCCGACATACATAACAGAAGACCCCCTTTAAAGTTCTTGCCATTATTGTTTGTGGAATGAAGAGAACTATACGCTATAAGGAGCTGAGGAAAAAATGGAACAAAATAAATGCGCACTCGTAACAGGAAGCAGCCGCGGCGTCGGAAAAGCAGCGGCGATCAGACTTGCGGAAAACGGCTATAATATTGTCATTAACTATGCACGCAGCAAAAAAGCCGCTCTGGAAACAGCGGAAGAAATCGAAAAACTTGGCGTGAAAGTGCTTACCGTAAAAGCAAACGTAGGCCAGCCCGCAAAAATTAAAGAAATGTTTCAGCAAATTGATGAAACCTTTGGAAGACTGGATGTTTTTGTTAACAACGCTGCATCAGGCGTACTGAGACCGGTTATGGAATTAGAGGAGACACATTGGGACTGGACGATGAACATCAATGCAAAAGCCTTGCTTTTCTGCGCTCAGGAAGCGGCAAAGCTGATGGAGAAAAACGGCGGCGGTCATATCGTCAGCATCAGCTCATTAGGTTCAATCCGCTACCTTGAAAACTATACGACAGTTGGTGTGTCAAAAGCTGCGTTAGAGGCTTTAACCCGTTATCTCGCAGTAGAGCTTTCACCAAAACAGATTATCGTAAATGCGGTATCAGGCGGAGCGATTGACACAGATGCGCTCAAACACTTCCCGAACAGAGAAGACCTTTTGGAGGATGCGCGTCAAAATACCCCGGCGGGACGTATGGTAGAGATTAAAGATATGGTCGATACGGTTGAATTTTTAGTGTCATCAAAAGCTGACATGATCCGAGGGCAGACCATTATTGTTGACGGCGGGCGCTCACTGCTCGTTTAAAAAATTTTTTTGAAAAAAGGAATAGCCACTCGATTACCTGCACATTCTAATGACCGTGGAGGTGATAACAATGGCTAACTCAAATAACTTCAGCAAAACAAACGCTCAACAAGTCAGAAAACAAAACCAACAATCAGCTGCTGGTCAAGGTCAATTCGGCACTGAATTTGCTAGCGAAACAAACGCTCAGCAAGTCAGAAAACAAAACCAACAATCAGCTGCTGGCCAACAAGGTCAATTCGGCACTGAATTCGCAAGCGAAACTAACACACAGCAGGTAAGACAGCAAAACCAATCTGCTGAACAAAACAAACAACAAAACAGCTAATCACTGAAACAGAAAAAAGCACTTCATCTTCGGGTGGAAGTGCTTTTTTCTGTTTGAAAAACGACAAAACTTGTGAAAGCTCAACAGAATGAGTCAAAGGGTTTGCTTAGATCAGAATCGAAATGATTAATGGTGGAAACGTTTAGACTTTGACCAGGCTGAAGGAGGAACCGATGACGGAATTTGAAAAGCTGGTAATAGAACAGATGAAAACGATGGACAAGCTTCTCGATCTCCAATCAGAGCTCGACCGCTGCAAAGAAATCGAAGCAGAACTCCGGCACTTGGAAAGGGATGCAAGGCTGCGCGGTATTCAGGATGAAATTGCGGTAAAACGAAAGCATCTTGCTGATATACAGGATACGTTTCAGAAACAGACAGAGCAGGTGATTCGTTCATATCGCAGCTCAGAAAAGCCGTCTTCCTATGTGTAGAGCAGGAATGTGCCATTCCCAAGCCGGAATGGCTCTTTTATTTTCATTTTTCAATTTGTAACGTTATAATAGGTAAAAGACGTTGTCGGTAAGCAAATTTGGACATACTAACTGTAGGGCTTTATAGAAAGTAGGGGAGAAATATGGGTTATCCCAAGGAAGGAGAAACCATTCAAATTCACAGCTATAAGCATAATGGGCTGATTCATAGAATTTGGAATGAGACAACAATCTTAAAAAGTACAGAAATGTGTGTCATCGGAGCCAATGACCGGACGATGGTAACCGAATCAGACGGCCGGACATGGATAACCAGAGAGCCCGCAATCTGTTATTTTCACGCAAGACAATGGTTTAATGTCATCGGGATGCTGAGGGAAGACGGGGTTCATTATTATTGCAACATCAGTTCTCCGTTTGCCTATGATGGCGAAGCAATTAAATATATTGATTATGACTTAGATGTTAAGGTTTTTCCTGACATGACTTACAATATTCTCGATGAAGACGAATATGATGATCATCGGAAATCCATGAATTATCCAAAAGAAATTGACAGTATTTTAAGAGACTACTTAAACACACTGCTCCATTGGATTCATCAGCGGCAGGGCCCGTTTGCACCCGAGTTTGTCGATATGTGGTATGAACGGTATTTGCGCTATACAAAATAATGGTTACGTAAAAACCTGTTGCGGGGTACAACAGGTTTTTCACATGGGCTCACACACATCATGATAAAGAGAGGGGGAATCAACGTGGGGGTTATGAAACGCTATATGCAATTCGTCAAACCTTATAAGAAGCAAATTTTCATTACAGTATTAATCGGGATCGTAAAATTCTCCATTCCGCTTGCTCTCCCATTGCTTCTGAAGTACGTAGTTGACGACATTATTCAAGGAGGCGGCACGGCCAGTGACAAAACAACGTCATTGTTCACCATTATGGCGATCATGTTCGCCTTATTTTTAATTTTGCGCCCGCCTGTTGAATATTATCGGCAATATTTTGCCCAGTGGACAGCCAGCAAGGTACTCTATGATATAAGAGCCAAGCTGTTTGATCATATACAGAAGCTGAGCCTTCGTTTCTATGCGAATACTAGAACAGGGGAAGTCATTTCCCGAGTCATCAATGACGTGGAACAAACAAAGGATTTTGTGATCACAGGTCTGATGAATATATGGCTCGATATGCTGACAATTTTGATCGTGATCTCTATCATGCTGACACTGGACGTTAAATTAACGCTTATTTCCATCATTTTGTTTCCGTTATACGGTATATCAGTGAAGTATTTTTACGGCCGTTTAAGAAAGCTGACAAGAGAGCGGTCACAGGCGCTTGCTCAGGTACAGGGGCATTTGCATGAACGGATTCAAGGCATGCCGGTGATCAGAAGCTTTGCGATAGAAGACCATGAGCAGGCCAACTTTAATGAAAAAAACAGCCATTTCTTAGATAAAGCAATCCGTCATACGAATTGGAATGCCAAAACCTTTGCGGTTGTCAACACTATTACAGATCTGGCACCGCTCATCGTGATTGCATTTGCCGGCTATTTTGTCATCAACGGACCGCTGACAGTCGGAACGATGGTTGCATTTGTCGGGTATATCGACAGAATGTATAACCCTGTCAGAAGGCTGATTAATTCTTCTACAACCTTGACGCAGTCAATCGCTTCAATGGACAGGGTATTTGAATTTATTGACGAGCCGTATGAACTGACTGACAAACCAAATGCCATCAAAGCTGACCATATCCGCGGAGAAGTCGAATTTCGAAATGTGTCGTTTCAATATGAAAAGGGAAAAGAAAACATCCTTCACGATGTGTCTTTAAAAGTAACCAGAGGAGAAACCGTAGCCCTCGTTGGAATGAGCGGCGGAGGGAAATCCACGCTCGTCAGCCTGATTCCAAGGTTTTATGATGTATCAAGCGGCAAACTATTGATTGACGGGACAGATATTCGGGATTATGAAGCAAGAAGCCTGCGCAATCAGGTTGGCATGGTGCTTCAGGATACCTTTTTATTCAGTGAAACGATTAGAGAAAATATTGCGATCGGAAAACCTGATGCCACGCTTGAAGACATTATGGAAGCCGCAAAAGCAGCCAATGCACATGATTTTATTATGAGTTTTCCGGAAGGGTATGAGACCCGTGTGGGAGAAAGAGGCGTTAAGCTCTCAGGGGGACAAAAACAGCGGATTTCCATAGCGCGTGTATTTCTGAAAAATCCGCCGCTGCTGATCTTGGATGAAGCTACTTCAGCTTTGGATCTTGAAAGTGAGCACTACATTCAAGAAGCGATGGACAAGCTGGCGAAGGACAGAACAACTTTTGTTGTGGCCCACCGCTTATCAACCATCACACATGCGGATAAAATTGTCGTCATGGAAAACGGAACAATCATCGAAACCGGAACCCATGATGAACTGATGGATTATGACAGTCAATACAAGCACTTATTCACAATCCAAAACTTGAACTAAACATCGATCTTATATCCTTTGATTAAGGATATAAGATTTTTTTGTATGAAAAAAACCCGGTGATGTGAACCGGGTTACTCTTCTATTTCCAATTCGCAGTCTTTCGGATGGTACGTTTGAAAGCTTGTAATAAGTGTTTCTAAATGTTCAAGCTGCTCGCGGTATTCCACAGCGCTTGCCATAATATTAAGCATATTATAATCAAGAAGCTCATCATCTGAGTTGCGCTGGTTTCTAAGGAATGACTTTGTCAGCAGCTGTTTGTATTGGATGCCTTCTTCATCTGTATCATCATGCGGTTTAATTTTGCCGACAAACCTCATCAAAATCCGCTCGTGCCAATGAAGCAGGTAATCAAGTTCTTCAGTCAGCGTTTCCTGAAACTCTTCAGGCATATGATAAATCTCGTTTTCCAGGCGATGCAGCTTCTTCAGCGTGTCGAGCGCCCGGTTTGCGGTTATTATCGCCTGTCTGAACAGGACAAGTTTTCTTGATTTCACGTAAGTCGTTTTCTTAAAGTAGCTTCTTTCTTCTTTATATAGAAGATATGTCTGATCAAGCTTGATCATTTTCTCTTTCAGTTTTTCAATATCCTCTTTCAAAATCGAATGCTCTGTTGACTGGCGCATAATCAGCCTGATCCATTTCATAATTTCTTCAGTGTTTTCGACTGTGTTATGAATCAGCTTTGTTTCGTACTTAGGCGGCAGGAACACCAGGTTGACGATAAAGGAAGAAAGTACCCCTAAAATGACTGTGCTTGTTCTGATCAGCGCAAACATTAAGAAGTCGTCACCGGCAGATTCTAAAATCGCAATAACTGTAACAAGAGCAATCGAAATCGTATGTTCAATTTTAAGCTTCAGCATTATGGTAATAACAATAACTGCTGTCAATCCGATCATAATCGGACTGGGTCCGAAAATAAGACCGAACACTGTGGCGATAACAGCTCCGATAATATTTGCCTGAACCTGATCAATAATAATAAGAAAAGAGCGGTAAATTGACGGCTGGATCGCAAATATCGCTGCAATCCCAGCAAAAATCGGTGCGGGAAGTCCGATCCACGAAGCTAAATAAAGAGCCAGCGTAATCGCGATCCCTGTTTTGAAAATGCGGGCACCAAGTTTCATTGGTTTGTGCGTGCATTCCTTTCTATAGTAAATTGTTTGACCTAGCAAATGGCTAATCCTTAAAATTCCCTGTGAGTTTATTTGCTAAACAATTAAGTAATATACAGGGATCAATACAATTATTCAAGCTATTTTTCAAGAAAATGACCAAAATCTTACACGCTTTTTAAAAGTACAAAAAAACAGGAGCTTTAAGCTCCTGTCCGGGGATGTGCAATATTACTTTTTAAGATGTTTAAAAGCATCCTCAACAGCAGCAAGCGTATCTTTAATATCCTGCTCTGTATGCGCTGTTGTAATAAACCACGCTTCATATTTAGAAGGTGCGAGATTAATGCCGCGCTCCAGCATCAGCTTGAAAAACGTAGCGAATGTTTCACCGTCACTGCGTTCTGCCTGATCGTAATTTTCTACTTTCTCATCAGAGAAGTATACCGTCAGCGCACCCTTTAACCGATTGACTGTTATTGTGATGCCGTAGGTTTCTGCGTGTGCCAAAATGCCTTCCTCAAGCATAGCGCCAAGATGGTCAAGCTTTTCATACACGCCTTCCTCTTTCAGCACTTCCAGGCAAGCAATGCCAGATAAAATAGAAGCGGGGTTTCCGGCCATTGTTCCTGCCTGATATGCAGGGCCGAGCGGTGCGACTTGCTCCATAATTTCTTGTTTGCCGCCATAGGCTCCAATTGGAAGTCCGCCGCCAATAATTTTTCCGAGTGCAGTTAAATCCGGTTTCACCTGTAAAAGATCCTGTGCACCGCCATACATAAAGCGGAAAGCAGTAATGACTTCATCATAAATAACGAGGGCGCCCGCATTGTGTGTCAGTTCGTTTACTTGTTCTAAGAAACCTTCTTTTGGCTCAACAATACCGAAGTTGCCGACAATCGGTTCAACGAGAACCGCTGCGATTTCACTGCCCCATTTCTCTAAGGCCGCTTTGTAGCTGTCAATATCATTAAATGGAACTGTAATGACCTCGTTTGCAATGCTTTTCGGTACACCGGCTGAGTCAGGTGTGCCCAGAGTAGACGGACCGGAGCCGGCCGCTACGAGCACAAGATCTGAATGGCCGTGATAACAGCCTGCAAATTTAATAATTTTGGTGCGGCCTGTGTAAGCACGAGCCACACGGATGGTCGTCATCACAGCTTCTGTCCCTGAATTGACGAATCTTACTTTATCCATAGCAGGGATGGCTTCCTTCAGCATCTTTGCAAAAGTAACCTCATGTTTTGTCGGTGTTCCATATAATACACCGTTTTCCGCGGCTTTTTTAATCGCCTCTGTAATATGCGGGTGGGCATGTCCGGTGATGATTGGCCCGTAAGCCGCCAAATAATCAATGTATTTGTTTCCGTCGACGTCCCAAAAATAAGCGCCATTTGCTTTCTCCATTGCAACAGGAGAACCCCCGCCAACTGCTTTATATGATCTTGAAGGGCTGTTTACACCGCCGACAATATGCTCTAATGCTTCACGGTGAAGTTCAACTGATTTTGTATACAAAAATAATAACCTCCTATATCTCCTTGCGTCCCCTCTATTGTAGCATGCTTCCAGACAAGAACAACGGATTCAGGCTCAAGATACAGGGTCATAGTTGTAATCTGGACAAGAATTGGATACGCTTAATACAAAAACATCCGGAGGTAAAGAAATGACTATTGAAATCGGACAAAAAGCGCCTGATATTGAGTTGAAAGGCGATCATGGGGAGATAGTAAAATTATCGGATTATGAAGGGAAGTATATCGTCCTTTACTTTTATCCAAAAGACATGACACCGGGATGCACAACTGAAGCGTGCGATTTTCGTGACAGCCACGAAAACTTCGCTGAGCTGGATGCTGTGATTATCGGCGTCAGCCCGGACAGCGAGGAAAAACACGGGAAATTTAAAGAGAAGCATAATCTGCCGTTTTTGCTGCTTGTCGATGACGAGCACAAGCTGGCGGAGGCGTTTGATGTATGGAAACTGAAGAAAAACTTCGGAAAAGAATATATGGGGATTGAACGCTCCACTTTTTTAATTGACAAAGAAGGCCGGCTCATTAAAGAATGGAGAAAGGTAAAAGTGAAAGACCATGTAGCCGAAGCGCTCCAGACGCTGAAAGATATGTCGGGAAAGTAAAATCGTCAATCAGCCTCATAGCATATGCTGCAACTTTCACCCTAATATCAATTGACAAATTATCGTAAAAAGAGTTACACTAATTATAAACATTATAATGTAAGAATCTTTTTTAGAAGAGAGGTGCATGACGGATGGCTGCACATGAACTAAAAGAAGCCTTAGAAACGTTGAAGGAAACCGGAGTTCGCATTACTCCTCAACGTCATGCGATTCTGGAATATCTCGTTAACTCTATGGCTCATCCAACAGCGGACGATATATATAAAGCTCTGGAAGGGAAATTTCCTAACATGAGCGTAGCGACGGTATATAACAACTTGCGTGTGTTCCGGGAATCCGGCCTGGTAAAAGAGCTCACATATGGTGATGCTTCCAGCAGATTTGATTTTGTTACATCCGATCACTATCACGCCATTTGTGAAAGCTGCGGTAAAATTGTGGACTTCCACTATCCCGGCCTTGATGAAGTAGAGCAGCTTGCTGCACATGTGACCGGCTTTAAAGTAAGCCACCACCGTTTAGAAATTTACGGCGTCTGCCAAGAGTGTTCAAAAAAAGAAAACCATTAAAATAAGCTGACCGCGAAACGGTCAGCTTATTTATTTCGACATTTTCTTCTTATTATAAGACTCATCAAATTCTTTTCCTTCTAAGCTTTGATCTAAAGTCAGCGGCTCTCTGCAATGCATACACATATCTACTCTGCCTAAAACCTTGGTCTCTTTTTCACAGCCCGGACAAATGACCCGAACCGCTTTGGTCGAGAGCATGCCGATCCAAAAATAAACAACCGTGCTGAGCCCGATAGATAAAAGCCCAAGTATCATAAACAAACTCGAAAGCAAAACGGATTCCTTAAAAAAGATCCCGATGTACATAATGATAAACCCAACGAAAACCAAACTTAACGCAAACGTTCTGATTTTATTAATTTTGCTGGAGTATTTCGCCATGTCCATCCCCCTCTGAATTAAATATAGCACAAACCCGATGGTATTTTCTTCATGTTTTCGTTTGAAATGGAATTTAAATATGGAGACTTGCTTTGAAATTGTTTATAATAGTTCAATGTGTTTAGAAAAAAGGAATTTCGATTTAACCATAGAATTGAATCAAATAGAGAATAAAAAAATTGAACAATTGCATTGGAGGAATAGTGATGGAAAATCTTCTCCGTCCAATTTACCAAGAAAGAGCAAGTCATCCCAATACATTGGCTGTTATTATGATTGAGAGAAGAAACAAAACGTCTTCCATAACAGACAACTTTGATGCCGCTTTGCTTGTCATTGTAAAGCAGTCTGATAAGCCTGTTTTTATAAAGCATTATGAATTTGATCACAAAACAGCCTCTTTGCATGTGATAACTGATGCTCAGGTTCAAGAATGGATTTTGCTCGGCACAAATAGGAGAATCATAGATTGGATTGTAAACGGAAGAGTCATGTTTGACCGCAATGAGTATATTGCTGAGCTTATCGACAGGCTTAATACTTTTCCGTTTGCAGAACGTAAACTGAAGATCGGCCTTGAATACGGCAAGTTAATTAGAAGATACGTTGAAGGAAAAGCTTTCTTTGAAGCCAATCAATTTTTAGATGCCTACAATGCAGTAGTCCATGCATTGCATCATCTAGCACGTATTGAAGTAATCGACAGAGGATTCCATCCGGAAACCACTGTGTGGAGTCAAGTGCGTCAGATGGAGCCTCAAGTGTACAAATTATATTCCGAGCTGATTGAAAGTCACGAAAGCTTGGAAAAAAGACTTGAATTATTATTCTTAGCAAATGATTTTCTTATTCATTCTAAAGCTGAGATTGGTTCAGCACATCTTTTCGAAGTGATGAAAGAAAAGGACATATGGCAATTTAGCGAGCTTCTTCAGCATCCTGACTTAAAACATTTTACTCAAGACCTTGGCGTCATGCTTGATTACCTGACAGAAAAAGGTCTTATCAGCGTGTGCCGAATTGAAACCAAAGGACAGGCTGTCTTTCATCGAGGATATTCTTTTAAAAAAGATGTTGACTCTGATTCCTGAGCATGGTATATTATTAAACGTCGCTGATGCGCTTCTGAAAAAATAAGCTCACAGCGGCGGAGAAATAAAATAAAAAACATTTGACAAAACAAAGACGAAATGTTATACTGAAAAAGTCGCTTCTTAAAGAAGTGGCGGATGATCTTTGAAAACTAAACAAGACAAAACGTACCTGTTAATTCAAGTTTTATTATAAATCGCACAGCGATGTGCGTAGTCAGTCAAACTGAGGTCTGCACGATGCAGATCACGCAGATGTTGCCACAGGATGTGGTGAACTTAATCTGCGATCCATTTATCGGAGAGTTTGATCCTGGCTCAGGACGAACGCTGGCGGCGTGCCTAATACATGCAAGTCGAGCGGACAGATGGGAGCTTGCTCCCTGATGTTAGCGGCGGACGGGTGAGTAACACGTGGGTA
>NZ_JAHVOC010000012.1:0-73878 GCF_025696525.1 Bacillus sp. XT-2
TACCCACGTGTTACTCACCCGTCCGCCGCTAACATCAGGGAGCAAGCTCCCATCTGTCCGCTCGACTTGCATGTATTAGGCACGCCGCCAGCGTTCGTCCTGAGCCAGGATCAAACTCTCCGATAAAGTAGTTTGACTGACTACGCACATCGCTGTGCGATTTTATAATAAAACTTGAATTAACAGGTACGTTTTGTCTTGTTTAGTTTTCAAAGAACTTTGTGTGCCTCTCTCGAAGCGACTACTTAATAGTAACATTTTTAGTTAACTAGGTCAACACTTTTTTTAAAATGTTTTCATCTAGTAATGTCTATGTCTTTTAAAAGACAACAGAAATGATTATACCATAAATCTTCTCACTGTAAAGAGTTTTTGATATAAAAAAGCGCAGCTGGTATAGCTGCGCTTTTTCTTAACTTTCTTGTGTCTCTTCTTGCTCATTTTCTTCATTATCATCGTTTTTCTCAACTAATGCGACTGTGGCCACATGCTCTTGTTCCGCCATTCTGATGAGACGTACACCTTGAGTTACGCGTCCGGTAGTTGAGATATCATTGATATCCATTCTGATCAGTACACCGCTGGCAGTAATAATCATCAGATCCTCTTCACCTTTGGTAGCTTTCACCGCTACTAAATGGCCGTTGTTCTCCGTGATTTTACATGTTTTCAGTCCTTTTCCGCCTCGGCTCTGAGTTCTGTATTCTTCAGCCGGAGTTCGTTTACCGTAACCTTTCTCGGTCACGATAAGGACATCAGATTCTTCCTCTAATATTTCCATGCCGACGACAATATCGTCGTCAGTAAGGGTGATGCCTTTTACGCCTGCCGCTGTTCTTCCCATTTCCCTAACATCTGTTTCAGAGAAACGAATCAGCAAGCCGTTTTTCGTTCCGATGATGATTTGTTTTGTGCCGTCAGTAAGCCGGACACCCATTAATTCATCATCTTCACGCAGGCTCAGCGCAATTAAGCCGTTGTTACGGATATTAGCAAACTGAGACAGTGAAGTGCGTTTTGAAACCCCATGTTTTGTTGTGAAGAAGAGATAGAGATCTTCTTCGAATGCAGTGACTGGGATTATTGCGTTAATCCATTCACCTTTTTCTACCTCCAACAGATTGATAATCGGGATTCCCTTAGCGGTTCTACCGTATTCAGGAATTTCATACCCTTTTGAACGATACACTTTCCCTTTGTTGGAGAAGAAGAGAATCGTGTCATGTGTTGAAGTAGAAATCAGATGTTCAACGAAATCATCTTCGTTTGTCCCCATTCCCTGAACGCCTTTTCCTCCGCGCTTTTGACTGCGGTAAGTCGAAGCAGGCAGACGTTTGATATATCCGTTATGCGTCAGAGTGACAACGATGTTTTCTCTTTCGATGAGATCTTCATCTTCAATTGTTTCAAGGCCGGCAGTAACAATCTCAGTGCGTCTTTCATCGTTGAAACGCTCTTTAATTTCTGTGAGCTCTTCACGGATGATCTCAAGCACTTTTTCTTCATTGGCCAAGATTTCTTTAAGCTCTGCAATTAATTTAATAAGGGATTGGTATTCTTCTTCAATCTTTTCTCGTTCCAACCCTGTTAAACGCTGGAGCCTCATGTCTAGAATAGCTTGGGCTTGTTTTTCGGTCAGCGAGAATTGTTCAATTAACCCTGTTCTCGCAATTTCAGCCGTTTGAGAGTTGCGGATAAGGGAAATAACTGCATCAAGATGATCGAGGGCAATCCTTAATCCTTCCAAGATATGCGCTCTTGCCTCTGCTTTACGCAATTCATAAGCAGTACGGCGTCTGATAACGACTTTTTGGTGATCTAGATAATGCACCAGGCATTGCTTTAAATTTAATACCTTCGGCTCACCGTCAACAAGCGCCAGCATGTTAATCCCGAAGGAAGTTTGCAGGGCCGTTTGTTTGTAAAGATTGTTCAGGATAACATGCGCATTGGCATCTCGTCTGATTTCAATGACAATCCGCATACCGTTACGGTCAGATTCATCACGCAAATCAGTTATTCCTTCAATTTTCTTATCTCTGACAAGATCAGCAATCTTCTCAATTAGACGCGCTTTATTCACCTGATAAGGGAGTTCTGTTACTAAAATTCTTTCTTTCCCTGATGAAGTTTCTTCAATTTCTGCTTTTGCCCTAATCGTAATAGAACCTCTTCCGGATTCATATGCCTTGCGAATTCCGCTTCTGCCTAAAATTTGTCCGGCAGTCGGGAAATCCGGTCCAGGAATGAATTCCATCAGCTCTTGGATTGTTATGTCCTTGTTCTCGCTTACGGCAAGCACTCCGTCAATAATTTCTCCAAGCTGGTGCGGCGGTATATTTGTAGCCATTCCGACTGCAATACCGGCTGCTCCATTTACAAGCAGGTTTGGGAATCTTGACGGCATGACAACAGGTTCTCTCTCTGAACCATCATAGTTATCTTGATAATCAATCGTGTCTTTTGTGATGTCTCGCAGAATTTCCATGGCGATCTTAGACATTCTGGCTTCGGTGTACCGCATCGCAGCGGCTGAGTCTCCGTCTACAGAACCAAAGTTTCCGTGACCGTCCACCAGCATATAACGGTAGTTGAAATCCTGCGCCATTCTGACCATAGATTCATATACCGCTGAATCACCGTGAGGATGGTATTTCCCGATAACTTCTCCGACGATACGAGCCGATTTTTTATACGGCTTGTCACTCGTCATGCCTAAATCATTCATCGCGTATAAAATCCGTCTGTGAACCGGTTTTAAACCGTCACGCACATCCGGAAGCGCCCGGGATACGATAACGCTCATCGCATAATCCAAAAAGGACGTGCGCATTTCCTGACTGATATTTATTTCACGAACTTTTGGTGTGTTTTGTTCACTCATTAAAAAACCTCCCTGAAGTATCACATGAAATTATGTGGGAGTAGATTGTCCATTATGATCTTCAATACGATTTCACTATTCTCCATTATATCAATAAACTTATACTTATACACATTAAATTACTAGAATATATAGGTTTTACAAGAATTCCTGTGTCCTGTCCCGTTCAGAAAAAAGCCTTATTTCTTATTGGAAATAAGGCTTTTTATTATTAGATATCGAGATTTTTCACGTATCTCGCATTTGCTTCTATGAAATTTCTGCGCGGTTCTACTTTGTCTCCCATCAGCATTTCGAAAGTTTCATCCGCATCCATTGCATCCTCTAGAGTCACCTGCAGAAGCGTTCTTGAGCCCGGGTCCATTGTTGTCTCCCAAAGCTGGGTGGCATTCATTTCACCTAGACCTTTGTAACGCTGCAATCCAGGCTTAGGCGTTTGAGGAAGAGTTTGCAACAATTCCTCAAGCTGCTTGTCATTGTATGCATATTCAACACGTTTACCCTGCTGGACTTTGTAGAGCGGCGGCTGCGCGATGTACACGTAGCCATTTTCGATAATCTGACGCATATATCTGTAAAAGAACGTCAACAGCAATGTTCTGATGTGCGCGCCGTCAACGTCGGCATCTGTCATAATGACGACTTTGTGATAACGGGCTTTTTCCAAGTTGAAATCTTCCCCGATACCTGTGCCGAGTGCAGTAATCATAGAACGAACTTCGTTGTTAGAAAGAATTTTATCAAGCCTTGCTTTTTCAACGTTTAGGATTTTACCTCTTAGCGGCAAAATGGCTTGGAAATGCCTGTCACGTCCCTGTTTTGCAGATCCTCCGGCAGAGTCACCCTCTACGATATATAACTCGGAGATGCTCGGGTCTTTCGAAGAGCAGTCCGCTAATTTACCGGGAAGGTTTGAAATCTCCAAAGCGCTTTTGCGGCGCGTTAATTCACGCGCTTTTTTCGCAGCCATTCTTGCTCTTGCTGCCATTAAACCTTTGTCAACGATTTTTTTTGCCGCATCTGGATTTTCCAGCATAAATGTTTCCAACGCCGCAGAAAATAACGTATCTGTGATCGTCCGCGCCTCTGAGTTGCCTAGTTTTGTTTTCGTTTGGCCTTCGAACTGCGGATCCGGGTGTTTGATCGAGATAATCGCGGTAAGCCCTTCTCTCACATCATCTCCGCTTAAGTTTGGATCATTTTCTTTTATGAGTCCTTTTTTTCTGGCGTAATCATTGATGACACGAGTCAGCCCCGTTTTAAAACCAGCTTCGTGGGTACCGCCTTCGTACGTGTTGATATTGTTTGTAAATGAGTAAATATTGCTTGTGTAGCTGTCATTGTATTGCAGAGCGACTTCAACCGTAATGCCGTCCTTTTCGCCTTCAATATAAATCGGCTCTTCATGGACAACTTCTTTGGAGCGGTTTAAATACTCTACATAGCTTTTAATTCCGCCTTCGTAATGATACTCATTTTTGCGCTCTTGGCCTTCACGTTTATCTTCAATCGTGATGTTTACGCCTTTTGTCAAAAAGGCTAATTCGCGAACACGGTTAGCAAGCAGATCATATTCATACTCAGTTGTTTCCGTGAAGATTTCAGGATCTGGAACAAAGTGTGTAGTCGTTCCTGTATGATCCGTTTCGCCAATAACTTCAAGATCAGAAACCGGGACACCGCGGTTATAGATTTGGCGATGGATTTTTCCGTCACGGTGAACAGTCACATCAAGCTCTGTTGATAACGCGTTAACGACCGAGGCACCTACACCGTGCAAACCTCCGGACACTTTATATCCGCTTCCGTCAAATTTTCCGCCGGCGTGAAGCACAGTCATAATGACTTCAACCGCAGGACGACCCATTTTCTCATGAATACCGACTGGAATCCCGCGGCCATTATCAATTACCGTAATGCTGTTGTCTTTTTCAATTTGGATATTGATATCTGTACAATAACCGGCCAGGGCTTCGTCAATACTATTGTCGACAATTTCCCATACCAGATGGTGAAGGCCTTTACTGTTGGTTGAACCGATGTACATCCCCGGTCTTTTACGAACAGCTTCCAATCCTTCTAGTACCTGTATCTGATTTTCATCATAACTATTTTGCTGCTGTTCCATAGCCACGTTATTCACCTACACTTTTCTTAAACAATATATTCGTTATAAAAAATCACTAAGAATCTATTTCAACCATAAATTGCGCACGTTTTTTTAATGTGCTGGAAGATAAGGGAGAGTAATATATATTCTGAACCGTGACTACGATAGATTTGGGTGTGCCGTTTACGGAAGGCACCAGCTTGTGTTTCTGTTTTTCCAGAAATTCTTCAACAATTGGCGACATGTTGGCTTTAAAATCAAAAATGCCAATAATATCGCGTGTTGAAACCACAAAATCATCACCTAAATGAATATACAATTGCCCACCTCATTTCTTCACTTCACTAACGTACCGTTTTGCACACGGAACATTCCTGCTTGCCGTAAGGTTTCGTGATCAATGCCATCAACGCTTGTCGTTGTGACAAACGTTTGTACACGGCCCTGGATGGTATGAAGCAAGTGCGATTGGCGATAATCATCCAGTTCACTCAGCACATCATCCAATAGTAAAATGGGATATTCTCCGATTTCTTCATGGATCAGGTCAATCTCAGCCAGCTTAAGGGATAATGCCGTCGTCCGCTGCTGTCCTTGAGACCCATACGTCTGCACATCGCGTCCGTTCACATAGAAAAGAACATCATCCCGATGAGGTCCAGACAGCGTGACGCCGCGCTCGATTTCTTTTTCTCTTAATTTAGAAAACGCTTCTTGATAGCTATCTCCTATTTTCGACAAGTCTTCAGGATCTGATACCTCAAGCGCCGTATGGTACTTCAGCGTCAATTCCTCAAGCCCTCTTGAGATGCCCGAATGGATAGGCTGCGCCCATTTTTCGAGCTGTGCCGTGAACTGCAGACGTTTTACGACGACTTTTGCGGCAACTTCAATAAGCTGATCAGTCAGAACATCAAGCATTGTTCTGTCAGTTTGTTTTCTTGTTTGCAGCTGTTTCAAAAAATGATTTCGCTGGGAAAGAATCTTCTGGTAAAGAGAAAGGTCATACAGGTAGACGGGAGAAACTTGGCCGATTTCCATGTCAAGAAATCTCCGTCTCACTTGAGGGCTTCCCTTTACAAGGTTTAAATCTTCCGGTGCAAACATGATGGTGTTGAGGGCGCCGACATACTGGCTGAGCTTTTGCTGTTCGATATGATTGACCTTGCCCTTTTTACCCTTTTTGGAGATGACGAGCTGCATCGGGATCGCCCCGTTTTGCTTCATCACTCTTCCCTCTATTTTAGCATAGTCTTTGTCCCACCGGATAAGTTCTTTGTCATTTGAAGTCCGATGCGATTTTGCCATGGACAAGACATAGATCGCTTCCATGAGGTTTGTTTTCCCCTGAGCATTTTCTCCAATGATCACATTTACTTTATTTTCAAATTGAAGTTCAGCATGTTCATAGTTGCGGTAAGATGTCAGTTCTAAGTTCTGGATATACAATCAGTGTCACCCGCTTTAATTGACGACTTGAAATGAACCAAATCCTTCAATCTCTACCACATCTCCAACATACAGCTTTCTGCCGCGGCGATTGTCCGGCTCATTGTTCACAAGCACTTCATGCTCGCTCAAAAACCACTTTGCCATGCCGCCTGACTGAATCACATCGGCTAATTTCAGAAATTGCCCGAGTGTAATCATCTCTGTATCAATAGAAATCGGATTTGCCATTATATCGACCTCTTTCAAATATCACTAATATCTAATTGTACTAAAAAAAAACGAATTAGGGAAAGGGAAAACTTGACGGAGCAGATTACGAATAGAAAAGCTGCCGAGCAGGTCGGCAGCCGTATATCGGATTAATAGGTTCTGACAGGGAGGATAAGCTGTACGATTGTTTCATCATTCGGCGTGCGAATTAAGAAAGGTCTCATAGCTCCTGTAAAGCTTACACGTATCTCTGCTCCTTCAAGCACCTTTAATGCATCCAGCATATATTTTGGACTAAATGAGATATTTAATTCCTCACCCTCGATTTGATCCGCAAGAACCGCTTCCACCACTTTTCCGATTTCAGGTGAATTAGAAGAAATCTCAATTGATTCAGCAGGTTTTGCAGAAAGCTTCACCACGTTATTGCGTCCTTCTCTGGCTAATAAAGATGCACGATCAATCGCCTGAAGGAATTCTTTTGTGTTCACAATGATTTCTGTCTTGCTCTCTTGCGGAATAAGGCTGGTTGTATCCGGATAATTTCCATCCAGCAGGCGTGAGAAGAACAAGACGTTTTTTGCTTTAAACAGAACCTGGGTTTCTGTAATGACGATATCTACAAGTTCTTGGTTGTCATCCAAAATCTTGCTGAGTTCAGTTAAGCTCTTACCCGGAATCACGACGTTATAGGATCTGTCTTCTGAAATATCAAGTTTCGCTTTTCTTAAAGCTAAACGGTGGCTATCCGTTGCAGTGCATAATAATTCACTTTTCTCCACTTTCCAGTTTACACCTGTCAAGATAGGGCGTGTTTCTGAGGTGGACACCGCAAACACTGTTTGTCTAATTAGGTTTTTTAATAAATCCGTAGGAATCTGAATCGCATGATGCTCTTCAATCTGCGGCAAGTGCGGATACTCATCGGCATCAAGCCCATTTAGGTTAAATTCGGCTTTTCCAGAGCGGATAATCGTCAGATATTGATTTTGCACTTCGATTTCTACAGTTGCCATCGGGAGTTTTTTTACAATCTCACTAAAGAAGCGGGCTTGTAATACAATGCTGCCTGGCTGTTCAATCGTAACGATTTCTTTATCTCCTTCTTCTTTTGGAATAAAAGACTCGATGGAAATATCTGAATCGCTTCCAGTAAAAGATACCCCTTCATCTGAGGCAACGATCTTAATACCGGTCAAAATCGGAATTGTAGTTCTGGATGAAACTGCTTTTAATACATCTTGGACACTTTCAACAAGACGATCTTTTTGAATCGTAAATTTCATTTTTATCCTCCTAACGGATAATGTTTAATATATATATTTTTTTAAAAAAAGTAGTAGAAGTAATAGTAGGGCTTGTGGATTTGTGGATAAGTTGTGAAAAAGACAGGAAACACAGCCTATCCACATGTGGACAGACTGTGCATGACTTTAGAAAAGTTATTCACACTTCTCCCGATTTATCCCCGGCCCTATTATTTAAGCTGTTCCTTAATTTCTTTTACATGCTGCTGAAGCTGTTCATCATCTGCCAGCAGTTTTGAAATTTTTTCATGCGCATGAATAACGGTTGTATGGTCACGTCCTCCGAATTCCTCTCCGATTTTAGGGAGAGAGGAGTCAGTCATTTCTCTCGATAAGTACATAGCGATTTGACGCGGGAATGCTACCGATTTTGTCCGTTTTTTTGCTTTGAAATCCTCAAGCTTAATATTGAATTGCTGGCCTACTACTCTCTGAATTTCTTTTATTGTAATCACTTTCGGTTTTGAGGAAGGAATAATATCTTTTAATGCCTCAGCGGCCAGATCGGCATTAATATCTTTATTAATTAAAGATGAATAAGCAACGACCCTGATTAACGCCCCTTCCAGCTCCCGAATGTTGCTGTCGATTTGATTTGCGATATAAAGCATAACCTCGTTCGGAATATCCAAGCCTTCCGCTTTGGCTTTTTTTCTTAAAATCGCAATTCTCGTTTCTAAATCAGGAGGCGTGATATCTGTAATCAGACCCCATTCAAATCGTGAACGCAATCTGTCTTCAAGTGTCGGAATTTCTTTAGGCGGTCTATCACTTGAAATGACGATTTGTTTGCTTTCTTCGTGCAGCGTGTTAAAAGTATGGAAAAATTCTTCTTGCGTTTGTTCTTTCCCGGCTAAAAATTGAATATCATCTATCAAAAGCACATCAACATTTCGGTAGCGATTGCGAAAATCAACTGCTTTATTATCTCGAATAGAGTTGATGAACTCGTTAGTAAATTTCTCAGAAGACAGATAAACCACTTTGGCAGAAGGATTATGATCTATTACATAATGGCCGATCGCATGCATTAAGTGTGTTTTCCCTAAGCCAACGCCCCCATAGATAAATAAAGGGTTGTATGCTTTTGCAGGTGCTTCCGCTACTGCCAGGGAAGCTGCGTGAGCGAATCGGTTTCCAGATCCGATGACAAAAGTATCAAATGTATATTTTGGGTTGAGCATATTTTGAGGAAAATCAGATGTATCTTCTTTTACCGCTTTTTTGACTTGCGGTTTTGGCATAAAGTCTTCGACATCTTGATTTTGAGGAATGACAAACTTAATGCTCAATTCTTCCCCGGTTAATTCATATATAGTATCTGCAATGAGATGCAAGTATCTGGACTCCAGCCAGTCTCTGGCAAATTCATTAGGAGCGGTAATTGTTAATGTATCTCCTTGCAGTGAGTGGGCTTTCGTTGATTTCATCCAAGTCTCGAAACTCGGTTTGCTCAATTTTTTTTCGATTTGAGCAAGGGCTTGGTTCCACAGGTCTAATATATTTTCCATCTTCCGGCACGTCCCTCCTTTTCTAAGAAAATAACGTCTTTTCCTGTTATAGAACACAAAAAAAGAGCAAATGGCGGTAACCATTCGTACACATTAAATGTTGAGAACATATAATATAGTAGATAAATAGCTTTTCGACAAATTTCACAACTTGTGGACAACTTTCTACACATGCTGTGTGAAATCAATCCACAAGTTATCCACAGTTTGTGGATAATGAGTGAAAGCAAGATTAGTAATCAAGAGTTAAAACACAAATATAATACCAAATTAAACGAGAGCTTGCAATGGTTGTCACAATCTTATCCACAAAGCGGACAACCTGTTGAAAAAAATTTGTCCACAGGGGTTGGCGGTGTGAAAATGTTGTCGATAACCTTTGTGGATATTGAAAAAAGGGGAAAAAGATATCCACATCGCGTATTTTCAGCTCAGAATGTTAATTGAATCAGGACTTTTTTTTTCGTTAATTTCAGGAATCTGAAAAATAAGGTTTCGAAAGTCGAGAAGGTATGGTATCCTATTATGGTTGCAAGAAACAAAAGCACTAGTGAAGTTGACAATGAATAGGTAACGCAAATATAATAAGTAAGACTGTCTTTAACAGCTATTCCTCGAGGGAGGTGTCATAAATGAAAAGAACATTCCAACCGAATAACCGTAAACGCAGTAAAGTTCATGGCTTCAGAAGCCGTATGAGTTCAAAAAACGGTCGTCTAGTTTTAGCGCGCCGTCGCCGCAAAGGCAGAAAAGTATTATCAGCTTAGGCCACTGAATAATGTCAGTGGTCTTTTTTCACTTTAAGGGAAAAGATATATGTGATGTGTATGAGCAGGGGGATCTCCCTGTCTCTGCGCATCTCATTTTCAAATAAAATTAAAAGTTTCTGCCAGCCAGTATCGGAGTGAGTCAATTTGAAGAAGCGAAATCGTTTAAAGAAAAATGAAGATTTTCAAAAAGTGTTCAAGCATGGCACATCAGTAGCGAATCGCCAGTTTGTCTTATATACGCTTGATCAGCCTGAAAACGATGAGCTGCGCGTTGGCCTTTCCGTCAGCAAAAAAATTGGCAATGCAGTAATGCGAAATCGGATAAAACGTTTGATCCGGCAAGCTTTTCTAGAAGAGAGAGACAGACTGAAGCAAAAGGATTACATTATTATTGCCAGAAAACCAGCAAGTCAGCTGACATTTGAGGAAACGAAAAAAAGTCTGCAGCATTTATTCAGGAAGGCCTCATTATATAAGAAAACTTCGTCAAAAAAGTAGATGCCACTGCTTTCTTAAAACTTTTAAAAGCGCTTCCTTTCTGGTTGATCAGAAAAAGACACCATTTAAAACTGAAAGATGCTAAAATACATACAAGTATGTTTTGTAATAAGAGAGTGTAAAGAATGATTATAGGAGGAAATGTTGTTGAAAAGGAGAATATGGTTGCTATTAAGTATGGTCGGCGTATTCATGCTATTGGCTGGATGCTCGAGTGTCAAAGAGCCGATCACTGCAGATAGTCCGCATTTTTGGGACAAGTACGTAGTATTTCCATTGTCTGAGCTCATTACGTATGTTGCGAAATTGACGGGAGACAACTATGGACTGTCAATTATTATTGTTACAATTTTAATCCGTTTATTAATTTTGCCGCTGATGATCAAGCAGCTGAGAAGCTCGAAAGCGATGCAGGCTTTACAGCCGGAAATGCAAAAGCTCAAAGAAAAATACAGCTCAAAGGATCAAAAAACGCAGCAAAAACTTCAGCAGGAAACAATGGCTTTATTTCAAAAGCATGGCGTCAACCCATTGGCAGGGTGTTTCCCGATTTTAATTCAAATGCCGATTTTAATCGGATTCTATCATGCGATCATGAGAACACAGGCGATTTCAGAGCACAGTTTCTTATGGTTTGACTTAGGAGAAAAAGATCCTTTCTATATTCTTCCGATTGTTGCCGGTGTTGCCACTTTCGTACAGCAAAAATTAATGATGGCGGGCAATGCGCAGCAAAATCCGCAAATGGCAATGATGCTTTGGATTATGCCGATTATGATCATTGTGTTTGCGATCAACTTCCCGGCGGCGCTTTCTCTTTATTGGGTAGTCGGTAACTTGTTTATGATTGCGCAAACTTTCCTCATTAAAGGGCCTGATATTAAAAAAGATCCTCAGCCGCAAAAAGCCGGAGGAAAGAAAAAGTGAGGAATGTGACTGCTGCAGGGCGAAATGTCGATGAAGCAGTACAGTCCGGATTACGAGAACTGCAATTAACGAAGGATGAAGTTGAAATTACCGTTATTGAAGAGGGAAACAAAGGTTTTCTTGGTATATTCGGCAAAAAGCCGGCAATCGTGAAGCTGGCTGAAAAATTTGATCCGATTCAGGAAACAAAGATGTATCTTGAAAGAATTGCCGAATCCATTGCCGGAAAGTCTGATGTGACTGTAAAAGAAAGCAAAAAGGCAGTGATTTTCCATATAACGGGTGAAAAAGCGGCATTGTTAATTGGAAAAAGAGGACAAACCTTAAATGCACTTCAAACTTTGACCCAGCTTGTCCTTAATCGTTATTCAGATCAGTATTTAAATGTGACGGTAGATGCAGAAAACTACCGTTTGAAAAGGAAAGAGACGCTGAGTCAGCTGGCTGTGAGACTGGCAGACCAGGTTTTGAAAACGAAAAAAGATGTTCATTTAGAACCGATGCCGTCCAGTGAAAGAAAAATCATTCATGATGCTCTTTCCAGATATGCAAATCAGCAGATCGAAACGTATTCAATGGGTGAAGGCGAAAATCGCCACCTCGTTATTTCCCAGAAAAGATAACAAAAAACCGAAGTCCGGTAAAAATCGGAGCTTCGGTTTTTTTGTATAGAAAAATCTATTTTTCCTTGTAATATCAAGCTTTTTCCGTTTAAGTTTTTCCTTTTTAGGTGTATCCTGTTGATAAAAAGGAAGTTCAGGAAATAAAATTAATTGTTATTCACATGTGGATAAGTTAAAGTAATAAGGGATGAATTTCTAAGTCTGTGGATAACACATCTTCCACTTCGAACCAAACTATGTTATCTTTTAGTTTTGGCATAATAAAATATTTTTTTATATAGATGAATGAGAGTATAGAAAAGAGAGGTGAACAACATGGATACAATTGCGGCCATTTCTACACCGATGGGAGAGGGTGCGATTGCTATTGTGCGGCTGAGCGGACCGGAAGCAATCCAGATCGCCGACAGAATGTATAAAGGGCCGAAAGGGAAAACGATCAGTTCGGTCGAATCACACACGATTCATTACGGCCATATTGTAGACAAACGTACGGATCGGGTCGTGGAGGAAGTAATGGTATCGGTGTTAAAAGCACCGAGAACTTTTACACGTGAAGATGTTATAGAAATAAACTGCCACGGGGGAATTGTGACAGTAAACCAAGTGCTCCAGCTCGCCTTAAGAGAGGGAGCGAGACTGGCGGAGCCTGGTGAATTCACGAAACGCGCGTTTTTAAATGGGCGAATCGACCTTTCACAGGCGGAAGCGGTGATGGACTTAATCAGAGCGAAAACGGATCGGGCAATGAACGTCGCTATGAATCAAATGGAAGGGCGTCTCTCTGCTTTGGTGCGCCGTTTACGCGATGATATTTTAGAAACGCTGGCCCATGTTGAGGTAAATATAGATTATCCGGAGTATGATGATGTAGAAGAAATGACACATCAGCTTTTAGTTGAAAAGGCAAGCTCCGTTAAAAAAGAAATTGAGGCGCTGCTTAGAACATCTGAGCAGGGCAAAATTTTGCGGGAAGGTCTTTCTACTGTCATTATCGGCCGTCCGAATGTCGGAAAGTCTTCTCTTCTTAACAGCCTGGTTCATGAGGCAAAAGCTATTGTTACCGATATTCCGGGTACGACACGGGATGTGATTGAGGAATACGTAAATGTAAGAGGTGTTCCGCTTCGTCTTGTTGATACTGCAGGTATTCGTGAAACAGAGGATATTGTTGAACGAATAGGTGTTGAACGCTCTCGTCAGGTTCTGAAGGAAGCAGACCTGATTTTACTTGTGCTTAATTATAGTGAAGAGCTTTCTGAAGAAGACGTGAAGCTTTTTGAAGCCGTTGAGGGAATGGACGTCATCGTCATTATGAATAAGACTGACCTCGAGGCGAAAATTGACATAGAACGTGTACGCGAGCTGGCCAATGGACGTCCTGTTGTAACGACATCTCTTCTAAAAGAAGAAGGCGTTAATGATTTGGAGGAAGCGATTCAATCGCTGTTCTATACAGGTGCTATTGAAAGCGGAGATTTAACGTATGTCAGCAATACACGCCATATTTCAATTTTACAGGAAGCAAAACGCGCCATTGAAGACGCGCTTAGCGGCATCGAACAGGATGTCCCGATCGACATGGTGCAGATTGATCTTACAAGATGCTGGGAGCTTCTGGGCGAAATCATTGGAGACGCTGTCCATGAAAGCTTAATTGATCAGCTCTTTTCACAGTTCTGTTTAGGAAAATAAATAAAGGAGGAACTAGAATCATGGGGTATGAAGCAGGCCAATACGATGTGATAGTGATTGGCGCCGGGCATGCCGGTGTTGAGGCTGCCCTCGCATCAGCACGTCAAGGCGCCAAAACGCTTGTCTTGACCATCAACTTAGATATGGTTGCGTTTATGCCATGTAATCCGTCTGTCGGCGGCCCTGCAAAAGGGATTGTCGTCCGCGAAATTGACGCGCTTGGCGGAGAAATGGGCAGAAATATTGATAAAACGCATATTCAAATGAGAATGCTGAATACAGGAAAAGGTCCTGCTGTCCGTGCGCTGCGTGCGCAAGCAGATAAATTCCAATATCAGCATGAAATGAAAAATACGCTTGAAAAAGAACCAAACTTAACGCTGCTGCAAGGAATTGTAGAGCGTCTGATCATTGAAGACGGCGAGTGCCGCGGTGTCATTACACAAACCGGTGCGAATTACCGCGCGAAAGCAGTTGTTATGACGACAGGAACATATTTGAGAGGACGTATCATTCTCGGTGATCTTTCTTACTCAAGCGGTCCGAACAACCAGCAGCCTTCTATTAAGCTTTCTGAGCATTTGGAAGAACTGGGCTTCGACCTTGTTCGTTTTAAAACAGGTACGCCGCCTCGCGTCAAAAGCGACACGATTGATTACAGCAAAACGGAAATTCAGCCTGGTGACGAAGTGCCTCGCGCTTTCTCATATGAAACAGTTGAATATATCACAGATCAGCTTCCTTGCTGGCTGACATATACGAGCCCTGAGACACATGAGATTATTGACAGCAACCTGCACCGTTCACCGATGTATTCCGGTATGATCAAAGGTACAGGTCCGAGATACTGCCCGTCAATTGAAGATAAAGTTGTTCGTTTTAATGATAAACCGCGTCATCAAATTTTCCTTGAGCCAGAAGGCAGAAATACGCAGGAAGTTTATGTTCAAGGTTTGTCTACCAGTCTTCCAGAGGACGTGCAGCAAAGAATGCTTGCAACGATTCCGGGTCTGGAAAACGTTCAAATGATGAGAGCCGGCTATGCGATTGAGTACGATGCGATTGTACCGACTCAGCTATGGCCGACGCTTGAAACGAAAAAAATTACCAATCTCTACACTGCCGGCCAAATTAACGGAACATCCGGTTATGAAGAAGCTGCGGGACAAGGCATTATGGCGGGAATCAATGCAGGACGAAAAGCGCTTGGAAAAGAAGAAGTGATTCTAAGCCGTTCTGACGCCTACATTGGTGTTCTCATTGATGACCTTGTGACGAAAGGGACAAATGAGCCATACCGTCTTTTGACATCTCGCGCTGAATACAGATTGCTTCTTCGTCATGACAATGCAGATCTGCGTCTGACAGAAATCGGCCACCGCATTGGATTGATTTCTGATGAGCGATTTGCGGCTTTTGAGAAGAAAAAAGCGGCGATCGAAGCGGAGAAAAAACGTCTGCATTCTGTGATTATCAAGCCGTCTCCAGAAAATCAAGAATATATCCGTTCTCTTGGCGGAAGCGAATTGAAAGATGGGGTACGCGGCACAGACTTGATGAAACGTCCTGAAATGAACTATGAAACTGTTACAAAACTGGCGCCGCCAGAAGTGCCGGTTCCTCAAGACGTGGCAGAACAAGTAGAAATCCAAGTGAAATATGAAGGATATATTGAAAAATCGCTTCAGCAAGTGGAAAAACTGAAGAAGATGGAAAACAAAAAAATCCCTGATCGAATTGATTATGACGCAATTAAGGGGATTGCAACCGAGGCTCGTCAAAAGCTGAAAAACGTACGGCCTTTGTCTGTTGCCCAAGCTTCCCGTATTTCCGGTGTGAATCCGGCAGACATTTCAATTCTATTGGTATATTTAGAGCAGGGCCGCATTGCGAAGATAGCCGAGTAGAAAGGATGACGGCATGAATATTGAAGAATTCACTTCTGGACTGGCGGAAAAAGGGATCTCCCTTTCTCCTCGTCAGCTGGAGCAATTTGAGCTGTATTACGATATGCTGGTTGAGTGGAATGAAAAAATCAATCTGACTTCGATTACAGAGAAAAAAGAAGTGTATCTGAAGCATTTTTATGATTCCATTACAGCTGCATTTTATGTCGACTTCAATCAGATGAATACGATTTGTGATGTCGGAGCGGGAGCGGGTTTTCCGAGTCTGCCGATTAAAATATGTTTTCCTCACCTTCATGTCACAATCGTAGATTCACTAAACAAACGAATAACGTTTTTAGAAAAGCTGTCTGAAGCTTTACAATTGGAGAATACGACATTTTGCCATGACAGAGCTGAAACATTCGGGCAACGGAAAGACGTAAGGGAAAGCTATGATATCGTGACAGCGCGAGCGGTTGCGAGACTATCTGTTTTAAGCGAGCTTTGTCTGCCTCTGGTTAAGAAAAACGGTTTATTTGTTGCTTTAAAAGCCGCATCTGCTGAAGAAGAATTAAATGCGGGGAAAAAAGCAATCACAACGCTTGGAGGAGAACTTGAGAATACCCATTCCTTTAAGCTGCCTATTGAAGAAAGCGATCGTAATATTATGGTGATACGCAAGATCAAAAATACACCTAAGAAGTATCCAAGAAAACCGGGAACTCCTAATAAATCGCCAATTGAAGGGTAATTTAGACAGCCTGATATGACAATACCATCATATTTTCTTCAAAATTAATGACGGTACAGCAGGAAAAACCATGAGAAAATAGAATTATAAAAATGGCAGTTTTTAAAGGTGGTGTAGGTACATGAAGCATTCATTCTCTCGTTTCTTCGGGCTTGGTGAGAAGGAACAGGAACCGGAGATTGCTGAACATGAGACAAACAAAGAAGAGATTCTGGAAATACCGGTAAATGCTATCGTTCCCAACCGTTTTCAGCCACGCACCATTTTCTCAGATGAAAAAATCAAAGAGTTAGCAATGACCATTCATACACACGGCATTATTCAGCCGATTGTTGTCAGGCATACAGAAGAAGAAGGCCAATACGAACTCATTGCAGGTGAAAGACGCTGGAGAGCGGTGCAATCGCTCGAGTGGGAAAAGATTCCGGCCATTATTAAGGATTTTTCCGACACGGAAACCGCTTCAGTGGCGTTAATTGAAAATTTGCAACGTGAGGAATTGTCTTCGATTGAGGAAGCGCATGCCTACGCAAGGCTCCTTGAGCTTCATGATTTAACACAGGAAGCACTGGCGCAGCGTTTAGGAAAAGGGCAGTCAACGATTGCGAACAAACTGCGGCTATTAAAGCTGCCTCAGCCGGTTCAAGACGCAATCATGGAGAAGAAAATCACAGAGCGTCATGCCAGAGCGCTGATTCCCCTGAAACAGCCTGAGCTCCAAGTCACACTGCTCACAGAGATAATTGAGAAAAGCTTAAATGTAAAGCAGACAGAAGACCGCGTGGTTAAAATGCTGGAGCAAGGCCAGAGAAAACCAAAGCCTAGACGCAAAGCGTTCAGCAGGGATACTAGAATTGCAATGAACACGATTCGCCAGTCACTGTCAATGGTTGAAGACAGCGGCGTAAAATTGAATACGGAAGAAGAGGAATTTGAAGAATATATTCAATTGACGATTCGCATACCAAAATAAAAGCTCTCCTGCTTGTCCAGGAGAGCTTTTTCGCTAAAAGGAAATTAATTACTTTTAGTTATGATTGTCATATTAGAATTCTTTTCTTTGAGCTTGTGGATAAATTCTTCCGTGTCTTGTGGAGAAATGACTGCATGTCCCCAGCCTCCCCGATAATAAATCGTAATCGCACGCCGTGAGCCAATAAGCCGAAAACCTGACCACAGCTTCTTTTGTTGAATCACTTTGTCGATTTTTTCGTAAGGAATTTGATGTTTGATCAATCCGGCTTTAATGATCAAACGGTGCTCCTTCAATACATATTTCAGATCAATGAAACTCCAAATGATGAGCACGTTGAAAAGAGTCAGCAGAACAAAAATGATTCAGCCGGATATCCTCATATGTCCCAGCACAAAAGGAACTATGGCATCTGCTTGTATCAGTAATATGAGAAACACAATCATAAGAGTAACGGGTGCATCTCTTTTTGTTTTGTAAACCATATGATCACCGTCCTGTTTGTACTTTCTGCATTGTAACTTCTTCTTTTTTTCTATTAGAAATCCCTTTTTTAAGTCAAAAAAACATATCAGTTTAAGAATTTATAAGAGAAAGCAATAAAGCGCTGATTTAATTTTCAAATATTCCCTTCTGATAAAAAACAAAATGATGAAAAAAGTGAAACGCTTTAATCTTTTTTTGATAAAATAGAAACATGACAGTACATGTTCATGTGAAAGTAGGTGACATCGTGGGAAAAATCATAGCAATTACGAACCAAAAAGGCGGAGTCGGAAAAACAACGACGTCTGTCAACCTTGGAGCATGCTTAGCTTACATAGGGAAAAGGGTTCTGCTGGTAGATATTGATCCGCAGGGGAATGCAACGAGCGGATTGGGGATTGAAAAAGCCGATGTAGATCAGTGTGTGTACGATATTTTAGTAGATGATGCAGATGTAATAGATATTATTAAAGCAACTTCAGTAGAGAATTTGGATGTGATTCCTGCGACGATACAGCTTGCAGGAGCTGAGATCGAGCTGGTTCCGACAATTTCAAGAGAAGTGAGACTTAAGAGAGCGCTTGAAGCAGTGAAGCAGAATTATGATTATATTATTATTGATTGTCCTCCGTCATTGGGATTGCTGACAATTAACGCGCTGACTGCTTCAGATTCAGTTGTGATTCCTGTACAGTGCGAATACTATGCCTTGGAGGGACTGAGCCAATTATTAAATACAGTACGTCTTGTGCAAAAGCATTTGAATACTGATTTAATGATTGAAGGCGTATTGCTGACGATGCTTGATGCCCGGACAAATCTTGGCATTCAAGTGATTGAAGAGGTGAAAAAATACTTTAGAGATAAAGTATATCAGACTGTTATTCCGCGTAATGTCCGTCTGAGTGAGGCACCGAGTCACGGTAAACCCATCATTTTATACGATCCGCGGTCAAGAGGTGCGGAAGTATATTTAGATTTAGCAAAGGAAGTGGCTGCGAATGGCTAAAGGCCTTGGAAAAGGGATTAATGCGTTGTTTAATCAGGTTGATTTGTCTGAAGAGACAGTTGAGGAAATCAAAGTTACCGATTTACGCCCTAATCCTTATCAGCCAAGAAAACACTTTGACGACGAAGCTCTAGCTGAGCTCAAAGAATCTGTGCTGCAGCATGGCATTCTCCAGCCGCTTATCGTCAGAAAATCTTTAAAAGGCTATGATATCGTTGCGGGTGAACGGCGCTTTCGGGCGGCAAAGCTTGCAGGTTTAGAAACAGTTCCAGCGATTGTCCGTGAATTATCAGAGGCGTTAATGAGAGAAATTGCTTTACTGGAAAACCTTCAGCGTGAGGATTTATCACCGCTGGAAGAGGCTCAGGCTTATGACTCTTTGCTCAAACACTTAGATGTCACGCAAGAGCAGCTTGCAAAACGTCTCGGAAAAAGCAGGCCGCATATTGCCAACCATTTAAGATTGCTGACATTGCCTGAGAACATTCAGCAGCTGATTGCGGAAGGCACGCTCTCTATGGGGCATGGCCGCACACTTCTTGGTTTGAAAAATAAAAACAAGCTTGAACCGCTTGTGCAAAAAGTGATTGCAGAACAGCTTAACGTTCGCCAGCTTGAGCAGCTGATTCAGCAACTAAATCAGAATGTTCCACGTGAAACAAAGAAAAAAGAGCCTGTAAAAGATGCGATTATCAAAGAACGGGAATCGTATCTCCAAAATTATTTTGGTACAACAGTAAATATTAAGAGACAAAAGAAAAAAGGCAAAATCGAAATTGAGTTTTTCTCCAACGAGGATCTTGAACGGATCTTAGAGCTCTTATCAGAACGTGAATCGTAATGAAAGAAAACCATCTCTATTGAAGATGGTTTTTTGTTTTATAATCGTCCTGTGAGTCTTTGCAGCGGACTAAGCCGTTCCTGCCTCCACTCTGTTCGATCTGTTAAACTCAGTCCTTCAGCAAGAACATTTGCCATATTCATGACCAAGTGAAGCCTTGTATTTTGTAAAACAAAGTACTCCATGAAACCGCTAACATTTACAATTCCATTCACATGGAGATCTCCTACCTCAGGAAGATCCTTCTGTACACCGGCACCAGGCTTTAGTGGGCCATCTCCGATCTGGAATGAACCTACGCTTTTCACACGCCCTAAGCATGCATCAACTGCTACAATAAATGGGTTTTTGTGTAATTTGTGAATTTCCATCAATTTGTCCTTCATGTTTACAGCATGCACAGGATCAGACAGAGTGCCGTAGACGTGGAATCTGGTGAGCTGCATCTGTTTGAGTTTCATTCCTACGAGCGGGCCTAATGAGTCACCAGTTGAACGGTCTGTTCCGATACAAACCACAACAATCGGTCTGCCGGCAGCTTTACGTAAGGATGAAGAAAGAATCGTTTGTATTTGTTTTGCTGCAGCTGTATCTGTATGTGAAACATATTGCTTTACTCGTTCCTGAGAAGAAAAAAGCCCGCCTTTTCGATTCATAGGTTTCACTTCCTTGTTAGATATCGGAATTGCTAGGGATGTGTTTTTTTGGTATGTAAGGTTGTTTACATTATATCCAGCAGTTAGGTTTTTTATGCTTTGTGTCTGTTTACGGATTTTTGGATACAAAGAGGAAAAGATAGAGGTTATTTACAAGTATTGTGCCGCAGCGCTTCAGGTGAAGCAAGATATGGTCTGCTGTTTTGGTAATGGAGGAATCATTAATATGCTTTGGAACACCTAATGGAGTTTACGATAAGATCGGAATAACTGAATGATTGAACATGATATCTTGGTGAAGAGCGTATAAAGGAATGGTAGGAAAGTGAAGGATGGGATTTTGTATTTTGACTGCCTGTTTAGGTGGTCTTTTTTTACGAGTATTTTGTATGATATTTTCACATTCAACCATTATTTTTTGTTTTCCTATGAAAATAGGCATTTTTATTATTAGCGCTCTATATAGTAACAATAACGGAAACAAGCTGAACTCTGTACTTATGAGGTGATAATGTTGTGGAGAGCCGGAATGAGGTGGATGCTGCTTATATTAGGCAGCCTGATCGGCGCCGGATATGCAAGCGGTCAGGAGATATGGCAGTTTTTTGGCGCAGAAAGCGGACTGGCTATTGTGCTGTTTACAGTGATGTTCATTTTCTCGTCTTATATTGTGATGAAAATCAGTTTTAAGGTTCAATCCACTCACTTTCTTCCGGTTCTTGAACATTTAATGGGACCGTGGCTGGCGAAAATTTATGATATTCTCATTGTCTTTTATTTATTTTCTACAACCATGGTGATGATCGCCGGAGGCGGAGTGACGCTGCAAATGTACAAGCTCCCTTTTTGGTGGGGAATTGCGCTGCTTTGCATCGTGACGGTGTGTTTGTTTTTCTGGGATGTGAAAGGGATTTTATCTGTGAATGGCATTTTAATTCCTATTTTAGTTGCCGGGCTGATGTATGCGTTATTTTCATTTCAGAGCACTCATCACCATACGTGGACGATAGATTTGAGCCGGCAGTATAACTGGCCTGCCAGCATTACGTTTACTTCTTTAAATATTCTTTCGGTTGTCGCGATTTTATCGTCTGTCGGGAAAGAAATGAAAGGGCTGGGGGAAGCTAAAATCGCCAGTGTGGCCAGCGGTCTTATTTTTGGCGTGATCTCTTTTGTATATAATGAAACGTTGGTAGAACTGGCTGGTTCCCTTTCTCAATTTGAAATTCCGCTGTTTGCCATTCTGGAGGGTGCCCCTTACCTTCTTTTTTTATGTATGACTGCGGTGCTGTGCCTTGCGATATATACGACGACGGTCGCTGGTTTATTCGGATTGTCCAGCCGGCTGATGGCTTTTCTCCACATGCCGAGATGGGTGATCGTATTGATTCTGTTAGTGTTAATGGTGCCTTTTACTTCTTTCGGTTTTTCCGATTTAATCGCTTTTTTGTATCCCATTTATGGAATGCTGAATCTTTATCTATTAGTTTGTTTGCTGCTATACCCTATTTTAAGTAAATGGAAATAAGAGGATTCCTTTCTTTTTGGGTATGATGATTGCTCTAATGATCAGTTTTTTTGTACAATAGATTCAGCAGTTTATGAAGAGAGGTGAAGGGTCTTGGCGGATAAAGACTTTGGCCTGAATGATATTGTAGAAATGAAGAAACCGCACCCATGCGGAGCAAACAGATGGAAAATTATACGTATGGGAATGGATATTCGGATTAAATGTGAGGGTTGCTCTCACAGCGTGATGATTCCGAGAAAAGAATTTGAAAGAAAAGTAAAAAAAGTACTGGTCAAGCATGAGGAGCCTACTTCATAAAAAGGCTGACACTCATGCTTTTTCATATAGAAGGTAAGGAGAAGACGGCGATGAGCAAAGTGCATCAGTCAGCATGCCCTCTGAATTGCTGGGACAGCTGCGGTTTTGTGGTGACTGTTGATGACGGAAAGGTAACAAAAGTGGACGGAGATCCAAACCATCCGATTACGGAAGGGAAAATCTGCGGCCGCGGCAGAATGCTAGAGACGAAAACAAATTCGCCTGATCGGCTTCGTTATCCGATGAAAAAACAAAATGGCGAGTTTGTGCGGATTTCCTGGGAGCAGGCTCTTGATGAAATTGCCGATAAACTTCGGGACATTCAGGAGACGTCAGAAACAACAGCAGTTTTGCACAGCCATGATTATGCCAATAACGGTTTATTAAAAGCGCTAGATCAGCGTTTTTTTAATGCGTATGGCGGTGTGACTGAGATTGTCGGAAGCATTTGCTGGGGCTCGGGTATAGAGGCGCAAAGCTGGGATTTCGGCCGGTCGTATGGGCACGGGCCGCTTGATATTTACAACAGCAAACACGTCGTTGTGTGGGGCAGAAATGTATCAAGGACAAATATGCACCTTTATCACCATTTGCAGCAGGTAAAGAAAAAGGGCGCAACACTGACGGTGATTGATCCGATTTTTAATCCGACTGCAAAACTGGCTGACCGTTATATTTCTGTAAAGCCGGGAATGGATGGCTGGCTTGCCGCGGCTGTTTTGAAGGTTCTGATCGAGACGGGAAGAACGGATGAGGATTTTATTTCTCAGCATTCTGTCGGGTTTGATGATGTAAAAGAGCTTTTGAGCACGGTTTCTTTCGAGGAGTTTACTGCGAAAACAGAAACTACGATGGAAGAGCTGGAGTTTCTTGCAGGTCTGTATGCGGATGGTCCGGTGTCTACTTTTATGGGGCTTGGTATGCAGCGGTATAAAAATGGCGGCGGGACGATTCGCTGGATTGATGCGCTTGTTGCGGCAAGCGGAAACGTTGGTATTAAAGGCGGCGGCGCAAATTTTGGCAATGTCCAGATTGGTGAAAGTTTTGCAAAAACGAAGCTGACGCTGCCGGAATTAAAAACGACATCACGTTCTTTTTCAATGATGACACAGGCTGAAGAGGTTTTAACCGCTGATGATCCTGCGATCGAGATGATTATCGTGACATGCGGGAACCCGCTGACTCAGGTGCCAAACACAAATAAAGTAAGACGGGCGTTTGAAAAGGTTCCGGTGACAGTAGCGATTGATTCCATCATGACCGATACGGCAAAGCTGTGCGACTATGTTTTGCCGACTGCCACTGTTTTTGAAGAAGAGGATATTTATTATTCCAGTATGTACCATCATTATGTTCAGTATGGGAAGAAGCTGGTGGAACCGCAGGGCGAAGCGAAGTCAGACAGATGGATATGGTCAGAGCTTGCAAAGCGCCTTGGATTTGGAGAGCTTTTTGAACACAGTACTGAAGAACTTTTGGAGATGGGGCTTTCTTCATTGGAGGCAGACGGTGTAACGCTTGAGCACTTGAAAGAAAAAGGCCATCTGCCGCTTCCGGTTAAACAGGTGCCGTGGGAAGACTTTACGTTTCTGACGCCAAGCGGAAAATTTGAGTTTACCTCTTCTTTAGCTGAAGAAAAAGGATTTAGCGGTGCACTTCAATTGGAAGTGCCTGAGGAGTCTGTTTACCATAACGAAGAACTTGCCGAAAAATACCCTTACACGCTTTTGTCCATTCATCCGCAGCGCTCTAATCATTCACAGCATGTTCCGTTCATCGAGAAGCTTCAGCACATACAGGTCGATATTTCTTCAGATATAGCGGCTGAGCGGGATCTTCAGGATGGAGACGAGGTTGTCATTTTCAATGATCGGGGCCGTTTGAATGGTAAAGTTAAAGTGATGAAACAGGCTCATCCGAAGACGATAAATGTAGATGAAGGCATGTGGGCGGCTTTTGGCGGCTCCGTCAATACGCTGACAAATGATACAAATTCTGATAATGGAATGGGAAGTACGCTTTTTGACTGTTTAGTGGGCTTGAAAAAAGCATAATGAGAGGGTTCAGCAGGCTGAAAATGCTTTTTTGTCAGCTTGTCTTTTCCAGTGAACCTCCTTATAATTGCTCTAGGTTCAAAATACGTTAATGCAATGACGGTTTTATATAGAGGAGATGAAAGAATGGCTTTAACAGCTGGAATTGTCGGTTTGCCGAACGTCGGGAAATCAACATTATTTAACGCAATTACACAGGCCGGTGCCGAATCAGCCAACTACCCGTTCTGTACAATTGATCCGAACGTGGGAATTGTAGAAGTACCGGACGATCGTCTGCGAAAGCTGACTGAGCTGGTCAAACCGAAGAAGACTGTGCCGACTGCTTTTGAATTCACTGATATTGCAGGAATCGTAAAAGGCGCGTCAAAAGGAGAAGGTCTCGGTAACAAATTCCTTTCTCATATTCGCCAAGTTGACGCGATCTGCCACGTTGTCCGTGCTTTTTCTGATGATAATATTACACACGTTTCCGGTAAAGTTGATCCGATTGATGATATCGAAACGATCAATCTTGAGCTGATTCTCGCTGATATGGAAACAGTTGAAAAGCGGATTACACGTGTCAGCAAGCTTGCAAAGCAAAAAGATAAAGAGGCTGTGTTTGAGTTTGACATTTTGACTAAACTGAAAGAAGCGTTTGAAAATGAAAAGCCTGCTCGTTCTGTTGAGTTTACTGAAGAGCAGCAAAAGCTTGTAAAGCAGCTTCATTTGCTGACGTCAAAGCCTATTTTGTATGTTGCAAACGTAAGTGAAGAGGAAGTGGCTGACCCGTCTGGCAATGAATATGTAGCGAAGATTCGTGAATACGCTGCCGGCGAAAACGCAGAAGTCATCGTCGTTTGTGCGAAGATTGAATCCGAAATCGCTGAGCTTGAAGGCGATGAGAAGCAAATGTTCCTTGAAGAGCTGGGAATTGAAGAGTCAGGTCTTGATCAGCTGATTAAAGCATCTTACTCGCTGCTTGGGCTGGCAACATATTTCACAGCCGGTGAGCAGGAAGTCAGAGCTTGGACATTCAAAAAAGGCATGAAGGCCCCTGAATGCGCTGGAATTATTCATAGTGACTTTGAGCGCGGCTTCATTCGCGCTGAAACGGTTGCTTATGATGATCTTCTTGCGGGCGGCGGCATGGCAGGAGCGAAGGAAGCCGGAAAAGTCCGTCTTGAAGGAAAAGACTACGTGGTAAAAGACGGAGATGTTATTCATTTCCGATTTAATGTATAGGATGCAGTTGTAAAGGGACAAGAGCTTTGGTATAATATAAAATTGTGAGTAATAGAATTATTGCTCCTTGCCCATTACGGGCCGCTTAGTCCAAAAGGAGGTGCAAACAGATGAGAAAGTACGAAGTTATGTACATTATCCGCCCAAACATTGACGATGAGTCTAAAAAAGCAGTTATCGAGCGTTTCAGCAACGTTCTGACTTCTAACGGTGCGGAGATCACTGGAACAAAGGATTGGGGTAAACGTCGTCTAGCTTACGAAATCAACGATTTCCGCGACGGTTTCTACCAAATCGTAAACGTTCAAGCTGATGCTGCGGCAGTTCAAGAATTTGACCGTCTAGCTAAGATCAGTGACGATATCATTCGCCACATTGTTGTTAAAGAAGAAGAATAAGCAATTTTGAAATATATAATGGTAAAAGGTGGTCTTTCTTATGCTTAACCGAGTTGTATTAGTCGGAAGACTGACAAAAGACCCAGAGCTTCGTTATACGCCAAACGGTGCGGCTGTTGCCACGTTTACTCTTGCTGTGAATCGTACATTTACGAACCAGTCTGGAGAACGTGAGGCCGATTTCATTAATTGTGTCACTTGGAGAAGACAAGCCGAAAACGTTGCAAACTTCCTGAAAAAAGGAAGCCTTGCAGGCGTAGATGGCCGTTTACAAACAAGAAACTATGAAAACCAGCAAGGGCAGCGTGTCTTCGTGACCGAGGTCCAAGCTGAAAGTGTTCAATTTCTTGAGCCGAAAAGCGGCGGCGGTTCTGGTTCAGGTGGATACAACGAAGGAAACAGCGGCGGAGGCCAGTACTTTGGCGGAGGCCAAAATGATAATCCATTCGGGGGAAATCAAAACAACCAGAGACGCAATCAGGGGAACAGCTTTAATGATGACCCATTTGCCAACGACGGCAAGCCGATTGACATCTCGGATGATGATCTTCCATTCTAATGAGAATATCGCTAAATTGACAAAGAAAGGAGGGAAATGACAATGGCAGGAGGACGCAGAGGCGGTCGTGCGAAGCGCCGTAAAGTGTGTTATTTCACTTCTAACGGTATCACGCACATCGACTACAAAGATGTAGATCTTCTTAGAAAGTTTGTTTCTGAGCGCGGTAAAATTTTACCACGTCGTGTAACTGGAACAAACGCTAAATACCAACGTAAATTGACTGCAGCGATCAAACGCGCTCGTCAAATGGCTTTACTTCCATACGTAACTGGTGAGTAAGCTGATACGTAAAGAGCAAGGACCTTCGGGTTCTTGCTCTTTTTTATAGGGGGATAAAAAATGAAGCTCATTTCTTGGAATGTGAATGGCCTGCGGGCTGTCATGAGAAAAATGGATTTCCTTTCTTACTTGAAAGAAGAGGATGCCGATGTTGTATGTCTGCAGGAAACAAAGATTCAGGATGGCCAAGTGGATCTTGAACCAGAAGGCTATCATGTGTATTGGAACTATGCAGAGAAAAAAGGATATTCAGGTACGGCTGTTTTTTCAAAACAAAAGCCACTGAACGTCATGTACGGAATCGGAATAGAAGAGCATGATCAAGAGGGCAGAGTGATTACGCTGGAATTTGAAAACATGTATGTGATGACCGTTTACACGCCTAATGCAAAAAGAGGGCTGGAACGCATTGATTACCGTTTGCAATGGGAAGAGGCTTTATTAGCGTTTATTCTCGAATTGGACAAGAAAAAACCGGTTATCCTGTGCGGTGATTTAAATGTGGCTCATCAGGAAATTGATTTGAAGAATCCAAAAGCAAACCGGAATAACGCGGGTTTTTCTGATCAAGAAAGAGGAGCATTCACTCGTTTCTTGGAAGCCGGCTTTATTGACTCATTCCGTTATTTATACCCTGATTTGGAAGGCGCTTATTCCTGGTGGTCGTATCGTGCGGGTGCCCGGGACAGAAATATCGGCTGGCGTCTGGATTACTTTATTGTTTCTGAGAGTCTTAAGGGGCAGATTGAAAATGCCAAGATATCAGCACACGTCTTGGGCTCCGACCATTGTCCTGTTGAACTTACGATCAATATATGATGAGATAGCAGTAAGGATTGATCCTTACTGCTTTTTTTATGATGAAAAAGGAGAAAGAGATGGCAAACATAAAAGAGATTGCGAGATTGGCGAATGTATCTGTTTCGACTGTGTCACGTGTACTGAATCATCATCCGTATGTGTCTGAAGAAAAAAGGAAGCTGGTGCATCAAGTCATGGAGGAATTAGACTACACACCGAATCGAACTGCGATCGATCTTATTCGCGGCAAGACTCAAACGATCGGTGTAATCCTGCCTTACAGCGATCACCCTTGCTTTGATAAAATCGTAAACGGCATCACAAAGGCGGCATTTAGACATGAATATGCAACAACCCTCCTCCCTACCAACTATAACCCCGACATTGAAATCAAATATTTAGAGCTGTTAAGAATGAAAAAAATAGATGGCCTCATTATTACATCACGAGCCAATCACTGGGACAGTATAATAGCCTATCAAGAATATGGACCGATTATCGCTTGTGAAGATACTGGAGACATTGATATTCCTTGTGCTTACAATGACAGAAAAGCAGCCTACATAGAAAGCTTTCGATATCTAAAGAACCGCGGACATGAGAATATCGCTTTTACTTGCGTGAGAAGCGCCGACAAGAGCCCGAGTACGGCGGATAAAGCAGCGGCTTATCAGGCCGTCTATGGCAGCCTAGAGGACCGCCATATGCTGATCGGCTGTAATCATATGGACGACGGAGAGCAGGCAGGTGCGTATTTCTATACAAGCGGCCGGGCTCCAACAGCTATTTATGCAAACAGTGATGAAGTGGCAGCGGGAATTTATGTATTTGCCAAAAAGAAAGACTGGGATGTTGAGATCATTGGAGAAGGGAATTCCTCTATCAGCCGTGCCCTCTGTTTCCCATCGCTTGATCTGAATCTTGAGCAGCTGGGCACCGCAGCATTTTCGTTATTTTTGCAGGAGCGTCCCAAAGATATAAAAATTCTCCACCAATTCATGAAAAAAGCTTGAACTGAAATGCATTTCATACCTTATAACTTCATTGAAAGACAAAGGAGGAGGAAGAAATGCGTATTGAGCACACGGCCATCTGGGTCAGTGATTTAGAGCGAATGAAGGCTTTTTATGAAACGTACTTTCATGGCAAAGCCAATTCTCTTTATCATAATGAGAAGAAAGATTTTAAATCGTATTTTATGACGTTTGATTCCGGAGCAAGGCTGGAAATCATGAAAAAAGGAGATGTGACTGATCAGCCGTCACAAACGATGACAGGCTGGGCGCATATCGCTTTTTCCACTGGAAGCAAAGAGAATGTTGATGAACTGACAGAAAGGTTAAAGCAGGACGGATTCGCTGTAGTAAGCGGTCCAAGGACGACAGGGGACGGCTACTATGAAAGTGTAATTGAAGATGAGGAAGGAAATCTAATAGAGATTACAATTTAACATCTTGGAGTGAATTGAATGCTGACAGAAAAAGAAAAAATGGCAGCCGGAGAATTATACAACTCGGAAGACCGTGAATTATCACTAGAGCGTAAACATGCGAGAAATCTGATTAAACAATATAACGAATCACCAGAAGACGAGTCAGTGCGAACGGAGCTTTTGAAAAATCTGCTTGGTTCGATCGGTGATCAAGTCACCATTTTGCCGACATTCCGCTGTGATTACGGCTATCACATTCATATGGGGGATCGTACATTTGTTAATTTTGACTGTGTCATTCTTGATGTTTGTGAAGTTCGTATAGGATGTGATTGTTTGATAGCTCCAGGGGTGCATATCTACACGGCTGGTCACCCTCTCGACCCGCTTGTTAGGAAGTCGGGGAAGGAGTTCGGTAAGCCTGTTACAATAGGAGATAATGTTTGGATTGGCGGGCGGGCAGTGATAAACCCGGGAGTGACGATCGGCGATAATGCGGTGATTGCTTCGGGTTCCGTAGTGACAAAGGATGTGCCTGCGAATACGGTTGTAGGGGGAAACCCTGCGAGAAAGCTGAAGGAATTGAATTGAAATCAGTGCGGTTAACGCCGCACTGACTTTTTATATCTGCTTGGCATTCGTATTGGGGCCGAAGCAGATTAACAAAATGGAGCATGCGAGCCAGCAGCCGCCTATAAAGAAAAAGACGCTGACATAGCCGAGCTGAACGGCGATAAAACCGACGAGCAATGATCCGAAGATGTTCGAAAAGCGCCCGAGCCCATAGGCTAAACCGCTGCCTGACGAGCGATACTCTGTTGGAAAAGGCTCAGATGTATACGCATATAAGTTTGATGTGAAAACCCGTTCCGTAATATTGACGATGAAACCAAACACGATAATCATGATGGGAATGAAGGTCATGCCATATAAAAGACCTGCGATGGCAGTCAGAAACGCACTGGCGGCCAATATCCATTTTCTCTGAAATTTTTCAGAAATCATTGAACCCAGCAATGCGCCCAGCGGAGCGCCGACCGAGTGCAATACGTTATACCATAATGTATTTTCCATCGTGACCCCGTTGCTTTTTAGCAGGCTGGGGACCCAAGAGGCAAAGCCATAGAATCCAAAGGTTTCAAAAATCCATACCGCGGATAACACAATGGTTATTTTCAGGTTTCTCCCCTTTAATAATCCCGCGTAACCCGCATGTTGTACCTGTCCGCTTGCGGTTTGCGGCGCCGGAGCAGGAAGCGGGCCTTTTTCTTTTTCAACGCTTGCTTCAATCCTTTTCAGGATGGCATCGGCTTTTTCATATTCACCGCGATTTTCATGCCAGCGGGGTGATTCCTCCAGCCGCCGAATAAAGAAAAAATATATAAGACCAACAGCGCCCCACACAAAGACAAGTCTCCACCCCCATGAGCCGAGCGGAATGACAAAGGCTGATACGATATTGGTGATTGGAACGCCGATCAATCCGATCATGGCACAGAAAGAAATATATTTTCCGCGAACACTGGACGGGAAAAATTCTGCTAAATAGCTATTGGTGATGACCATGGCAGCTGCGACGCCAAACCCAGTGAGGAAACGAAACGCCATTAAGGATGGGATGTCCCATGCCGCGGCATTACATAACGATGCGATTGAAAAAACGAAGACAAATAGGTTCAAGGCTTTTTTTCGGCCGATTTGATCTGAAAGCCGTCCCCCAAGTGATGCTCCCAAAAACATGCCTAAAAACGAAGCAGCCGTTACATTGGCAATGGTTGAAAGCTGGATGCCCCAATGCTCGATCAGTGCTGGCGCTACATTGCTGAGGGTAAATAAATCCGCAAGATCAAAGAAGTAAACAATGCCGAGAGCGGTTAATACTTGGAAGTGGACACGTGAAATCGGGAGGCGGTCTAAACGGTTTGCCGCGTTTGAAAAAGGATGTGTATGTTTCTGTTTGACGCCCGTATTCATAAAATACCCCCTTTATTAATAGAGGGAGAAAGACTGAACATTCTCCTCTTGGCATTATTATAAGTACCTGGAATCATTGGGAACAGTGTTCAAATCACTAGATGGAAGAACTAAATTCACACTTTTCGCCTTAATTTTGCTTAAAAGATTTCCAAAACAGTAGATTAATAGACCAAATTATGCAAATATATAGTAATATTCTCATTGAAAGGAAGAGTCATAGAAGGAATGAATTCATTTATCCGTCCTCTAGAAGGAAACAATACATTGTGGAGATATTTTTTCTCCTTTTTGGTGATGGTTGGCTTATTCTTTTTTGGAAGCATTGTTTATGTCTTTA
The DNA here is from genome assembly GCF_025696525.1 of Bacillus sp. XT-2. Lineage (NCBI taxonomy): Bacteria > Bacillati > Bacillota > Bacilli > Caryophanales > Bacillaceae > Bacillus > Bacillus sp. XT-2. The sequence continues at coordinate 31,488 of NZ_JAHVOC010000012.1, forward strand.
TGATGTTATTGACTGCACTTTTAAGTCCACATATCGCGTTTGATGTGGATACAGGTATGTTAACCGATTCTTTGGCTGATCTGTTTTTAGCTCATATCGTTTATGTATTTGCGATTCCTGGGGTTTGGCTGGCTGTTCGATTTATCCTGAAACGCCCGTTTCGGTCAGTCATTACACCGCATGCAAAAATCAGCTGGCGCAGCATTTTCTTTGGCTTTCTCGCTTATTTTTTGCTGATGGCTGTGGTCCAGGGGATTGATTATGCGATTCATCCGGCGAAATACACTTTTCAGGATTTTGACGCCTCACGTTTTCTGTGGCTGCTTGTGGCATCTCTGTTATTGGTGCCGCTCCAGACTTCTGCGGAAGAACTGTTTTTCAGGGGATTTTTATTGCAGGCTTTTGGAAAAGTAATAAAGAACCCTTTTGTATTGACGCTGATTGTCGGCGGTCTATTTGGGGCTGTACACTTTGGCAATCCTGAAATGAGTAATGGCGCTTTTTGGGCAGGCATTGAGTATGTAACGATTGGGATTCTTTTAACATATTATACGGTTAAAACAGGCAGCCTTGAAATTTCACTTGGTGTGCATGCCGCGAATAATATGTTCTTATGTCTATTTATGACTGAAAAAAACAGTGTATATGGAGATATTCCTTCATTATTTGCCATCACACGGGGAAATCCGATGTGGGAGACTTTCTTTACGGTTGTCGTTAATCTTTTCTTTGCGTTTATCGTTGTACAATACCATAAGAGATCAAAAAGAAAGCAGCAAGGCGTTTAATCCCTGCTGCTTTTTAATGTTTGTAAGGCTTCTTCGATGTCTGTTGTCGGCTGCTGGCAGGCGAAATTTTCACAAATATACACGGTTGTTTGATCGTCTATGATGCGATAGTCAGCCGCGAACGGTGCAATGTCTTTGCACTGGTCGGGATGTTCTGCCACCAGGATGGAATCGTTTGGATTAAAGGCCTTTTGAAGCGCGCTTGTGATTTGTTTTCTGTCTGGATCGTCCGGGCGTCCAAAAATCACAATTTCCTTTTTAGGCGTCATCTGTTTTAACACACTTTGCATAAAGTAAGAGTGGCCGCTCGGGTATGCCTCGATTTCAGGCTTGAACACGGAAAACATCGTTTCGGCTTTTTCAATCAGCGACAAATCGCCTGTGACTTGCCCGAGGCGCAGGAGCTGAACGGCTGCCACGCTGTTTCCTGAAGGCACGGCGCCATCGTACACTTCTTTTTCTCTGACAATTAATGCTTCTGCGTCATGTCCGGTAAAGTAGAATCCACCATGCTCCTCGTCCCAAAACAAATCGATCATATCGTTTGACAGCTTCTTCGCTTTTTCTATATATGATAGATCAAACGAGGCTTCATAGAGATCGAGATAAGCCCATAAGAGAAAGGCATAATCGTCGATAAATCCTTTGTTTTTCACTTCGCCGTCGCGATACCGAACCATCACCCGGCCGTCGATGATTACATTGTTTTCAATAAAGGTGATAGCGTCTTCAGCCAAGCTGAGGTATTGGGGTTCCTGGAATACCTTTGCTGCTTTAGCAAGACCCGCAATCATCAGCGCGTTCCATGAGGTGAGCACCTTATCATCGACATGCGGATACGTTCTTTTTTCACGCGTCTTTAACAGCTTCAATCTTGCATCTTCAAGCTTGCGGCTGAGCTCTTCTTCGGTTAAGCCGCTATCCGCTTTGATTTGTTCCCGCTTGGTGTGAATGAGGTTGGGAATGTTTTTGCCCTCAAAGTTGCCTTTTTCTGTGATGTCATACACGTTGCAATACAGCGTGCCGAGATCCTCTCCGAGCGTCTTCAAGATCTCTTCTTTTGACCACACGTAGTATTTTCCTTCTTCGCCTTCTGTATCCGCGTCTAAAGCGGAGAAAAAGCTCCCGTCTTCATGGGTCATTTCCCGTTGAATGAACGTAATGATCTGCTCACAAATCTCTTTGTAACGGCTGTTTTGCGTGACTTGATAAGCTTCAGTATAAGCTGTCAGCAGGAGTGCATTGTCATACAGCATTTTTTCAAAGTGAGGGACGAGCCACTCATCATCGGTCGAATAGCGGGCAAACCCAGAGCCGATATGGTCATAGATGCCTCCATTTGCCATGCTGTCCAGTGTTTTCGTGACGTTGTACAAAGCGTTTTCCTGCCCCGTCGTGTGATAATAACGGAGCAAATACATGAGCATATGAGGCATAGGAAATTTCGGCGCCTGTCCGAAGCCGCCGTAGATTGTATCGAAACCGTTGGCAAGCTGCTGGAATGTCCGGTGGATCGCCGATTCGCTTAACCCCTCGCTTGTTTTAGCTGCTGTTTTGGTCTGTAAATGTTTAGCGGCGTTTTCTGCAATATCCTCGACATGCTCACGATCGTTCGCAAACGTTTCTGAAAGATGCTCAAGCACATCCACAAAACCCGGACGATTATATTTACTCGTCTTCGGAAAATATGTACCTGCGTAAAACGGCTTCTGATCAGGCGTGATAAACACATTCAGCGGCCAGCCGCCCTGTCCGGTCATCAGCTGGCAGATTCTCATATAAACAGAATCAACATCAGGCCGCTCTTCCCGATCCACTTTAATCGCAACAAAACGTTCGTTAAGAAGGCGGGCGATTTCCTCGTCCTCGAAGCTTTCATGAGCCATGACATGGCACCAATGACAAGTTGAATAGCCGATGCTGACCAGAACCGGCTTGTTTTCGCGTTTTGCTTTTTCGAAGGCTTCTTCTCCCCAAGGGAACCAGTCTACTGGGTTGTGGGCGTGTTGAAGTAAGTATGGTGATTTCTCAGCGATTAATCTATTGGGTTTATTGTTAGTGGGCATGGGATCACCTTCTTTCATCTTGTTTTATTCCTACTTACTGTACCACAATTATTTAATTGCATACCTTCATATATGGCAATCCAAACCTCTTAAATCCAATAGTGATGAAAACGCAGGGTGTAAAAGTGTTGATGAATGGTGAATAAAATAACATAAATTAAATAATTCTTCTTTGTTGAGTCAGTAATGGTTCAGATATATAGAAAGAGAATGCTCGATCACTCATGCAAAGATTAATACTTCTCTTTTTTATTTGTCATTCTTGATATAGATGGCGGCAGGGAAATAGATAGTCCTATGCTAAGGACGACAGTTATGAAAAGAGTTCCGCCAAAACTTAAGAATTCTTAAGAACTTTTGCCCCTCTTTCTTCAGGTTTTGAATTTAAAGTAAGATTATAAATTTAAAACAAATGGAGAGATTAGAGATGAAACGTCTGTTGTTCTTATTTCAATATATAGGTAATCCCAGCACTGTTGGTTCCATCCTTCCCAGCTCAAGGTTTCTTGGAGATAGAATGATGGAAGGAATTGATTTTAAGAAAGCCAAATACATTATCGAATATGGACCAGGTACAGGTGTATTCACAAAAAAACTGCTTGAAAAACGAAATCCAGAGACGATTATTTTATTAGTCGAACAAAATAAAGAATTTTATTCATTGCTGAAAGAAAAATTTAAAAATGAGAGGAATTTATTCATTGTATACGGATCTGCCGAAAATATCATCGAGCATGTAAGGGAGTATGGTATACCTTATATAGACTATGTTATTTCCGGTCTTCCATTTGCAAGCTTGCCAAAAAGTGTTTCAAACAAAATTTTATTAGAAACCTCTAAGATTTTAAAAAAAGATGGGGAATTCATTACTTTCCAATACACTATGTATAAAAAGACATTTATTGAACAGTTTTTTACCAAAATAGATGTAAAAAGAGAACTTAGAAATGTGCCTCCGGCTTATGTCTTCAGCTGTTCGATGCCGCAAAATGATAAGGAGGAGTTATATGAAGTCTAACATTCTTATTGTTGACGATGACAAAGATATTAGAAATCTTATTTCTGTTTATTTAGAAAATGAAGGTCTGCACACGCAAAAGGCTAAAGATGCAATCGAAGCTTTAAAACTGTTGGAACAAAAAGAGTTTGATCTCATGATCTTGGATATTATGATGCCCAGCATGGATGGAATTAAAGCATGTATGAAGATTAGGCAGGAACGAAATCTGCCCATCATCATGCTTTCTGCAAAATCGGAAGATATGGATAAAATTCAAGGGCTTGCTGCCGGTGCCGATGATTATTTATCGAAACCGTTTAACCCATTAGAGTTAATCGCAAGGGTCAAATCCCAATTAAGGAGGTATAAAAAATACAATACGGATACTAATAGCACGAAGAACATCATTGAAATCGGTGACCTGATCGTCAATACAGATACACGGCAAGTATGGGTGCGGGGGCAGGAAGTGCGGCTGACGCCAAAAGAGTTCGATATACTTGAACTTCTTTGCATGAACAAAGGTATGGTTCTAAGTGTTGAGAAAATATATGAAGCAGTATGGAAGGAAGACTTTTTTAAATCGGACAACACTGTCATGGTACACATTACAAAAATCAGGGATAAGATAGAAGAGGATTCCAAACATCCCATTTACATAAAAACTGTTTGGGGAACAGGATATAAAATATGAGGAAGTTTGGAAATAAGCTAATTGTAAAGCTTCTTGGTACGATTGCAATTAGTTTTCTTATTTCATTAGGTATGATGACACTCATTATATTATCTAACGTATATCTACAAAAAATGAATTATCTGAAAGAATTTAGCCTCCGGAGTAGCTATTTTATGATATTGCTTCAATTCTCGGTAGCTATTCTTACTTTTATTGTAGTTTTTTTTATTATGGCACGGAAAAAAATATTATATTTGAGGCTTATTACTGAGAGTGTTCATCATATTGCCAATGGAAAACTTGGCTTGACCATTAGGATTGAAAGTAGGGATGAATTGACCCAGCTTGCACAAAACATTAATGATATGTCCAAAGAGTTAGAAAAAAAATTTGAACACGAAAGACAATTAGAAAGATCGAAAAGTGAACTGATCTCAAATGTATCTCATGATTTAAGAACACCATTAACATCAATTATCGGGTATTTGGATTTATTAAAAAAAGGCCAATATGACAGTAAAGCTCAATTTCAGGAATATCTCGAAACAATTGATTCAAAATCGCAAAGGCTGAAATACCTGATTGATGAACTGTTTGAGTATACACATTTATCGAGCCCGGACGTTAAGTTAACCTGTAAAGAAGCTGATTTGTCGGGTTTATTGGAACAGATAATCGGGGAATACATCCCTATTTTTGAAAAGGAACAGTTAAGTGTTCAAAAATCAATTACAGAAGACAATATTCCTGTGTTAATGGATATCGATAAGTTGGTTCGTGTTTATGATAATCTCTTTATGAATGCGATAAAATACAGCAAGAAACCATCTAAATTATTTATTAGCCTTGAGATCATTGGTGACAAAGCAATCTTGAAAGTTTCTAATAAAGTTGAGGATTTCCCGGTTGACAATATAAACAAATTGTTTGAACGGTTTTTCAGGGGCGATAAGGCAAGAACAGATCAACAAGGAAGCGGCCTAGGGCTTGCGATCTCAAAAAGAATTGTTGAGCTTCATAATGGTAATATCCTTGCTGAATATAGAGAAGGCTGGATGAGCTTCATTGTCGAACATCCAATGCATAGATAAAAGCTTATGGAGGAAAATTTCCATAAGCTTTTATCTTGAAAATAAAACTTAAGAATCCTTAAGTATTTTGCGGAGTGTTTCTTCATTTTTATTGCTTATCATTTATGTATGGAAAGCGAGGAGAGTGAAGAAATTGAAAAATAAATTTCTTATTTTAGCTTTATGGCTTTTAGCTATTTATATCCTAAAGGAATATCATTTCCTCTCACTCGAAATGAGTGATTTACAGGAATTTATATCAACGAATACAAAATATGCGATGATGCTGTTTATTGCCCTGTGGATCATTAGGCTTCTCTTTTTTATTCCAGGAGTAACTCTCATGTTTTTAGGGGGCATATGCTTTGATCCAATTGTTAGTTTTATATTATCGATGGTTGGCATTTTTTTGAGCGAGACCTTGGTTTATCTTTTCTCTAGAATATTTTCAAGCGGAAAAATGATGAAGGATTTGGAGCATAAACATCCAGGACTAAAAAAATTATTGGAGGCTTACAATTATAAGTTTTTGGCATTGGGGATGATTTGTCCGATAGCCCCAACAGATGTCGTGTGTTTTTTATCAGCTGCCGTTGGGTTAAAGTATAGTGTCTACATCTTAACTGTCGTTATTACGAATATCCCTCTATTGATTTTTTCTAGCTTTATCGTCATTAACTTTAGCGAGTCTTTAGTGGGAACTGTCTTGGTTATCGTATCATTTGTTTTGATTTCTGTTGTAACCATTAAAATGTGGAACAGTCTTAAGCAGAAGCAAAGTGCATAGATACTAGATATAGTTGCTTAGCTTAATATTAAATTGAATCTATCTTTAGAGAACTCAACCATAGATACCAGATGATTTTGGTATCTTTTTTTGTTTTTCCTATAGAAATACATAACCCTTTAGAAATGACTTGTAACCAATGGGAAATTGAACGTGGAGAATTTTATTTTAAAGTATCAGAGGTCTATTACTATATGAAACAAACTTATTTTTCGCTGAGTTATGCAAAGAGAGCTATAAAGATATACAAGAAATTTGACATTCACGATGAAAGAATACTTCATTGCAGGTTTATTGTAGCTGGAAATTTAATTGATACTTTAAATTACAATAGTGCAATTAAGGAATTGAAAAAAGGATTACAGGATGCTTTTAAAATCGGAAAAAAATATCTCATTGCAACATTTCATATGAATTTAGGGATTGTTTATAGGAGTGTTGATCAATATGATTTGTCGATTCAAAATCTCATGAAGGCATTGCAAGTTTTTCAAGAGGAAAAGCATATTTTTAAGTCAAAAACGTTATTTAATTTGTTTCATGTATTAGCCCAGAAAGGGGAAATGAATAAAGCGCTTCTATATTTTGAACAAGGAAGTGCCATTGTTCTGCGTAACAATGATTATGAATACCAAGCCAAATTCAAATTGCTAAAGGGACTTTATTTTCCGATGAAGATGTTTCTTTAATTAATGAGGCCTTAGATTACTTTCAATCGAAGAAATTGTTTGCTGATATTGAAGAATATGCTCATGAGGTTGCAGAGTTTTATTATGAAAAAGGAAATTCTTCGCTCTCTAACGAATATTATCGTAAGGTAATAGCAGCCAGAAAAGAAATTCGAAAAGGGGAGATTATTCATGAAGAAAAAAATGATTGCCTTATCAATGACGATTTTAATGGGGATGACAGTACTAGGCTTATCCTTTAATTCAGATACTTTTGGTCAAGCTAAATCTGAAAACGTAATTAGTATTGCATCAGATCGGCTTGGAAGCTAAAGTAACCCACTCGTTTTTCGTGAGTGGGCTTTTTTTATTTGGATAGAGTCTAGAAAATGGACGTTTGTCTTTTTGTTAAATCAATACAAGAGGAAAAATCGTTATCTATTGTTCGAAAATATCTAATTCAGCTAATAAATTTTTTAAATTTATAGAATCCCAGGGTAAAAACTCTGCAATTGTGAATCCGACAACATCATTTTCTTTAAAAACACCTTTTAATATATTCAATGAATCTTTAAGAGTCATCTTTCCAGATTCTGAAGGAAATTCTGTCACACCAGGCTCTGAGAAATATAAAGATCTAAAGAAATTTGGATCTAATACGTCTAAATCAAAATGAACAGCTATTTTAGTAAAACCATTCTTTTTAATCCACTTTTGTATATCTTCAGATTTTAAATTGTTTTTATCTTGAACTGTATAATTTAGATTTAATTCCTTTAATAATTTCACTTCTAAATCAAGTGGTTTTTGCAATCCAACATATAAAAATTGATCTGAATCAAAAGGATGTTCAACGCCTTTTGATAGCTCTGGATCTCCTGCTCCTAATAAATTCCCCAAAACCATAGCATGTTCATGATGAAATTCTTTTGGGGTTGAAACATCAGGATGAGAATCTATCCAAATGATTCCTAGTTCTTTTCCATATTTACCATGAAGATAATCAAAAGGTGCTTGAGATACTAAGCAATTCCCACCAAAAGTAATAATTTTATCTGGCAATTCTTTTTTCAAAACTTCCGCTGCCATACTCACATTTCGTTTAACGGTAGATTGAGCAACCACACCATTTTCCTTTTCTAATTCTTCATTTTTCGGTTCCTCAATATTTAATTTTATCTCTTTTTGGTTGGCATTTTTAGGAGCTAACCATGACAGTAATTCTGCGCCAAAATAATATTCTCGCTTATTTCCACCTTGCCAATCAGGGGCTATTAACCTTATTGTTCTACTCATAAACACCAAACCTCCATTATTAAATTAATCCATTTAATTCAAACTTTATCAATTAACTATATTTGTATCAATAAATTGGTCTTGTTAGATACATTAAAACTTTTAAAAAGGATTTAGCATGTTAATGACAAATTGGAATTTTTATGGAAGTGCCACTATATTGAGATTTCACATACATGGTTAATCCCTGTTTCCATCCTGCTCCTTGCCTAAATTTTCAATTGTGAGTGTTTGTGCTGTATGACATGTGTAGGCAGATTAAAGAAAGATGCGAGTTGATTGATTGTTAAGTTTTGTATTTCGAATAAATGTTCTTTTAATAATTTGTCCGGAAGTAACAATTCAGAAGCGAATATATTTGCTTGGTGTTCTAACTTATCTTTTAAGACAACGGAGCAATTAGCCATTTTAAAAGTATTTAAATTTTTGTGGAGGAAATAAAGTCCAAGTTCGTGGGCAACAATGAATGTTTGGTGCGTTAGGTTTTCATTTGTATGGATTATATAACGTTTTTCTTCTTTAAGATGTTGAAGTAAACCTTCGGCTTGACCTAAATTGTTCTTGGTTATGATTATATTTAGTTGTTCGCAAATTTCATAAACATCATTAGTTCCATAACTCAACAAGATTGACTGTACTTTATGTTTTATGTTCTTGCTCGTATAAATTGGTATCACTCTTTCCTTTTTTTCTGTTTATAAAAGGATTGCCAGTGATGTGGCGTCAAGTCGCAAAAGTATTGCTCATGTCTGAAATCCAGTCACTATTTTTTAAAATAGATAGAGGTTAGTGACACGGTTTTTATCTTCGGATAATTTCCATAAACAGGGAATAGGTCCTATTGTGTTTGTTAACTATAACTGTTTAAATATAAACCGAACGGTCTGTTTTAAAAAAGGGGGATGATAAATGTGAGGGAAAAACATGTTTTAATTATTGGTGGTGGAATTGCTGGAGTAGCAATGGGGATTTTTTTGAAAAAACAAGGGATTAGTTCATCCGTTTATGAAAGTTATCCAATTAAAAAAGATGCTGGTGCTGCTTTTGGAATCTCTCCAAATGGAATGGATGTGTTAGAAGCACTCGGTTTAAAACAAGAAGTGTTAAGAAATAGTTGGAGCATTAAAAATGTTGAAATGCACAATATGTATGGGACTGTCATGTCAACTATTAATCTAGTTGATGAAGACAATAATTATTACCCCATGCAATACATGACTAGATCAAATTTAATGAGCATATTGTTAGAAAAAGCGCAAGATGAGGGAGTTTGCATTCATTACGGAAAAAAACTAATAAATTTGCATCAGGATGAAACCTTGGTTACAGCTTTTTTTGAGGATGGAACGCAAGAGACAGGAACTGAACTAATTGGAGCTGATGGTATTCATTCAAAGACAAGGCAAAATATATTTAACCAATGTTCAATGGTTTATGCGGGCTACTCAATTATTCAAGGAATTGTTTCTTCGAAGGATTTATGCGGTAAGGATAATGAAGGGTTTGTAGGTTATGCAAAAGGAAACAATAGTATGATGATAGCAAGATGTCATTCTGGAGATATAGAGAACTATCATTGGTTGTGTTTTGTTTTTTCAGATCGAAAAATTTCTTCAAAGGAGCTAGAACAAAAGACGTCCGAAGAACTGAGGATAGAGTTGCTAAAATTATTTAAAGATTGGAGCGATCCTATCCCGAGTATGATTGAAAATTCAAGTCAAATACATGCAAGAAGCCGATTTAAATTTAAGTCATTAGAAAATTGGTCAGAGAATAGAGTTGTGTTAATTGGTGACGCTTTACATGGTATTTCTCCTATTACAGGTCAGGGCGTGTCCCTTGCACTTGAAGATGCAATGTATTTATCGAAATTAATGTCCGAACATGATTATAAGGATGCTTATTATTATTTTGAATTCGATCGAAAACCTAGAGTTCAAAAAATCAAGAAAATGGCTGAGATAGAGAACGAATCGATGTTCTTTGACTTTGACCTCTATAAAAACCCAACTAATGTGGTTGAAGGTACAGTAAGCACTATATTAGATAGTAAAGAAACAGTGAACAAGTGACTTAATAAATAAAAGAAGATACCACATTCGGTATCTTCTTTATCTTACTGTGATAATATGATTTTTCTTGAATTTAAATTTATTTTTAGAAATCATTTTTTTGAAAAGTAAAGGACAAAGAATACTCGCTGCTAATCCCGTACATTCGAAGAAAATATTATTTTTGTATTTAAAAATCCAATATCCTGTTGAGCCAATAATAATTTCAAAAAATAAGAATTCTTTTAACTGTTTTTTTGATAAAGATATGATTATAACTTTTGACGGTTTTATTTTAATCATAATAATCATCTCCTTATAGAGCAAATGTATTCAATAAATTTTATATTAGACACATAGTTTTATGAGGAATAAATTCAGAAATCACACTTGGTATTTATTTAAACAGAATAGAGGTCCATTAACGATTTACGGTCTATTACTATTTCTGTATTCATGATTCTGTTTAGACGAGCTAATAGTCGGTCTATTCTTTATTTTTTTCAGGGTCATGAGTATTATGTTTTTAGCATCAAATGGATTTAACCCTGTTTCCTTTGCTATTATTACTCCGTTAATTGCTATGGGAATCCATATTCAAGCAGTTATGTTAGTGACAGGAATTGTTTGTCTAATAGCAGGCTCATTATATATTTCAATTCTAGATCTTATCAGAAATTTTAAAGGGCTTTGTAAAATGAACGTGTTTTGATTTAAATATGGTAAAATGACAGAAAAAGGACTTAGTAAAGACGTGTCTATAATGAAAGGATAGGGAGTATGACAAGTAACTCACCTGGAAAAGGAAAAAGAAAAAGTGAAAAGACAAAAAAAGAATTGATAAACGTTGCCCGCGACTTATTCGCAAAAAAAGGTTATTCAGAAACGTCTATTAGAGACATTCTAACTGCAGCCAACATTAGTAAAGGGAATCTTTATCATCATTTTAAAGGGAAAGAGTTTTTATTTCTTCACATTATGGAAGAAGACACTCAAGAGTGGAATAATCTTTGGACAGAAAAAAAGGGGCAATATAAAAACGCGATTGAAAAACTGTACGGTTTAGCAGAATTTATGATTGATATTAATATTAATTACTCTTTATTAAATGCAACTGAGGAATTTTTCACTAGTGCTTTTTCATCTGAAGAAGTAGTGGAAAGATTAACTAAATTAGACGACCAATACTATGAGATTATGGAAGATATTTTAAGAGAAGGCATCAACGATGGAAGTTGGGTTATTAATAACATACAAATCACTTCAAAAATTCTTTCTGGATTATTTTACAGTATAGATACTTTATATCGTAATGATTCCATTCAACAAAAAAAAGAGCTACTAAAAGAGGCTACGAGGATTTTTATTAAAGGCATTAAGTAGAATATTATTGGTGTTAGGTAATTATTGTAATTGTAAAATAACTTGACTCTAGAGCTTTATAATTTTAAATCTCCTCATTTAGTTTATAATAAACCGTACGGTCTGTTTATAATCTTTTTGATAACTGACAGATTATGAAGAGGTTAAGGAAAAAGAGACAAAGTTAGAGGAGTAGACACAATGTGTTTGCTCCTCTATTTTTTTTGTTTGTAAATGTTTGATTATGTTTATTCAACTTTAATCTATCCATTCTATATTTAATGATGGCGGTTTATTGCTACTTTTAGGATAATGCCATATTACCTTACTTATAAATGATGTAAGTCCTTCATTTATTTTCGTATCATCTAGCTGTTTCCAATTGTTAAGAAAGTGATCTAGTCGCTCAACGAGTAATTCTTTTGCCTTTATTTCATCTTCTTGAGTTATATTTTCTGTTTCCTCTAATTCTAATTGAAGTTTATCTAATTTTCGTGAACGTATCTTTTTTCTTTCCTTAAATTCTTTTAAATCAATTAAGTCTTCCTCTAATTGTATCTGAAGCATTTTCAGCGCTTTTTGAACTATCCTTATTCGTTCTTCAATCATTTGTATTTTGATAGCTTTGGAATCAAAAGGTTTGCCTACTTCTTTTAAATTTTGGAGTTCAGCAATTATTTCTTCCCGCCTAATTTTTATTCTATTTATTATAAGATCCATCATAGTATTGTAATTTAAACCTCTGTTATAGCATTTGTTGCCTAACGGGTCTTTTCTATTGCAAGGTTTAAGTTCCTTTTTTTGTCTTCGATTCTTTCTAATGGTCACTGAGTGAGTTCTTCCACATATTGCGCATTTAATTAAATTTGACAAACCGTGTCTTCGTTGTCTTGCTGGGGCAAGATTCTGTCTAAGGTCCAACTTGTCATTGGCTTGGTTCCACGTTTCTTCATCAATAATGCAGAGTTTATTGCATCCTTAACTATGATCCATTGTTCTTTCGGTCTCATCTTTCCTTGATGAACATTTCTTCCTTTTAAACGATTAGATACTATCCATCCTTTATAAATTTCAGATCGTATCATTCTCTGAACGCTTACATCACTGAATATGTTTCCTTTTTTAGTTCTAAATCCTAGCTGGTTTAAGTTTATAGCGATATTATCTACACCAATACCATCTATAACCATCTGAAAAGCAATTTAACACCTTTTGCTTGTTGTTTATCAATTTCCACTCTTTTTTCTAATGGATTATAAATATAACCAAATGGCGGAGTTCCGTTTGACCACCTACCTAACTTGGCACTATCTTTTTTCCCCTTCCTTAGCTCGCCTTTATATTTTCATACTCCCAATTGTTTACGAACCCAGTGAATTTCAATGCTTGCCAATCTTCTTGAATCTCTAAGTCATATACTCGTTCGCTATCGGTAACAAAGAGGACATCTTCTTGTCTTAATAAACTCATAAATTTAGGTGTCTCGGCATCGTCTCTAGTAACACGTGCAAGATTTACAGATAAAACAGCATCAAAAAGATTCTCTTTGATTTCGCAGATCATTTTTTGATATTCAGGTCGATTTTCATCCATTGAACTGCCAACTTCTTGAAATAATTTGGTCTCCCAGTTATATTTTTTTGCAATATCTAACAAGCGTTTTCTGTGTTTTGCTAAGGTTTCTTCGCCTTCATTATTACGTGATTTTCTGAGGTATATGGCGACTCGTTTTATTTTGTCTTTTAGTTCCATATAATACCACCTTTCGTATATAATATAATGTTATTATATTTTTAGGTGGCTATTTTTACGAACGTGGCATCAATGACATGTCGAATAGCCGACACTGACCAGAACCGGCTTGTTTTCGCGTTTTGCTTTTTCGAAGGCTTCTTCTCCCCAAGGGTACCAGTCTACGGGGTTATGGGCATGTTGAAGTAAATAAGGAGACTTCTCAGCGATTAATCTATTGGGTTTACTTTTATTTGGCATGGGATCACCTTCTTTCTAAATGTTTTTTAAAGTATTCTCTTTCCTCTATTTAATATACCAGATAGTTAAGACCCGTCATCATTTGTCTGTGAGGTATTCCATAATGAAAATCAAGGGCTATAAACCCTTGATAGATTCATTATTTCACCTTTGAACTATAAAGATGGGTCTTCAATCGTAATGCTTTAACACGATTGCTGAATTATGTCCTCCGAAACCAAAAGAATTTGATAGCCCATATTTCAATGGAAGGTGTCTCGCTTCTGATACAACATCTAAGTCGCAATCTGGATCTTGATTCTCTACATTAATAGTTGGTGGAATAATTCCTCGTCTCAAACTTTCCACTAAAGCAATTGCTTCTACTCCGCCAGCAGCACCAAGCATGTGCCCAGTCATTGACTTGTTTGCAGTTGTTGGAAGTTTACATGAATGTTCACCAAATAATTTCTTAATAGCTAGAACTTCTGAACGATCACCTACTTGTGTACTTGTTGCATGAGCACTAATAACATCAATTTCACCTGTTGATATATTTGCACTTCTCAATGCTTTTTTCATGGCTAAGTAGGCACCCTTACCTTCTGGGTGTGATGCTACCATATGATGAGCATCTGAACTAGCTCCGTACCCCACTACTTCACATAATATCGGCGCATCTCGAAGAATAGCGTTTTCTAATGATTCTAATACTAAGATACCTGCGCCTTCACTCATAACAAAGCCATCTCTATCTGTATCGAACGGACGGCTGGCTCGATTTGGATTTTGGTTTCTTGTAGATAGTGCATGGGCGTTTCCAAAACTAGCCAAAGATATCTGTGTGATTGCAGCTTCTGCTCCACCGGCAAATATAATATCTGCTTCATCATTTCGGATAGCATTGAAAGCTTCACCAATAGAGGTATTCCCGATTGAACAGGCTGTGACTGGTGATAATGATGGTCCTTGTGCTCCTAATCTTATGCTTATCTGGGCCGCAGCTGCATTTGATATCATCATTGGTACAAGGCTAGGGCTTACTCTCGCGGGACCTCGTTTATTTAATACATCCACATTATCAACAAGCGATTGTATGCCACCGATTCCTGAACCAACATATACCCCTAAACGTTCAAGATCAACCTTATCTAACTGTAATTGTGAATGTTCTAATGCTTGTTCGGCTGCTGCTAAGGCAAACTGACTAAAACGATCTAATCGTTTTGCTTCTTTTCTCCCCAATATTTCATCTGCATCGAAATCACGAACGATTCCGGCTATCTTTGTTTTATAATCAGCAGTATCAAAAGAATCAATTAGAGATATTCCCGAGTGTCCTTTAACTAGTTGATTCCAAAAGCTGTTTACATCATTTCCTAGTGGAGAAATAACTCCCATTCCAGTAATGACAACTCTTTTCATGATCATTCCCTCCTCGTTTTTATTAACTTTAGCTATTGTGTTATCCTATTACAAGTTGTTGTTTATCCTAGTATAATTAATACTATTTTAAAGGGAGATCTTAATGAAACCTGAAACAAGACTTCAAGCTTTATCAGAATTTCTAAAGAACCAACGTTCGAAAATTACTCCCCAAATGGTTGGTTTACCTGTAGGAACCCGCAGAAGAACACCAGGACTAAGAAGAGAAGAAGTGGCTCAACTAGCCGGTGTAAGTCTTACTTGGTATACATGGTTAGAACAAGGCAGAGATATAAAAGTATCTACTTCGGTATTAGATGCTATTTCTCGAGCATTACAATTAAATAACGATGAAAGGAGATATTTGTATGCTCTAGCGTTAGAGGAAGGAGTGAAACAACCCTTTATAAATGAGAAGGAGAAGGAAATCAGTCCGGCTTTAGTAAAAATGTTGCAGGAACTTCGTTATTGCCCAACGATTATATCAGATAGAAGAAGCCAGATTGTTGGGTGGAATCAAGCAGCAGCTAATGTATTTTTGGATTTTGAACAAATCAATCCGGCAGAAAGGAATATAATACGCTTACTATTCGCAAGAAAGGAATTTAAAAGTTTAGCAGTGAATTGGGAGCATTTTGTTAGAGGATATATCGCAATATTTAGAACGTATTATGGACAGTATGTGGCTGATGACTGGTATGAGCAATTTATACAAGAAATGGAACAGGCATATCCCGAGTTTCGTAAAATTTGGAATGAAAATGAGATAAGCTCTGCTCCTGAAGTATTAATTGAGTTTCGTCATGCTAAGGTAGGTAAAATGTTGTTTAATCTTACTTCATTACAGGTGCATGGAGATACTGATTTAAGATGCAGCGTCTATACTCCAGTTGAGAATACTGAAACTGAGCTTAAGTTAAAACGTTTAATTGAAGGCTAGCTATGATAAATTTATTTCTTAATGCGCATAAATGAAAATGTTCTTTAGAATAGCCAAGGTTATCTATACCCAATAGATACGAGAACCGGCTTGTGTTCGCGTTTTGCTTTTTCGAAGGCTTCTTCTCCCCACGGGTACCAGTCTACTGGGTGGTGGGCGTGTTGAAGCAAATACGGTGATTACTCAGCGATTAATCTATTGGGTTTATTGTTATTTGGCATGGGATCACCTTCTCTCTACAGAGTCAGGAAAAATGTAGAACGTGATTGGGAATATGTGAAGAAGGGAAACAAAAGGGATTACTAAAGTACAATTTTTCACCTTTAAAAATTTAAAGTGCATTATATGGTATAATCCCTTCAATAAAAATATGCAGTGGCCAAATACAAGTCCTGAATGACATAAAGATAATGTTCTCTTAATTTGCAGAATGAAAAGCAGACGCTGCATTATAAAAAAACATACCAAATAAAGAATATTGGTATGTTTTTATTTTCTGTATATATAATTTGAAAAATCCTTATAGTTACTCATCATGCGTGCGATTACTTTAATTGTTTGCTAAAAGAACCTTCAATTCTTCTTCATTTATCGTAAAACTTATTTTTTTTTAAGATCGGTATCCAAATTTCACTTTTAAAAGAAGGGGATGTTATATCTTTATGCTCGTTCCACAGTATTTCTGGACCTTCTATTTGTTCATAATTTGACGATGGAAACCATTCAGAATAAATGCGTCCCCATACTTCTTGCAGCGTATCCGGAAATGGTCCGATTGCTTCGAATACAGCCCATGTTGAGGCAGGAACTTCAAGCTGTGAGAGGTTATTTGGACACTGTTTCGTTGTGGCTGCGCCAATATAGTGATCAAGCTCACCTTTCTCCTCTGTCCGGCCTTCAGAAAAGTTCGTGGAAGCACTAATGAGTCCCAAAGGCGCTACATTAGAAAGCTTTTTAAGTGTATTGATTGCTTCTTCATCTAAACTTTCCCACATGGATGCAATTTCCGGATTAACCCCTTTGAAAATAAGAGGAACTCTTTTTTTAATGCCAACGATGCGAAATGCTTCTTTTTCTTCAATGCGATAGTTCATTTCACTTCCTCCTTTGATTGATAACTGGAAGGTCATACGTGGATAAGCTTTAAGTGAATGGCCATTAAGTCTGGCTTTTGATGGTTTTATGCCATGCAAATTTTGGAATGCCCGTGCAAAAGAATCTGGTGAGTTATACCCGTACTTTATTGCAATGTCAATCACTTTTACATTGCTGTCTTTAAGCTCAAAAGCTGCAAGAGTAAGACGTCTGCGACGAATATATTCGGATAATGAAATACCAGAAAGGAAGGAAAACATCCTTTTAAAATGATATTCAGAGCAGAATGCAAGCTTTGCTGCTTCTTTAAAATCAATATCATTAGTGAGGTTTTCTTCAATATACTTTAATGCTTTATTCATACTTTTAAGCAAATCCATTTATTTGACCTCCTTTAACAAAAGAATAGCAGGGGTGAAATGTTTCTACCCGACATTCCGTGCACAGTTTTGCAGGTTAATTGTAGATTAAGGATTTAAAATGTTAATCCAAATACATGAATAATTAAAATTACAATAGGCGGAATCAACAGCGATGGCAGGAGGTTCAAAGTTTTAAATTTTTTAATTCCCAGAATACTTAACCCTGAACTAAGGATTAATACACCGCCGACAATTGTGATTTCATTAATAAGGTCTGTATTTAATGCGCTTTCCATTAATTTTGCAAATAAATATATTGAGCCTTGCCAGGTAAATAATACAACCGCAGATGCTGCTATTCCAAAACCAAATGTGGAAGCGAGAACAATGGAAGTGATCCCATCTAATATACCGTTTGTTAGGAGATAAGTATAATCTTCGTGCAGAGCAGCGTTAACAGGGCCTAATATTGACAACGAGCCTATACAATATAATAAGATTGCAGTTGATAAACCTTCGGCTAAATTGCTTTTAGAGAACCTGTTGACTAAATTGTTAAATCTTAATTCTAGATTTATGCTCTGACCAATCAATCCTCCAATTGCTAAACTGACAATAAAAAGAATTGGGTATTTACTAGAAGGCAAATGCTGTGTAAAGGCGTTGATCCCTAGTCCAACTGCGGCGAATCCCATTGCCTGCATAAGTATCTCTTGGTACTCATCTTTCATTCCTTTTTTGAATATACCACCAATTAAACTTCCTGCAATGATCATAACTGTGTTAAAAATTGTTCCAAACATAGGCTATCTCCTCCAATAATAGTTCCTTTCAAAAAAATAAACCCTCAAGTTACTTGAGGGTCAAGTGTATGTGACAGCTATTAATTAAGTTTATTTGATTGGCAAAAGTATTTCAGTCACATAATTGTCTGGATTATTAGTTACCCCGTAATCAATCAGCGTTATTTCGATTGAGTCGCCAGCCAATTCATAATGATGCTTTTTCATATATGTAAGTAACATTTCGTAGTATTTTGCCGCTTCTGAATGTGACCCTTTAAATCTAATTTGCAGATATTCTCTTGAGGGGAAAGTGATTTCAGGTGAAGTGATTTCATCTTCATCTTCCAGAACCATAAATATACTGGAATATCGGTCAAACTGATTTGATTTTATATTTGTTGCTGAAATGGATAATCCTACTTTCCCTAAAAATATATCTTTGTGGACTTTAAACTTAGTTCTCAATTCTGTTACCGGATACTCAATATCTTGACCAAGAATATATTCATGTTGTAAATACGCCACACGCAGTTCAGGAAGTTTGATTTTTGACATTTCTTCTAGCGGCATATTAACTGCGTCTTCCATTTGTTTAATGCGACGAGAGATCTTTCTCTCAATGCGTGCCAATTCCCTTTTTTTTCGATCAATTTCAGTTTGCTGGTCTTTCAGCAAGTGAATCAGAGTATCTACCTCAAGAGAATCATAAAAATCAAGCAGTTTATTTATTGGCAAACCTAATGTCCTCAGGTACTTGATTGTACTCAATCGTTCAAATTGTTGTGTAGAATAATATCTGTAGTTATTATGTTCGTCTGTAAATTCTGGTTTCAAGAGACCAATTTCATCATAATACCTAAGAGTAGGTATGTTTACATTGAATAACTTAGATACTTCTCCAATAGAGAAAAATTCCTTCATCCTAACAACCTCTCTGTTATTAAAGCGTGTTTAGTGACTGTTTATGTACATCCACATTATATATGATGCAGTAATCCTAAAGGTAAAGTTTTCCCTTATATAGACGGCTATAATCAAGATTGAGTTGATAAATATTATATCTATTCTTTATCTGATTTGAATAGAAATAAGAAGGAGTGATATTCGTTACAATTCAGGTAATAGCACACCTAGCCAATTTTAAAGTTTTCGCCCTTGGTCTTAAAAAATATATAAAACACAGGATGAATTCTAAATTCTTTACCGATCGTTCTTAAATTTGATATACTTAAAACATGTTAGGTCTAACTGTTTTTCTTCTCAAATGAGAATGATCGTTCTTTAATTATTTAAGAATAGGGAGAGATGAATGATATAAAGTTATTGGTGCCCTAGTGCATCAATGATTCTCAGTACTTTATCAGTGTTAATAGATGATACGTTATATGGTGGGATTACATGGCCAGAAATAAAGAATTTTGATGAAAAATGGAGCTTTTCTGGGAACAGGGTTATGAAAAAACATCCATGCAAGATTTAGTGAACTATATGGGGGTTCACCGCAGAAGTATCTATGATACTTTTGGTGACAAACATACTTTATTATGAGAGCTTTAAGTCACTTTGTAGAAGTAATGGAAGTGAGAATGAAGAATGAGGTGAAAACAGATGTAACGGTTAAGCAGGCTATACGAAAATTATTTGTCTCTCCGTACAGGACCAAATAAACGTTTCGGAAAAGACAGAAATTTCCCATTGTGGAAACAAAAGCTATTTTTCCTTGCTGGCGCAAAGTATGACCACAAAGCCAAGAAACACGACCTGAAATATCATTTTATCTTCGTTCGGACGGCACACAAACTTAAAAGGATTACCAAAATCATTGAAGAAAACAACATTGTTCCAGAGATTTATCCAACACTATTTCCATAGACAACGTAAATGAAGCGCTAGAACTAGTAGCAAACGGACGACCAAAAGGGAAAGTGATTATTAATTTTTAAGGGGGACATGATGAAAGCAGTCCAAATACACAGCTACTCGAAAAAGCTAGAAGCCCACATCAACGATGTTCCTATTCCAAGAATAAACAAACATCAAGTGTTAATCAAAACAAATGTGGCGGGCGTTGACCCACATCTTATATTGGCGATTACTGGAAAGGTTCGCGTTTTTGACCACTATGATTTCCCGTTGACACTCGGAAATGAACTTTCAGGTGTGATTGAAACGGTTGGTGAAGCGGTGACAGACTTTAATAAGGGCGACAGAGTATATGCGCTAATGCCACTAGATACAATGGGTGCCTTTGCAGAATATGTTGTGGCTGATGCAAATATCGTTGCGAAATTGCCAAAACATCTTACTTTTGAAGAAGGGGCTGCCATTCCATTATCGGCTCTGACAGTTGTTCAAGCATTCGATGTACTGAACGTGAAACCTGGCGCAAAACTGTTCATTCCTGGTGGAACAGGCGGATTTGGGCAGATTGCCATTCCGTTTGCGAAATCAAAGAAGCTTTTTGTAGCTGTCAGTGGTAGTGAAACAGCTCGTCATTTAGCGCTATCCATTGGTGCTGACCAGTTCATCGACTATCAGAAGCAAGATTATGTTGAGGTGCTGAAAGATTTCGATTACGTGATTGATACTCGTGGTGCAAGTGAGTTCAGGCATGAATTACGTGTTTTAAAACCTGGCGGAAAATTATTGTCATTGAATGCTGGTCCAAATACACGTTTTGCAATTCAGCATGGCGGATTTTCAACGTTGCAGAGGCTTCTTTTCGGTATGATCGGCATGCCGTTTGATATAGCGGCACATCTTCAACGGAAAACATATGATTTCTTATATGTTCAGCCAAATGGCAAACAACTAAAAAACATCACCCAGTGGATTGATGAAGCGGGCATCAAACCAACCATTGATTCGACATTTGCTTTTCGGCAAGTGAACGAAGCTATTGCCAAAATCGCAAAAGGGAAAGCTCAAGGAAAGATTCTTCTGATTATACAAGAGTGAGAAACAACAACATAAAATTGACAAATCGAACTATTTTAGTGATGGGCGGGACGTCAGGTATAGGCTATGCATGTGCGAAAAGTTTCTTGAAATGAGCAACACGGCGATTGTCACTAGTCGCTCGAAGTAAAACATTGACCAAGCAATCAAAGATAGCCTTAATTTAATCGGCATTGCTCTGCGGATGTCAGTCAAGTGAAGTCGGTTGACCAGTTGGATTTTATCTTCTATAACACCGAAAGGTTTAATGAATAGGGCTCATGCATACAAAGCAAAAGTAGACAAGAACAAAGAAGAAGGATTAGATGTGGATGCGGGTGTGACCATGGGGTTATATACCTATCTCATTTTAATGGCTGCTGATACTCTCCTGTTTTAGTCAGATTTTGTTCCCGTTGGAAAAGACCAAATTCAACATGTGGAGCAAATATATTGATGATTATTGGTTATTTATAATTCTTTACTTATCGTTCTAAAAAGGGTATGATTTAATCACGGTTTGAAATTTATGTGTTCATTTTAGAACGTTCATTCTATAATGGATTATGACGTTTGTTTTTGTTAGTATAGGTTCATTGATTTTTTTAAGGAGAAATAAAATGGCTAGAAGTAAAGAGTTTGACGAAAAAGCAGTATTAAGGAAAGCAATGGAGCTCTTCTGGGAACAGGGTTATGAAAAAACATCCATGCAAGATTTGGTGGATCATATGGGGATACACCGCAGGAGTATATATGACACATTTGGTGACAAGCGTTCATTGTTTTTAGCTTCCCTTAATCACTATGAAGAGCTCATCGTCAATGAGATGGAAAGCATAATTAGCAGCACTTCATCCATTAAACAGACGATACGTGATGTTTTTATTTTCGTACTGAATTCCATTGAACAATACCCAAAAGGTTGTCTATCAGTAAATGCAGCCATTGAATTATCTTTGTTAGACAAAGAAATTGGACGCATAGTTACAAAAATGTTTAACCGTACTGAAGATATGTTTAATAACCTTATAAAACGGGGCCAAACTAGTGGAGAGATATCAAAAGAAATCGATTCTGATAACATATCTCGTTTCTTACACAACAATTTGGTAGGTATAAGAGTACTAATAAAAACTAATTACAGTAAAAAAGAATTAGAAGGCATCATTACTCTAGCACTTTCAGTGTTGGACTAGCTTTCTTTTTTTATCCTATTTAGAACGTTCATTCTAAAATTAGCATGAAACAAACCATCATAATGCATACTTATAAAATCGTTTTTTAATTTCTAAGGAGGAACACAAAAATGACAAACTTTAAAATACCATCAGAATCAGAATTTATTGAAGCAGATGGAACTCGTTACGCATATAGAAAATTTGGTACACAAGATGGTATACCACTAGTATTTCTTGTTCACTTTAGAGGAACGATGGAAAACTGGGATCCAGACATGCTTGAACCTATTGCAAATAAACGCCCAGTAATCTTATTTGACAATAAAGGGGTTGGTGAGACAGATGGACTAACGCCTACTACAATTGCTGATATGGCAAAAGATACAGCAACATTTATAAAAACTCTTGGATTAGAACAAGTTGACATTCTTGGTTTTTCCATTGGTGGCATGGTTGCACAAGAGCTAGCTTTACAAGAAGGAGATTTAGTAAGAAAAATTATTATGGCAGGTACTTCGCCTGAATCTGGTATTAATCCAAATCCAGAGATTTTTGAAAGAATGAATCGTCACGGCGGAACGGAAGAAGATGGAATAAATGATTTTATGTTCTTTTTCTACGCACAAACCGAAACAAGTAAATCTGCAGGAATGGCTTCACTACAAAGAATTTTTAATCAGAAAAAAGTAAACAGTTCAGAACAAGTAAAAGAGGCACAATTACAAGCCATTGCAAAATGGGCTAAACAAAAATCTAATCATGATTATGAATGGTTACAAAACATCAAACACCCTGTACTTGTTACTAATGGTGTTAATGATGTAATGGTACCGACTAAAAACAGTTACATCTTAGCAGAGAAATTACCCAAAGCACAGCTGATTATATATCCTGATTCTGGTCACGGGCATCTGTTTCAATTTCCAGAACTATTTGCAGAACACGTAAATTTATTTCTTGATTCTAATTCTTATTAAAAAGGGGGATTCATATGAGCAGATTATTTGAAAAAGTTCGTATTGGAAACATTGACTTAAAAAATCGTATAGGTATGGCTCCGATGACTAGAAATAGAGCTTTACCAGATGGTACGCCGAGCGATTTAGTAGCAGAGTACTATGGTCAGCGTGCTTCAGTCGGTTTAATTATAAGCGAAGGAACCCAACCTTCAGATGATGGGCAAGGTTACACGAATACACCTGGTATTTATACAGAAAATCATATTAGAGGGTGGAAAAAAGTAACTTCTAAAGTTCATAGTGAAGGCGGTCATATTTTTATTCAGCTTATGCATGTGGGACGTGTATCACACCCTGATAACACACCTCACCACCGCCAAGCAGTTGCACCGTCAGCTATTGCACCTGGTGTAGAAATTTTCACGGCAGAAGGAATGAAAGAAATTCCAACACCAAGAGAATTGAGTGAGCTTGAGATAAAAGATGTTATCAATGAGTTTCGTTTAGCAGCACGTTCAGCAATTGAAGCTGGTGCAGACGGAGTTGAAATTCACGGAGCAAATGGTTATCTGATCCAACAATTCCTTAGTGAAAACTCCAATCATCGTCAAGATGCATACGGTGGTACGATTGAGGGGCGTTCTCGATTCGCTATTGAAGTAGCTAAAGCAGTTGTTGATGAAATAGGAGCAGAAAGAACAGGCATCCGTTTTTCTCCTCAAGGAACACTGCAAGGCATTGATGAGGGGGAAAATAGCCTTGAGATGTATCGCTATTTAATAAGTGAAATAAATAAGCTTAACCTTGCATATCTGCATTTAATGCACTTTGGAAACGAGCAATTCCTAAAAGATGTGCGCCAACTTTGGGATCAAGCACTTCTTGTTAACCGTCCAGGTCGTCCTCTAGATCAACTTTCGTCTGATGTAGATAATAATCTTGCAGATGTTGTCACAGTAGGCACTTGGGTACTAGCAAATCCAGACTTTGCAGAACGGATTCAATCAGGTGCTCGCCTAAACGAACCTGATAAAAACACGCTCTATGCAGGAGGAAAAGAAGGTTATACAGATTATCCTTTCTTAAAATGATTTATTTAATATGAATATCCCATCTAGGGAAGGGATATTCATATTCTTTTTTCTTAGGTTCGTTATGAACAGATACATGTGCGTTAAATAAAAATGTGGAAGATTGTAATGAAAGCTTTAGCGATTGAAAACTACGGTAAAAAACCAAATGTTTTAGACTTCCCTAAGCCTAAAATAAATAATGAGGAGGTCTTAGTTGAGATATATGCGGCAAGTATAAATTCTCTTGATACAAAAATTCGAATTATGGATAACCTACATCCATAGTAACAACGCGCAGTAAGAAACGCTGTAAAACGTTTTAAAGGTTTAATTAAACTATAAATGGAGGTGTGCTGTAAAATGAAAAAAACTGTTCTTATCACCGGGGTATCGGGTGGGATTGGCAAAGAGTTGGCGGATCGTTTCGCCAAGGGAGGATATAATTTGGTGCTGGTGGCGCGTAGCGAGGGTAAGCTTTTGGAGCTCGCGAAGGAATATCGGAAAAGATATGGCAGTCAAGCGACGGTCATCGCCAAGGATGTGGCGTCACCCGGCGTGCCGGAAGAGATTTTTGCGGAGCTCAAGGAGAAGGGAATCGTCGTCGACTATCTTGTCAATAATGCCGGCTTCGGTTTGTACGGGACGTTCTTGGAGACGCAGTTAGAACAAGAGACGAATATGATTGACGTCAATATCAAGGCTCTGACTGTTATGACGAAACTGTTCTTGCCGGATATGGTCAAACGGGGTCAAGGAGGCGTGATGAATGTGGCTTCGTTGGTGGCTTTCTTCCCGGGACCTATGATGTCGGTTTACTACGCAACGAAGGCGTACGTGCTGTCGTTCACCGAGGCTTTGGAGAACGAACTGAGCGGTACAGGGGTGACTGTGACGGCACTATGTCCGGGACTGACGTCAACCGGCTTCGTTGATCGTTCGGGTATTGGTGAATCGAAGTTGTTCCAGAGTGGTGCTATCATGGAGGCCGGGCAGGTGGCTGAGGAAGGGTACCGAGGCTTCTTACGTGGCAAGACGTTCATAATGCCAGGGGCTCGAAACCGGTTCATGGCATTCTTTCCACGGTTGATGCCACGCAAAATGGTGACCCGTATGGTCAGATCCACACAGCAAAGAACAGGGCATTGACCTAATTGAGGGTAACTAGGAGTGGAGTGGCAGTTGATTATGATCTGCCATCTAGCCAAGATCTCGTAATGGTAAATCGTTTACTAAAAAAGTTACAGAGACTTTTATAAAGACAGAAACCTTCTTATTTGATCTACTGAAATATGGTCAAGAACAAGGAGAAATTTCTAAACACTATGATATCAAAGGGCTTTCTCAATTTATTCATAATTCACTCGTAGGAATACAAGTATTAGCAAAAACAACAAATGATAAAAAAGAATTAGAAACCATTATCGGTTTGACTTTGTCAACCTAATCTGAAATATTTTTAAGGAGAGAATAATATGAAGTACACAGTTATTACAGGAGCAAGCTCAGGTATAGGATATGAGACAGCATTAGCATTTGCTGCTCGTGGCAAAAATTTAATTATTGTAGCTAGAAGATTAGATAAATTAGAAGAACTTAAATCAACCATTCAGAATCTAAATCCTGATTTAGATGTTATTATTCGTACAAGTGACCTATCTGTCACAGATCAGGCATATACACTGTATAACAGTTTAAAGGAGTATCAAATTGAGACTTGGATTAATAATGCTGGTCTTGGTGAAACCTCTTCTGTCATAGATCAGAATTTAGATAAAGTAGAAACCATGTTACGCGTTAACATAGAATCCTTGACAATCCTTTCTACACTATTTGTAAGAGATTATGCTGATGTAGAGGGAACTCAATTAATTAACGTATCCTCAGCACTTGGATATGTAATTGCTGTTGGCAGTGTTGCTTATTCTGCTTCTAAATATTATGTTAGTGCCTTCACCGAAGGGCTTGCAAAAGAACTTGAACTGAAAGGTGCGAAAATGAAGGCAAAAGTTTTAGCGCCAGCAATGACGGAAACAGAATTCGCAAAATATGCAAATGATATGAAAGAGTTTGATTACAAAGCAAATCTCCCTATGTACCACACAGCTAAGCAAATGGCAGGTTTTATGATAGAGGTTTATGACAAAGATGAAGTGGTGGGGGTTGTAGATGAAAACTATGAATTCAATTTGAGAAAGCCGATCTATCCAATACTAGTATGGTAACATAATCGTTTGGCGATGGCACCAATGACACGTAGCAGAGCGCAAGAAGATGGTACATCAGGAGAACTAAGTTCCCTTTATTATGCTCAAAGAGCATCTATAGGTTTACTTATTAGTGAAGGTACACAACCTCCTGATGGTACCAGTCGGTGCATGGTCATTAGCTAATTCGATTTAGTAGAACGGCTTAAAGAAGGTGCTCCATTGAACGAAGCAGACCCTACAACATTCTTTGATGCCGGAAGCAAGGGTTATACGGATTATCCTACGTGAAAGAATTAGAATCTCAGAAAGGATAAGTATAACTTATGGCAAATATCAAGGTTCCACAAACAGTTTGGGACTGGGAAGTGACACTCTATTTTTGTAACGAAAAAAAAGGAATAAAAAGTAGTTTTTGGATTGATCCTACAAAATTGCTTAAAAATGTCATGAAGCTGAAAAATGCTTGACGCATGAATTGCGCTACACTGGCAGACGTATACTGCATTCGGACGCTATGGGCTGATGAACTCTAACATCTGTTCCACCGATTGAGTGCGGGAACACCGGCTGTAATAATCTCAAGGAAGGATGCTAATGAAAAAATGAAAACACTCATGAAAGCAGCTCAGATCACCAAGTATTCAAAAAATATCCATGCCAAAGTCAATGACATTCCAATTCCAGAAATCGATGAAAACGAAGTCTTGGTAAAGGTCAAAGCTGCTGCGGTCAATCCACTCGAAATGTTAATAATGACAGGCAGCGTGAAACTGATTCAAGATTATGAATTCCCATTAACGCTTGGTAATGAATTGACAGGAGTTATCGAAAAAGTCGGAAAAAAAGTGACGGAATTTAACGTAGGAGATGCCATCTATACACGTCTCCCGCTCGAAAAAATTGGTGCTTTTGCGGAATATGCCGCAATTGACGCTGCCGCGATTGCACCCATGCCAAAAAATTTGTCTTACGTGGAAGCCGCTGCTGCACCACTGGCTGGACTCACAGCGTATCAAGGTCTGCATGAAGAACTTGAGGCACAGTCAGGTAAATCTGTCTTCATTCCAGGTGGATCAGGCAGCTTTGGTCAAATGGCTGTACCAATCGCAAAGGCAATGGGCCTAAATGTCATTGTTAGTGGCAGCTCAGAAGCGCGCGAACGCACTTTGGAAATGGGTGCAGACCAATATTTAGATTATACAATAGAAAACTATGTTGACTTGTTGTCGAATGTGGATTACGTGATGGATACACTGGGACCTAAAGAATTTGACAGTGAATTGAGTATTATCAAACCGGGCGGAAGATTGCTCTCTCTCCGTACAGGACCAAATAAACGTTTCGGAAAAGACCGAAATTTCCCATCGTGGAAACAAATGCTATTTTCCCTTGCTGGTGCAAAGTTTGACCGCAAAGCCAAGAAACAAAACGTGGAATACCATTTTATCTTCGTTCGTTCTGACGGCGCACAACTTAAAGAGATTACCAAAATCATTGAAGAAAATAACATTGTTCCAGCAATTCATCCAACACGATTTACCATAGACAACGTAAACGAAGCACTAAAACTAGTCGCAAATGGACGACCAAAAGGGAAAGTGATTATTCAATTTTAAGGGGAATATAAGGAAAGCAGTCAAAAAGTTGAGATCATTTATGTAAAGGATTTTGAAACAAACCGCGAGTTCTGCCGATTAAGAAATGGAAAAGATAAAAAGCCAGGTCAGATCATAGAAAAACTTCAGCAAGCCGGAGTCCTGTATCAGTAATGATAAAACATGGAGAACTAGCCATTTCAATTGTTTCTTATAAAAAATGTTGAAATGAAATGGAGACAGGTGCTTACTTTAACAGACATATCACCAATGACACGTTATTGTCCATAAAAAAAGAAGCGACAACTAAGGCAGCTTCTTTTTTTATTTCTTCAAAACTTAACAACTTTAAACTCTGTTAGTAGCCGATATCTTGTGAAGCATTTATAGGCTTTACTTTAAAAAACATTTAGTTCTGAAAAATTTGAGGTATATCGCAGCACATCAACCAAAAACTCTTCAAAATGCAGGACAAAATGAGTCATGTTTCCGAACGAAAGGTTTTTCCTATTTCTTTTCCTAAACCAAAATAGTGTCTGAAATTATAAATAAGCGGACTCCATTTTGAAGGGTTAATGTGGTTGTCGTTTAATATGATCTTTTCCTCGGCATGAAAATGTAAAGCTTGTGTTTCCACAATCGCAAATGATGGTTCGTAATCTGGTATCCGAATATGTTTCACTTCTGCTTCTATTTGGATAGGGCATTCTTTAATCCTTGTTGGTGCTACTGTCATTGATGGTAAAGGTGTTAACCCTGCCGCTTCGTATTTCTCTTTTTTGTAAGTAAACCCGAGCTGTTTCTTCAAAGGCGGGATATTCTTTTTTCCGCTAAAAGACGAAATTCTTTCAACGTTTTTCCATAAATCGGGGCTGGGCAAGTTAATGACACATTCTTTGTGTCTCTTTATATTTTCAATAGCTTTTCCTCCTAGTCCTACTCCCAGAACAATATAGTTTCCAAGCGCCCACGAGGAAGACATCGGACTAATATTGGTGGTTCCATCTTCATTCAAAGTGGAAAGAAGGAATGTTGACGTGCCATAGTACATAATGTTTGGTTTGATTTCTTTAAAATGAAGGGTGTCTTGTTTTTCACTGTTCAACGCTTAATGCCTCCTAATCATTATTTATTCATATTGTAAAGGTTTAACATTTCAACTATCATCGAAATATGAATGTAAGGAGGAGAATGATGAATCCTAATATTGCAAAGGTTGCTTCGTTACTATCTGACCCCACGCGTTCTTCTATTCTTTTGAGCCTTATGGATGGAAGAATACACCCTGCTGGAGAGCTTGCATATTTCGCTAAAATCAAGCCTCAAACTGCGAGCTTTCACCTGCAAAAATTACTTGAAGCACAGCTCATCAGTGTAGAGAAGCATGGAAGACATCGGTATTATAAATTGGCTAGCGCCGATGCTGCAAAAGTGATAGAACAATTGCTAAGTATTTCGCCTGATTCAAAAGTGAAGTCTTTCAATGATTCAAAAGAAAAAAGTGATTTACACTTTGCCCGTACCTGTTATGATCATCTGGCTGGTTATATCGGCGTGCAAGTGACACATTCATTAGTCGAGCAGGGCTTCTTACGAAAAACGGATTTACACTTTGAGGTCACTTCAGAAGGCTCTTTGTTTTTAAAGGATTTTGGAGTCGACGAAGAAAAACAAAGAAATAAGAGGAGAGCTTTTGCGCTTTGCTGTTTAGATTGGAGCGAGCGGCAGCATCATTTAGCAGGCGCTTTGGGACATGCATTATTAGACAGGATGCTAGAACTGCAATGGATTGTGCGTATGCCTAAAACTAGAGCTATTAAGGTAACACAAAGCGGAAAAGCTGCATTTGAGAAATACTTTAAATTGAGTATCTAAGATTTGAATGGAAAACATACTTCCTCCATCAAAAGTGGAGAAAGCAGATGGGTGCCATATTCATATGAGAAGCGGAACGCAAAATGATAAAGTGGCTTATCTCCTTATGTTTCGAGACGTAAAGCCTGTGATGTCTTCACCACACCATCTGTTTTCCGCTCCCTTAGCTGCAACGTCAGCATCCTTTGTGTGGTACCCGGTATTGATCTTTTCAGTTCATTAAACCTGACCGGTTGATGAGACAGGGTATCGATGATGATTCCTTGCCATTTTCAGCCAACAATGTGTAAAGCCATTTACAAAAATATTCAAAGGAAGTGGTTTGCTTGAACTTAATACAAATATCAGAACATGTCTATCAGTGTGAATTTGAACTCGATATACCGATTCATATCCCAGTTCATATTTGGTTTATTAAAGATGGCGATGATGTTTATATCATTGATACAGGAATAGAACGTTTCGCAGATGCTCAAATAAAGGCAGCGTTAGCAATTGGTCATCCCAAAGCCATTCTGCTTACCCATGGCCATAGTGATCATATTCAAGGTGCAGCAAAATGGTTAGAGAAGTTTGACATCCCTATTTATGCCCATCAAAAAGAACTGATTTATATAAATGGAGAAGCGCCTTATCCGAACAAAAATGACGTCGAAAACACAAGGGTAGCACATACTGTCCGGCCGCTGACGGAGCATACACTTACTCATTTGCCGATACAATACTATGTAACACCCGGACATTCTCCGGGGCATGTTATCTACCATCATGAAATTGATAACATTTTATTATCGGGAGACCTTTTTATTACAAGTAAGGAGGAGCTGCACCCGCCTATCAGAAAATTCAGCGTCGATATGAATGAGAATATAGATAGCGGCGCAATCATAGATGAAATCAAACCAACTCTTATCTGCTCTTCGCATGGACAAAGCATTCTTTATAACGAAGAACTGTATAAAAGGTATGTTTTAAAATATAGAGATTAAAGAAAGTTTGTAACAGTAAATATGAATTGGTTGGGGAGAAGAGTGAGACTATTTTGAGTATCGTTTTTAGAAGGAATAAGTCCCTCAAAACATACCAAACACTCGGTATGTTTTGGGAGATTTAAAGATACTCTGATATTTCGACGAGGTTCTGATCGGGATCTCGAATATAAACAGAGATAATCGGGCCAAGGGCGCCGGTTCTTTTTACAGGCCCTTGCTCTATATTGACATTCATTTTCGTGAGATGTTCTACTACTTTATTGATAGGTTCATCAGTGATAAAACACAAATCCGCAGATCCAGGTAATGGGTGCTGTGCCTTAGGTTCGAATTCATGACCGGCCTCATGCAAGTTTATTTTTTGATTGCCAAAACGCAATGCTTTTCTGCCCGAACCAAACGTTTCTTCCTGCATTCCCAAAACAGAGGTGTAGAAGCGGATTGTCTCCTGAAGGCTTTTTACCGTTAACACCAAATGATCAAGTCGTTTTATCATTCACGATCCCTCCTGCAAAGTATACATTTCACTAAATCTATTATTAATCCTGCATAGCTGCTTTCGTATCAGATGAGATTAACTAAAGAAAGATACTTACCGCAGAATAAATGAGCAGCAAGCACATGATGACTCGAAATGCCTTATCGTGTTTTTCAAAAAGCTTTTTAAAAACAGAGCCGAACCCTGACCATAGCAGCAGGGCGAACCAGCCCAGAAAAATGGCCAATGAGAGATAAAAAATAATTGATGTCATTGAATGCTGAAACGGCAGTATAAAAGCACTCATCAATGTTAAGAAGAACAAAACGCTTTTGATATTGATGATCTGGAAGATGAAACCGGATAAAAAAGAAGAGTGCGTATCTCCGGAATCCTTCTTTGAGCCTTTGGCGAAACCGATCTGCCAGGCCAAATAGAGCAAATAGACTGCACCAGCTATTTTGAAGTAGGGCTCAACAAGAGGAATCCAATTGTATACACCTATTGTGAATATACCGCTGAGAATCCCCAGTGCTGCAAAGCCCGATAAGATGCCGCTATTAAAACGCCACGAACCGATAAAGCCAAACCTTCGCGCTTCATTCATCATTAAGATGTTACTTGGGCCGGGCGTAATGGATGTCAAAATCACATACGAAAGAAAAGCTATAATACTCATTGAATCACCTTCATTTACTAATGTCATATTGGGCAGTTTTTATTGTATGATAGTCATATCTATAAATAAAATTGAAATATAAAAAAGCATTATCATTTTTTTCGATAGAAGGGGAAAACGTATGGAGATCAGACATCTTGTCACGTTCCAAGCAATTGTAGAAATGGGAAGTTACACGGGAGCTGCTGCTAAGCTGGGTTATACGCAATCCACGATCACCACTCATATCCAAGCGCTTGAGCAGGAGATCGGCGGCGCTTTATTTTCGTATGAAAAAAGAAATCTAAAGCTGACTCATTTAGGCAGAGAATTAATCCCTTTGGCAGAAGATTTACTTTCTGCCCACGACCAGATCAAGAATATGAAGAGTGTTCATGAAATCAAGGGAGTATTAAAGGTAGCCGCACCTGAGTCTTTAACGATTTCTAGACTAGGGCCAATCATAAGGGAATTTTCACTGAAATATCCTCATGTGAAGATTATATTAAGCAATGGGACATGCGGGGAAAACCAGGTAGATTTATTGAGCGGACGGGTGGATATTGCTTTTATGGTCTATCCAGCAATTAGCCCGGACAAATGCATTCATTATACTTTAACTGAGGAGAGGATTGTCCTTGTGGGCAGTCATGACGGACCGGATCATTTTGATGATTATAAACAAGATATCAGCGGCCATTTTTTTATCACAAATGAAGAAGGCTGCAGCTATCGATCAATGTTTGAAAGGTATCTTGTTAAGCATGACATCTGCAACGTTCAAACAATGGAGCTGTGGAGTATCGAAGCGATCAAACAAACGGTCATGAGCGGGCTTGGCTTTTCTGTTTTACCTTATGTGACAGTGAAAGAAGAGGTGGAAAGTGGTAAGCTGAAAATCCTTGGTCATTCTGAAGCTTTCGAACCGCTGTATTCCCATATGCTGATCAAAAAGAAAAAATGGCAATTGCCGGCGGCAGAGGCTTTTGCTGAACTTGTTTTACATTCGTTTCGTGAATCTGAACAGGAGTCTCTCGTTGGTATGTCCGGTGAATAGACAGGATGTTGGAAAAGGAGGAGTTGGTACGCTCACTCCTTTTCATATTAGTCATCCATTAAAATGCAGCTGAAACCTTGGGTTTTACAAACTTTACGAAAATACCCCGGACTAAAGGGCCCATTATTAATAATTGCAATGGGTAGGCTAAAATAAAGTTTTTCAGAACGATCATAAGGTAAGCGCTGAATAGGCTGTTCTCGTTAAGTCCATTCGACAAAGCTGCCGTGATTAATCCGAAAACAGACATGCAAAGTACCATACCAACCACCATACAAGTCGACATGGCAAGGACCATATATAATTTCTTAGACTTGTCGAACGGCATTTTGAATGTCATTTTTCTTGCGAGCGGACCGACTAAAAGTAAATCTAACAGTAACGCTACAATAAATCCAATGATCATCTCAAAAGCTGTAACCCATGAAAAATCACGAATGGCTCCGTTGATCACTGCATTGTAAATCGACATGACGCAGACCATTCCAAAGCACATCATCACGCCAAAGATAAGGCCTTCTTTTTTATTTGCTGGCATACAATCAATCCTTCTCTCAATAATCGGTGATTAGTATACCAATGAATCACACATGCTCATAAGTGACAAATTTGTGAACAATTTATTGGCCGGAATCGTCTTCTTTTGTCATCAGCACATGCGGAATACCATCCAATATAAATTCCTCTGATGCTGTCTGATAGCCGAGCTTTTCATAAAAGCCTGCTGCCTGTGTCTGACCGTGCAGTTTACATGTATAAATGCTTTTTTCTTTCACAATACGTTCTAACTCAGCGACAATCACTTTCCCCAACCCGAATTTGCGATAGGGCTTCAGAATGCAGATTCTTTCCAGTTTGCCCGCGTGATCAACGATACGCACACGCGCTGTGCCGACCGGCTGTTGTTCATGGTAAACCAGAATGTGCTGGCAATCCCCATGGAGTGTATCGAACTCATCGAACTCGTCGGAAACTGGACAGCCTTGTTCCTCAACAAATACTGTCTTTCTGATGTCAAACGCTGTATGTAAATCATGTTCTGTCGTTATTCTCTTCACATTCATGATTGATCCTCCTCTTTATCAGAAAAATGGCTGATGACATACTGTTTAAAGGTCTCTGCCACCGGGGATAAAAATCTGCCTTCTATCCAGGCGATTCCTATGACGCGCTGACATTCCGGCCAGCTGACACGAATTTTTGTGATTTTGCTTTGGTCTAACCCTTTAAGATCGGGCAGAATGGATATGCCAAGACCGGCTGCCACAAAACCTGCCGCAGTGGCTGCTTCTTCACCCTCAAACATAATGTTCGGTTGAATGTCCGCTTTCTCAAACAATTCATCAACCGTCATGCGAAGCGCATATCCTTTTTTCAATAAAATGAAACGCTCATCGGCGACTTCGGTCAGTGCAATGCTTTCTCGATGAGATAACGGATGGTTGTTTGGCACAAATACAAACAGTTCTTCGCTCCATAATTGTATCCAGCGGATCAGTTTTTCAGGCTTGATGGAGGCAAGGAGACAGAGATCCAGATCTCCGGATTTTAATCGTTCAAGCAGCCAATATGAATGGTTTTGCTTCAGCTGGAAGGTAATGTCGGGATATTTCTGCTGAAAGCTGCCGATTAAATCGGGAACCAGCGTTGTTCCTAATGTATGTAAAAAACCGAGAGACACTTCGCCTTGGTCAGGCTGTAACAAAGCTTGGATTTCTTCTTTCCCTTCGGTATATTCCTTCATCATGGCATGAACGCGTCTTAAAAATATTTCTCCGTATTTGTTTAGTTTAATCGAACGTCCTTGCCTGTCGAATAGCGGGACGCCTAAATGGTGTTCGAGTCTGGCGATTGAGCGTGAAAGCGCAGGCTGTGTGATCGACAGACTTTGTGCCGCCTTCGTGACGTGCTCCATGCGGGCCAGTGTTTGAAAATATTCAAATTGTTCCCATTCCAAATCGTCAACACCTCCTACATTACATTTAAGCATGAAATGGATATTTATTATGCATTATACAACATATATCAACGGTGCTAAGATAAATGTATAAACAGACTCGAGGATGTTTGAAATCGCAAGAAATAAAGGATGGGTGTTTATGGAGTGCAGTCTTCAACAAAATGGTGAGGGGCAGATAAAGTCCCGATGACATACATTCAAAAAGGCACACCGGTTTTTCGTAAAATTACGTTTGCTTTCTTTGCTGCAGGTTTTAATACATTTGCCATTCTGTATTGTGTACAGCCGCTTATGGAGGAATTTACGCGGGAGTTTCATGTGACCCCTACAACAGCGAGTCTTTCTTTATCTGCTACAACAATGCTCTTAGCTGTCAGCATGCTTGTTTTCGGTTCGTTGTCAGAGGTATGGGGACGTAAGCCGATTATGGCTGTATCCATGCTGGCCGCATCCGTTCTCTGTCTGGCGTCGGCCTTCAGCCCGAATTTTCATACGCTGCTCGTATTGAGAACCATTCAAGGGATTGCGCTCGCTGGTCTCCCTTCGATTGCGATGGCTTATCTTGGAGAAGAAATTGAACCCGGAAGCCTTGGGTCGGCGATGGGGCTGTATATCAGCGGAAACGCGATCGGCGCCGTTTTTGGAAGGATTGTTTCAGGGCTCTTGAGTGAGTACTTTACTTGGCATATAGCGATGGGGTCAATTGGTGTGATCAGTTTGATAGCGAGTATGATATTTTTTATGAATTTGCCTCAATCGACCCATTTCACGCCGAGAAAACTTGAGATCGGTCAGTTGGGAATGTCTTTAATCAGCCACTTGAAGGACCGGAAACTGTTAAGCTTGTTCTTCATTGGTTTTTTGCTTCTCGGAAGCAATGTTGCATTGTTCAACTACATTGCGTATGTGCTGTTAGCACCGCCGTATTCCTTTAACAAAGCGATTGTCAGCTGGATATTTATTGTGATGATTGTCGGGATTTTCAGCTCGTCTTTTATTGGAAGAATGGTCGATCAATACGGTTATCATAAAATACTGATGATGAATATTTTTATCGTGCTCGCAGGTGCATTATTAACGTTAAACGGCGTATTAGCAGTAAAAATTCTGGGGATTGCTCTTTTTACCTTTGGTTTCTTTGGAGGGCATTCAGTCGCCAGCAGCTGGGTTGGACGGAGAGCCCTGCATAACAAGGCGCAGGCCTCATCGCTGTATTTGTTCTTTTATTACTCAGGTTCAAGTATCTGCGGAACAGTCGGCGGCGTGTTTTGGTCTGCTTTTCATTGGCTGGGTGTCGTCGGTATGATCACGTTCATGCTGCTGTTTGCTTTCGTGCTGTCGGTATTTCTGGCAAGGAGTGAAAACGTGTCGGGCAGCGCGCTATGACTGATTTAACATGTCCTGAGGTGCAGGGCAGTAAATTGAAATGATGGTGACAAAAAAAGGACCTCTGGCGGGTCCTTTTCTTATTGGCTGTTGTTCCAATGGGCCGGGATCTTTAAAGTAGGCGGAAGCTTTGTGCGAGAATTGCCTTTTGCAGCGTTCACTTGTGCCTGCGTTAGAAAAATGCTTCCTGTCAGGTCAGCTCCGCTTAAATCAGCATCTCTGAGATCAGCGCCGATGAAATCTGTCATTCTCAGATCAGAATGTCTCAGGTCGGCTGCTATGAGCAGTGCTCCTCTGAAGTTTGCTCCTCTTAGATCAAGCCCTTTCAGTTTCGCGCCGATCAGGGCGCTTCCCCGGCTGATTTTTTTCGGGAGTTTTTGATTGCGGGCTTGGGCACGCACCAGCTCACTCGTTTTTAACAGCCATTCATTAATCTCAGCTCTATGCTCGGACACATGTAGGTTCAGCAGGTTTTCCGCGCTGAGCCTGGTGAGTTTGTCCGTCTTTTCGAAACAAGCCCGCAACTCACGGTGAATGGGCTTGGCTGCCTCTATAGAAAGAGCTTCATGTAAATACCAAAGCATCTCATGCAGCTGCTGCATAATTGGAAAAATGTCAAACATCTCTTTCGCGGATTCCGGGTTTTTTCGCCAATCCTTTCCCTCATAAGTAATTTGGGATACCTTTTGACCGGCGCCAAAGCATTCATAAGCTGAGCAGCCTCGAAATCCTCTTTCTCTAAGAGCTTCATGTATGGCACATTGATAGTTTGATTGTAAGTTGCGGCAAGGCGTTCCGCCATCTTTATCAAAAGCAAAATCGGCCGATTTCGCATAAGGCAAGGCAACACAGCACAGGCCAAAACAATGTTGGCAATCTGCGCTTATCTCATGCTGTCTATTGTCATGTAATGTGAATTCCACAGACAATATCGTTCACCCCTTCACTCGGGAACTTTGTAAAATATAGGTTTTGTTCGTGCTATTTGCATTATATAGGAAATAGGTATACTTTTCATTTTATTTTTTCATGATCAACCCCTCAAACAATGTATAATATATCCAACCGTGATGATGGGGAGGGAACCTTTTGGAACAGCAAATTAAAGAGATCATTTCTGCTTGTGATGTGGCTATCCGGAACGAAAATTTTGATACACTGATGAATTACTATACAGAGGATGCCATTTTAGTTGTGAAGCCTGGCATGATCGCACGCGGTAAAGAAGAAATCAAAAAAGCGTTTATTGCGATCGCAAATTATTTCAATCATCAGCTTGTCCCGACGCAAGGGGAAATGGTCATTTTGGAAGCAGGCGACACTGCTCTGGTCCTTTCTCAAACGCTGCTTGAATCGGATAAAAAGGATTCCGAGTATGCGATGGAAAGAAGGGCGACCTATGTGTTTAAGAAGAATATGCAAGGTGAGTGGCTTTGTGCAATTGATAATTCATATGGTACGGATTTAATTTAGTTTATAGTGCTTAGACATTCTGAAACAAGACGGGCTGCATGTGATCTGCTGTGTCCTTTTCCTGCATATAATGATTCATGAAGGTGAATAGGAAAGGGTGAATTCAATTGAATCCATACAACAGCAGAATGGCACCTTATTGGGTTTATCATGGCGGAGAATCAACGCTTTACCAGTATCCATATGTCTATAGGCAGCCCGGTTTCTCGCGCGCCATTATTACTGCAGCGCGGGGTGATGTGACCGGTGATGGAGTCGCTGATGAAGTCTTCCTTACTGGCAATCAAACGTCAGGCAGTCCGCTATGGAGAAATATCACTTTGGTGATACGTAACGGCAAAACACATCAGGAACGGCAAATCCAGCTTCATAACAATATCGGATACAATCCGTCACTTTTTCTGGCTGATGTGACAGGCAATAAAACGGAAGATGTGGCTGTTGTAATCGATACCGGGGGAAGCGGAGGCTCTATCTATGCATATGTATTTGCCTATATGAACCGGCAGTTCAGGCAGATTTTCAATTCGGATTCTTTTAATGATGAATTCAAGTACAGTGTGAGCTATCTAAATCAATATAAAGCGAGCGTGGTCAGTCAACGCCAGCATGAACAATATATACTGGATCTTACTTACAAAGGCAGTGACTATTTGAATGAAATTTATACGAATCAGGGTGTTTTAAAAGCGCCGATAGAAGGCTGGGTCAATCCTTTATCCGGCTTGTATCCGGTTGATTTCAACAGAGACGGCGTATACGAATTGCTGGCGTATCAGCGGATCGCCGGAAGGTATAACGCCGACTCATTGGGATATGTTCAAACCGTATTGAAATGGAACGGGCTGAATTTTGGCGTTGACCGGCAGAATGTATCGATTGTTGGCGGTGCCGCAACTTGAGCAGAGGGAATGCGTTAGTGGCAAAGACTCACGCTACAGGTGTTCTGCAACGACGGTCAGATAATAAGATAAACCGGTTTGCTGCTCTTCTAACATTCCTCGATGAAAATCATCCTGCATAAAAAATCGCGTTTGTTTTACGTAATCTTCTTTGCTTGTCGGATGTCCGTTTTGATTCAGGAACGTAATATGATTCATGACATGCTCTTGCACGGCAGGGTCATGATACGTCACGCCGCTTCTTAAAAAATCAGCCATTCCATCAAGAAAATGTTTTGCCTCTATCGCCATTTTGTTCATTTCATCTACATTGATAGCGTGGGTATCTACTTCAAAATCGTAATGCTCTTTTAAATGGGTCATTTTGTTCCGCTAAAGATTGTTTCCATTCGTCAGCGGTTTCAAATCCTTTAAACATTACCTTATGATCCATGTTCTCACCTTTTCTTGTGTATTCTAAAGACGTATTGACCGTTTGAACGAAGCGCTGGTACTTTTTAATTTTCTTTTCAAACAGCTTTTTTTGCTTTTCTAATGTGCCAGTTCTGTCAGCATCCTCATCTAATAACCTTTTTATTTCTGACAAAGGAATATCTAATTCTTTGTAAAAAAGGATTTCCTGCAGTCTTTTTAGCTCGTCGGCACCATAGTACCGATATCCGGCTTCGCTGATTTCTTTTGGGACCAGCACGCCGATTTTGTGGTAGTGATAAAGCGTTTTGATTGTCACGTTCGCAATGTGCGACAGTTCTTTTACTGTTACCTTCACAACTCAATTCCTCCTTCCTCTATCACTATGAGGCCTTACCTTTGGTTGGAGTCAAGAATAAAAATGATGTTATTTTTACCCGGAGAGAATGGGATATAGCCCCCGAGAAAGCTGTTATATGATCAAAGAAAAGAGTGCTTGCACACAAGCACTCTTTACTCTAACTTAATTCTTTTCACATCTCCTAGCACAAACACGTAAAAAATCAGCCCGAGCAGCAATACAAAACCGGCAACAAGGAAGCTGAGCGTAAAGGAACCTGTCACATCAAACAAATATCCCGTGAGTGAAGCGGCGATTATGCCTCCGAATAGGTTGTTTGCCAGATTTACCATGGAACTCAGCATGGAAACGGAGCCAATCGGGGCCAGTTCTGCGGAGATGGACCAGCCGACCGGAGCCGTTGCAGAAACGCCGGCGAGGCCGATTGAAATGCAGATAATCGCGACGGTGATATTATTCGTCAAAATGGAGCCTAAAAAGAAAAAGCCGAAGCTCATCCCTACAATGATCACGGTTCGGTACACCTTGGTGTTGGAATAGCCTTTTTTGATAAGGTAATCGACGAGCCAGCCGCCGACCACAATGCCGGAAATGGTTGAGATCAGCCACGGCACGGCGGTGAATAAACCGGATGACATGAGATCCATTCCGTATGTATGCTTAAAAAAAGTCGGAAGCCATGTAAGCAGCAGGTTGAATGTATAGCCGTACCCCGTAAATCCGATCATTAAGCCCCATACTTTACGGTTGGAAAACAGTGCTTTTAAAAGCGGGACCGTTTTATAGGGGATTTGTTCTGTTGTGATTGTATTGTGTTTCTGAATATAGTTTAATTCGCTTTTGGAAATGCGTTTGTGCCGTTCAGGCTGCTCATAGTACTGCCAGAAAAAGATGGTAAACAGCACATTGATGCATCCGATTGTTAAAAAGGCGACCCGCCAGTCAAATGTTGTGACGAGAAAGGCGACCAGCGGCGCTCCGATTACATTTGAAAATTTGGCGGCTGAATCAAACAGTGAGTTCGCCAGACCCCGTTCGCTTGGCGGAAACCATAGAGCGGTTGCTTTGGAAGCGGCGGGGAACGCCGATGCGCTTGTCAGCCCAATGAGAAATCGGAACACATATAAGAGCAGTTTTCCTTGTAAAAAAGCGAGAATGATCGTTAAAATGCTCCAAACCGTCATTCCGATTCTTGTGACCCAGGCCACGCCAAACCTGTCCAATAAACTTCCGACGGGCAGCTGCATCAGTGTGTACGAATATGTGTAAATCGAAAACACAATGCCGAGTTCAGTTGCTGTGAGGTGAAACGAATCTTGTATCGCCGGGGCAGCTACAGAAATGGCCACTCGATCAAAATAATTAAGAATGATAATGCCGCTCAGTAACGAAGATATATACCACCTGGTATGCCCGGGCCGTTTCACGCGCTCTTGACTCATGATGAAAACCTCCTCTGTCATAGCATGATCTCCGGATGTAAATACCATTCAAATTTTAAATACCACAGCTCTCTTTTATGTAAACGGACAGCAGGAATTTGACTGGAAAAGCCCATTGCTTTAGAATGAAAGTAATAAAAATGAACACTCCAAAGGGGAGTAGCTTTCACAGTAAAGTCGTCATTACGGGACATGGTGTCCTCGGCTTTGCTGGCAATTTGATTGTTAGCGAGACCTTTGCCAAATCTGATTTGGTGAAGGTCTTTTTGTTTCTGAACTTCACCAAATCGGTGGAGTTTTTTTCATTTTTATCAAAAAAGGGAGAGGAGATTTACGATGTCTAAGCTGAAGAAATGGCTGAAACGTGAATTGGTGAAGAAGGGGCTGCCATTAGCGAAAGAGAAATTGATTCCGATCTTAAAAGAAAAAATGAAGAAGAAACGATAAGGGGGCAAACAATGAAGAAAATGGTTCTGACGGTTTTGGCCGGCGCGGGTCTTTTGGGGGCAGGCGGATGCGGAATACTGGATCAGGTGAATGACGGGCTGGATTATACAAATGAAGCGTCAGCTTATGTGGAAAAGGTGAAGAGGTTTGCAGAGGAAGCGCCTGCATTGGCTGAGGAAGCTGTAAATGACACTGAGGCGAAAGAAAAACTAGAGACACAGCTTGAGTCTATTCAAAAGGAAGCGGCTGATTTTAATGAATTAACACCGCCTGATGCCGCAGCGGAGCTTCACAACACCCTGCAGGAGCATAACGACACATTGCAAAAAAGTGCGGAAGACGTCTTGCAGCAAGTGGAAGAAGGAAAGGTATCGCTTGAGGAATTGGAGCAATCCGAATTGGTCCAAAACGCTAAGCAAATGACTGATGTGATGGGGCAAATTGAAAAGCTTGGCGAATAAGAAAAAGCATCCCGGGAGGGGACTGACCCCCGTTTTTGAGACAGGGATCAAAACACCTTTTATACAGCCAATTGCCGATAGCTTATCGGTGATTGGCTGTTTAGTTTCGTTTGAATACGAATGTTGTTATAATAATAAATGTATTCTTTGACAGTGCGTTCTACGATGGCGGTCGTGGTTCGATTAATGCTGTTAAG
>NZ_JAHVOC010000013.1:0-60385 GCF_025696525.1 Bacillus sp. XT-2
T
This sequence comes from Bacillus sp. XT-2, assembly GCF_025696525.1. Taxonomy (NCBI): domain Bacteria; kingdom Bacillati; phylum Bacillota; class Bacilli; order Caryophanales; family Bacillaceae; genus Bacillus; species Bacillus sp. XT-2. The sequence continues at coordinate 2 of NZ_JAHVOC010000013.1, forward strand.
ACCCACGTGTTACTCACCCGTCCGCCGCTAACATCAGGGAGCAAGCTCCCATCTGTCCGCTCGACTTGCATGTATTAGGCACGCCGCCAGCGTTCGTCCTGAGCCAGGATCAAACTCTCCGATAAAGTAGTTTGACTGACTACGCACATCGCTGTGCGATTTATATTAAAACTTGAATTAACAGGTACGTTTTGTCTTGTTTAGTTTTCAAAGATCATTTATGCCGCTTAACGAAGCAGCTTTATTACTATAACATTCAGCTTCTTTTAAGTCAACACTTTTTTTAAAGGGTTAATGAAGCTTTTATTTGTTGTCAGCTGTTCATCAGCGACGAATAATAATATAACACGGATATTATCAAATGGTCAATAACTAATTTAATCTGTTTTAAAGAGACTTTTTATCAGTTATATTCGTTTGGCCAGGCACATAAGATGTAACACAAGAATGATGGACAAGATAAGGAGGCATCATCAGTGAATCACTTCTATGTGTGGCACATAAAACGCGTTAAACAATTTATCATTATACTTATCGCCGCATTTGCTGCAGCCAGCTTTTTTTATATCCAAAGAGCTGTCCCGCTCCCTGTGTTTTCGACTGACAGCGGACCGAAAGCCATTTATAAAGGAGAAACAGATTCAAAAGACATTGCTCTTACCTTTGATATCAGCTGGGGCGATGAGAAAGCCGAGCCTATTCTTAATACCCTGAAAACCAACGGCATCAAAAACGCGACGTTTTTTCTTTCCGCTTCTTGGGCCGAGCGCCACCCGGACACGGTGGCTCGCATTGTAAAGGACGGCCATCAAATAGGAAGTATGGGTTATGCTTATAAAAACTATGCCAATCTAGAGGATAGTGAAATAAAAAAGGACATTAACCGTGCGCGCACCGCCTTTGAAAAATTAGGAATCAAAGACATACGGCTCCTAAGACCTCCTACCGGTCAGTTCAATAAAAATGTCCTATCAATCGCAAAACAATATAACTATACAGTCGTTCACTATAGTGTGAACTCCCATGACTGGACGAATCCAGGCGTTGAAAAAATCGTCGATAATGTAAACCGCCAAGTTTCAGGAGGAGACATTATTCTTTTACACGCCTCAGACTCAGCTAAACAAACAGAAGAGGCCCTGCCTGAGATTATCCATCATATGAGAGAAAAAGGTTTAAAAAATGTCAACGTGGGAGATCTCATTGCAAACACAGATGCTAAATCCGCCGAAGTAAAATAAATTATTTCGCTGCAAACTTCGGCAGCATCAGCAATTGAAAAGCATTACACGCCATTAACGGAAAGAGCATTAAGTAAAGCCAGTCCTCATCATTTACTCTGAGCGCAGGAAACCATTCCAATGCAGTGATCACAACCATTAAAAATAAAGATGACACAAACGTTTTCTTTGAGGACTGCTTTTGTTTTATATACGCGGTAAGCAAACCGAAGATCAATAAAAATAACGGCAGCCACGCATAGCCAGCCATTGACTCTCCTCTATCTCCGAAAAATAAAAACCGCACGTACATTAAATCAAAAGCGACAAACAGGATGAAAAACAGCTGCAGTAAATTCCATAATGATGAAGATCTTAATATTTCGAGTGCAAACCGGTGAACTGTTAAAAACACGAAAAAACCCATTTGACTGATGACACTAAAAATCATGCCGACACCGATAAACCAAAATAAAACAGAGAAAATCTGGCCCGCTTCAAAATTCAGAAACAGCTCCTTATATCCCCCCCATTTTAAAGCAAAACCCACAACACTTGTGACAACCGCTCCGACAGCTAAAATAGAAAAGAAAAAACGAACTAAGCCACGGCTTTTCATTTCTTTATTCAACCCCTCAAAAATCGCAGATCGCGATATTTTGTTATGTATAATTCCAACCGGATGAATCATATTAAAAGTAAGATAAGTATGTGAAAGGAGCTTAAGCATGTCAAAAGCCAAAACGCTATTGATGGGCTGTTTTTTGATATTATCTGTAACAGCTTGCGCTCCAAAAGACCAAGCAGCGGATATGGATTATGATCAGACCAAAAAAATGGTTGTTGATATATTAAAAACAGATGATGGAAAGAAAGCAATTAAGGAATTATTAAACGATGATGCGATGAATGAAGCACTGGTGATTGATCAGGATGCCATTAAAGGAACAATAGAAAAAACACTCACCTCTAAAAAAGGTGCGGATTTTTGGAAAAACATCTTTGAAGACACTGAATTTGCGGAAAGCTTTGCTAAAACCCTTCAAACAGAGCATGAAAAAGTAATTAAAAAGCTGATGAAGGATCCGGATTACCAGAAAATGCTGATGAGTGTTATGCAGGACCCGGGAATGAATAAAAAATACAGCGAACTGGCAAAAAGCCAAGAATTCCGCAGTTATTTAGAACAAGTAATTACTGAAACACTTTCTAGTCCGCTTTACAAAAAACAGTTCGAAGATGAACTGAAAAAAGCAGCAGCAGAAACCGCTAAAGAAGGTGAGTAAAGGGAAGCCGGGATCAAAAAATCCCGGTTCGCCTTTTTATATTTGCACTTCCATTTTTTCAACGACTTTTTTTGCAATGTCATGATATATTTCACCGATTGGATGGCTTTCGTCATAAACAGACGGAGCAAATTGGTCTTTATCCCAATCAGGCTGTTTTAACGGTATTCTGCCGAGCAAAGGCACTTTAAGCTCCTCAGCAAGTTTATCTCCGCCGCCTTTGCCAAAGACATATTCTCTTTCCCCAGTCTTTGCACTTTCATAATAAGCCATGTTCTCTATGACGCCAACGACCTCATGATCTGTTTTAATAGCCATAGACCCCGCTCTGGCCGCAACAAAGGCTGCAGTCGGGTGCGGCGTTGATACGATAATTTCTTTACTGCTCGGAAGCATCGTATGTACATCAAGTGCGACGTCCCCTGTTCCAGGCGGAAGATCGAGAACGATATAGTCTACTTCTCCCCATTCTACTTCGTGGAAAAAGTTGTTGAGCATCTTGCCCAGCATTGGCCCTCTCCAGACGACAGGAGCATTTTCTTCAACGAAGAAACCCATCGACATGACCTTTACACCGAAGCGTTCAACAGGAAGCAGTTTGTCTCCTTCAATTGTTGGACGTACTGTAATGCCCATCATATCCGGCACACTAAAGCCGTAGATATCCGCGTCAATTAAACCGACCTTTTTCCCAAGCCGAGCCAGAGAAATAGCAAGGTTCACTGACACAGTTGATTTGCCTACTCCGCCTTTTCCGCTCGCTACAGCAAGGAAAACCGGCGGGTTATCCATATTTAACAATGTTTTGTTCTCTGTTGACGGCGCCCGAAATTTCGCAACTGTTTCTTCAGGCAGCTCTTCAAATCGAAGGCCTACCGTCTCAGCGCCTGCCCCTTTTAAGACATTTACGATTTCTTGCTGAACCTGCATTTGTTCTGCTGTTCCGGTTTTTGCAAGAGCCAATTTTACACTGACATGCCGTTTTTCAGGCTTTATTTTTACTTCCTTAACGGCATCCAATTCTCCCAGAGGTCTTTGAAGAAAAGGTTCGCGCATTTCACCGACTAGTTTTCTTACTTCATCTTCTCTTATCATCGAACCTCACCCTTTTGTGTATTCGTTTACAAACATTATTATATCATACATAAACAGCAGGTGTCTTTTGCTTAGAACCATGAGAAAACCCTCCTTTACTCCGGAGGGTCGCCTTTTTCTGTAAAGTATCTCAATATTCCTTTATATATGGAAGATGCCACTTTGTCCTGATATTTCGGTTTCCCCAGCATCTTTGCTTCTCCAGGATTGGATAAAAAACCGACTTCCACAAGCGCACCTGGTTTTGTGACGTTTTGCATTAAGTAAATACCATGAATTCTCTTTGCTTTTCGGGTTGTATTCTCCAGGTTTGTTCTCAACTCATCCTGAATGTATTTTGCAATTTTCTCGTTTTCCTCGTATTTTCCGTAATAAAAGCTTTGGGCTCCGCTCCATTTTTGTGACGGGATCGCATTAAGATGAATGCTAAGGTAGAGCTCAGCCTCTGAATTGTTAATTAAGTTTACTCGCTGTCTTAAGTCTTCCGCTTTTCGTTTACTATAGCCTCTTGTCCCTTCAGGAGCTAGATCGGTGTCACTTTCTCTAGTCATAATCACTAAGGCCCCTTGTTCCTGAAGATAATCCCTGACTCTGAAAGCCACTTCCAGGGTTATATCCTTCTCTAACAGCTTGCCGCCCACTGCCCCTCCATCAGGCCCGCCATGACCTGGATCAAGATAAATAATTTTTCCGCTCAAAGGCAGACTCCACGGATTCCAAGAATCGTTATTGCTGAATTGATACTTGAATAGAAACAGTAATACGATGAAGCCTAGCATAAAACTGAGCCATTTAAGCTTTTTCCTCATCCCTTCCCCTCCCGCTTGTCCGTTATTACATAAGTATGGGACAGGGTCGGGAAATATGATTAACGCATGCGAAGCTTACATTGTTTTTCTCTTTGGACAAACCCTTCTGTCCACCAGTCTTTGATGAATTTTCGTGCAGCTTCATAAACTGTGTTTTTATCAAACGTTGCGTATTGCTCATGTGTCCAATGATAAAGGTATTCAAAAAACTCCATACGAAGCTCTTCTTCTTCCCTTGCAGAGCGGGCACTAACACTTTGCATAGATTCTCCATAATACCCGAAAACCCCGAAACGCCCGCCTAACAAATAAGCTTCTATCGCAAAATCAATACAGCCTTCACTAATAACGTCCCTTTCATCCTGCAAAAATGGATATAATGGAGTAAGACATGCCTTTACAGACTGAATGATTTGTCTAAGTGAGAGTTCTTTGAGCAAGTTTTTTTCTAATTCAAAATCCTTTTGGCGTTTCACATCCATAAAAGACAGTACCTCTGCCATACAAATTCACTCTCCTTTTACCGGTTATTTTGAGGTTTGGGAGGTGAAACCATGCCCAAATTCGGTTGGAAATTCGCCCAAATGAAGGTGTCGATAACTTGAACATATTAAAAAGAGTGTAAAAAAAGCAGCTTTCTGCGGGGTAGGGAACTTATGTTTGTTCACAAAAGCAGAGGCAGCACAATAATAAAAGGCAGCTCCCTCTAATAGGTCGCTGCCTTCATACTTTAATGCTTCTTGTTGCAGAATATGTATTAATGTATTGATCCAATACAAAACCGCCTTTATCTTCATAAAAACCAGTGACAATAAAACCGGCATCGAGCTGTCCCTTAATTTGGTCTTCTAAGGAATGCCCGAATTCCAGAGCTTCATTATTTTCAATCAGCTTTTTCACCTTATGTTTTGGAAGATCTTCTGAGTCGGCGTATGGAATAGAGTGCTTTACTTTTAAAACGCCCTGCTCTTCTAATTCAATGTCAAACAGAAAAACAACTGGATTAACAAATCCTGAAATTAAAACGCCATTTCTTTTCAGCACGCGGTGCGCTTCTTTCCAAACCGGCAGGATATCTTCAACAAAAACATTGGCAACTGGATGTACGATGAAATCAAATGATTCATCTTCAAATTGACTGAGATCATCCATACTTCCTTTCACGGTGCGTATGGTCAAGCCGTCGCGATCAGCAACCATTCTGTCCTGTCCAAGCTGCTGTTCTGAGTTATCTAAGACGGTGACATCCGCTCCGGCTGCCGCTAAAACCGGGGCCTGCTGTCCGCCTCCTGAAGCCAAACAAAGCACCTTCAAGCCTTTTACAGGAGGAAACCAATCCTTTGGCACATTTTTAATAGGTGTTAACCTTATATCCCAATTCCCTTTTTTCGCTTGTTCAATGACATGCCGCTCTACAGCAACAGTCCATTCATTGCCTGTCTCTACTTTTTGATCCCAGGCTTTGCTATTATGATCTACTAACGCATTCATGAATCGTTCTCCTTACTTTAATGTTTAGAGTATAACAAATATTTCTAGATTGATACCGCTTTCCCTTTGCATATTCGGAAAAAAATTCATAAAACCGCAATAAATTAACAAAGGAGATATGTGATTTTATTGCTAGTGATTATAATATCACTTTTTCAAATCAAATTAATGACAAAGCACTTGATGCCGGCATTACGCTTTTCATTACCCTATGGCATTTGAACACTTATGTAAGACTCACTTCAGCACTAGACGTTTCTTTCTGCGATGCGAATTGGTATTTGAACGGTTCCGTGTTTCCAAAAACGAGTTGAAAATCCTTCAATTTGTGATAACAAACCATTTTAGCGAATAAATGCGTATGCCATTTGCAAAGGACGTTTGAATGGAGCACGCAGATGCGCTCTATTTATCTAGATGCAGATACACCAGTCATAGAATAGCATGCGCTTGAATTTACAGGGGCTCAAGATAGATCATTGAAGCATTGAATTGAAAGGTGACATATTTTGTGCTGGAGCTGAGGTTAAACTATTCGAAACCTTGTGAGAAAGACCGGCATTTAAAGACGATCGTTTTATAAAGCAAAAAAAGGATGCCTGTTTAATCGCTTCTGTTTTAATTCTTAAAAGAAAATAAAAAAAGCCCCCAACCCATGGTTGAGAGCTTTGAAACGTAAAATTAACGTTTTGAGAACTGAGGTGCACGACGAGCGCCTTTAAGACCGTATTTTTTACGTTCTTTCATACGAGCGTCACGAGTCAGAAGACCTGCACGTTTAAGTGTTGCACGGTATTCTGGATCTGCTTCAAGCAAAGCACGAGCGATACCATGACGGATTGCTCCAGCTTGACCAGATAAGCCGCCTCCATGTACGTTTACTAAAACATCATAAGTTCCAGCTGTTTCAGTCAAAGTTAATGGTTGTTTGATATCTTCGATTAGAGCTGGAGATGGGATGTGCTCGCTGATTTCACGATTATTAACGACGATACGACCTTCTCCTGGAACTAAGCGCACACGCGCTACAGAGCTTTTACGACGGCCAGTACCGTAATATTGAACCTGTGCCAAATTGGTAACCTCCTTTTTAATTAACCGCGAAGTTCGTAAACTTCAGGTTTTTGTGCTTCATGTGGATGCTCAGAACCACGGTATACGTTCAATTTTTTGAACATTTGACGACCTAGAGAACCTTTTGGAAGCATGCCTTTGATAGCAAGCTCAAGCATTTTCTCAGGGTAGTTTGTACGCATTTCAAGAGCAGTTCTTGATTTTAATCCGCCTGGATGTTGAGTGTGACGGTAGTAGATTTTGTCAGTTAACTTTTTACCAGTTAACTCGATTTTTTCAGCGTTGATGATGATCACATGATCTCCAGTATCAACGTGTGGTGTGTAAGTTGGTTTGTGTTTTCCGCGAAGGATAGCTGCAACTTCTGAAGAAAGACGACCTAAAGTCTTGCCAGCAGCATCAACAACTAACCACTTGCGTTCAATAGTACTTGCGTTAGCCATAGGTGTTGTACGCATTGAATTTCCCTCCTAAATGATCTGTCATTTTCAATAAACTTCGATTACGTTCTATTTCACAACACAATAAGTTCCGGGGCTTATCGTGGGGTTGAAATACATACCATATGATATCTTATAACTTTATGCAGACTCTGTCAAGAAAATATTATACACCTGGTTTAGTTGTCATAGTAAACGTTCCATAAGTACAGTCCGTGTCCCGGTGCTGTGCGCCCTGCTGCTTCGCGGTCCTTCGCTTCCAGCATGGATTTCACATCATCAGGAGAAATTTTTTCAATACCTGCATCCAGCAAAGTACCTGCAATAATTCTGACCATATTATATAGGAAACCGCTGCCTGTGATCCGCATTTGCAGGCCGTCATCAGTCTCAGTCCAATCGAGTTCGTAAATCGTTCTCACTTTGTCCTGCACTTCCGTTTTAGCCGCACAAAAGCTTGTAAAATCATGTGTTCCTACAAGATGCTTTGCCGCTTCTCTCATGTTCTGCACATTGAGGCGATATGAAAAATGGTAAGCGTAATGCCGTTTAAATACGTCCGGGTGTTTCTCCGTGTATACAAAGTAGCGATATTCCTTTTTAACTGCGCTAAATCGTGCATGGAACCCATCATCCGCAATTTCTGCCGTTTTGACTGCAATATCATCCGGAAGCAGTGCATTTAAAGCATATGGCCATCTCTCAGCCGGAATAGAGAGCGGTGTATCAAAATGAATCACCTGTCCGGCTGCATGAACCCCGCTGTCCGTCCTTCCAGAGGAAACGACCGGGATTCTGTCTTTTGACTTATGCAGGACAGCCAGCGCCTTCTCCAGCTCATCCTGAACCGTTCTTTTACCCGGCTGTACTTGATATCCTTTAAACAAATGTCCGTCATAAGAAATCGTGCATTTCAGTCTCATAAAGCACCTCTAAGCCCTTAAGAAAAATAACAGAGCAGCCAATATGAACAAGCTGACGATGACAGACGTATCCTTTGCCGTCCATACAAGCTTTCTGTATTTAGTGCGGCCCTCTCCGCCTTGATAGCCTCTTGCTTCCATTGCAACCGCAAGCTCTTCAGCACGCTTAAACGCACTGACAAAGAGTGGGACTAGCAGCGGCACAATTGCCTTCACTCTGTCTTTAAGCGGTCCGCTTGTAAAATCCACGCCTCTCGCCATCTGAGCCTTCATAATCTTATCTGTCTCCTCCATCAAGGTTGGGATAAACCGTAAAGAGATCGACATCATAAGAGCCAGCTCATGAACAGGAAGCTTCAATTTTTTAAATGGGTTGAGCAGCTGTTCCATCCCATCGGTAATCTCAATAGGTGTTGTTGTCAGCGTTAATAGAGTGGTTATTAAAATCAGATAGACGAACCTAAGGGAAATGAAAATCCCTTGTACCAAACCGCCCTCATAGATCTTGAAAAAGCCAAGTTCAAAAATAACCGGCCCTTCATGTGTCATGAAAATATGGAGCAGGAACGTAAAAAGAACAATCCAGATGATCGGCTTTAGCCCTTTCATCAAAAAGGAAAAAGGAACTCTTGTTAAGGAAACAACGCCTGCTGTAAATAAACCAAGCAGCGCATATGTCTGCACATTATTGGCCAGGAAAACGATACAGACAAACAAAAAGATCGTAACCAATTTTGTTCTTGGATCAAGCCGGTGCACAAGCGAAGAACCCGGCACATACTTGCCGATAATCATGCTGTCCATCATAAGGTTTTTCCCCCCTGAAAAAGAGCACGGATTTCAGCAGCGGCATCTTCTATTGTGAGCAGAGGTTCTTTAAATTTGATACCAAGTGCGGCTTCCAGCTGTCTTTGGAATTTAATCGTTTCCGGAAGGTCCAGCCCCCAGCCGGCCATTTCTTCCCCTTTTAAGAACAAGTCTCGCGGACTGCCTGATGCCTGGATAGTTCCTTTATGCATCACGATCATTTCATCAGCATAGGCAGCCGCATCCTCCATGCTGTGGGTAACAAGAATTGTCGTCAGGTTTCCCCGTTGGTGGAGCTCATAAAACATGTCCATGATCTCTTTTCGCCCTCTTGGATCCAGCCCTGCTGTCGGCTCATCGAGAACAAGCACTTCAGGATCCATCGCAAGCACCCCGGCAATTGCAACCCTGCGCATTTGTCCTCCGCTTAATTCAAAAGGTGATCTGTCCAGAAGCTCTTCAGATAAACCTACAAGCTTCAGCATCTCTCTCGCTTTTTGTTCAGCGTCTTCCTTTTTCACACCAAAGTTCATCGGTCCAAATGAAATATCTTTAAGAACTGTTTCTTCGAATAATTGATGTTCGGGGAATTGGAAAACGATTCCGACTTTTTTTCGGAGGGATTTAAGCTCTTTATTCTTTTTTCCTGCCTGTATAACGGTACTGCCTAATGAAATATGCCCCTTTGTAGGCTTCAGGAGACCATTCAGGTGCTGAAGAAGAGTGGATTTACCGGAGCCTGTATGCCCTATTACGGCCACATAGCTGCCTTCCTTAATCGATGCATTGATATCATACAGGGCAAGGCGCTCAAACGGCGTCTTTATCTGATAGCGATGCTCTACATCTTTGATTGTAATGTCCATAGCTCGTTCACCAGCCCTTCCTGAGTCAAATGATTTTCTTCCAAAGCCAGTCCATTTTCTCTTAAGAGCTGGCTGAGCTGGAATGAGAAGGGTAAATCAAGCCCGATTCGAACAAGTTCCTTATTCAATTTAAAAATTTCTTCAGGCGTACCCTCGGCATATTTCTTACCGCCATTCATGACAATGATTCTGTCAGCTTTTGCTGCCTCATTCAGATCATGTGTAATCGAGATGACAGTTGCCATGCCTTGCTCTTTTAAATGTCTTACCGTTTCAAGCACTTCTTCTCGCCCGATCGGGTCAAGCATGGATGTTGCTTCATCTAAGATAATAATATCAGGACGTGCGGCAATAATCCCTGCTATCGCAACTCTCTGCTTTTGGCCTCCGGAGAGATGGTGCGGCTCTTGATCAAGAAAATCCTGCATGTTGACCTGTTTGACAGCCCAATCTACTCTCTCAATCATTTCTTCCCGCGGTACACCATTGTTTTCTAAACCAAAAGCCACATCATCGCGAACTGTCGTTCCGACAAATTGGTTATCCGGATTTTGAAAGACCATTCCAATCTTCTTACGCACTTCCCACACTGACTCCTCTGTCAGTTGAATTCCAGCAACCTTTATGTCGCCTGATTCAGGAAGGATTAAACCATTCAATGCCCGGGCCAGTGTTGATTTCCCTGAACCGTTATGACCTACAATTGCAAGCCATTCACCCTCATACACCTGCAGGGAGACGCCATCTAGTGCTCGTCTTTCTGCGTCTTTCCGATATCGAAAAACGATATCCTCTACCGATATCAACTGATTTTGATTCACGGACAACCGGCCTCCTCTCAGCTCATACTCTGCTTGTCTCTCTATTGAAAAAGTTGCAGTATCTAAAAAAAGGGCATAGATCCAGTTAGAAACTGTCCCGCCCTTCTTTAGATACACAAAAATATGTGATTAAACCAATTCGATAATTGCCATTGGTGCTCCGTCACCACGGCGAGGACCAAGCTTCATAATACGTGTGTATCCACCTTGGCGCTCCTCGTAACGAGTTGCAATGTCAGAGAATAATTTTTGAAGTGCATCTTGGTTATTTTCTTCGTTAGCAACCTCGTTGCGGATGTATGCAGCAGCTTGACGGCGAGCGTGAAGATCACCGCGTTTGCCAAGCGTGATCATTTTTTCAACTACAGAGCGAAGTTCTTTCGCACGTGTTTCAGTTGTTTCGATTCTTTCGTTGATGATCAAATCAGTTGTAAGATCACGAAGCATAGCCTTACGCTGTGCACTCGTACGTCCTAGTTTTCTGTATGACATGTGATGTCCCCTCCTTTATTGGAATGCTTTTTCTGAATTATAAACACACGAAAATCCTAGTTCACAAGGGAAACTAGTCAATCGTCTTTGCGAAGTCCGAGTCCAAGTTCTTCTAGTTTCGCTTTCACTTCTTCAAGTGATTTACGTCCTAGATTACGAACTTTCATCATATCTTCTTCCGTCTTGTTCGCAAGCTCTTGAACCGTGTTGATACCCGCACGCTTTAAGCAGTTGTAAGAACGAACAGAAAGATCCAATTCTTCAATCGTCATTTCAAGAACTTTCTCTTTTTGATCTTCTTCTTTTTCAACCATGATTTCAGCATGCTGAGCTTCGTCAGTTAAACCAACGAATATATTAAGGTGTTCAGTTAAAATCTTTGAACCAAGCGCAATCGCTTCTTTAGGTCCAGTGCTTCCATCAGTCCAAACATCAAGTGTAAGTTTGTCATAGTTTGCAACCTGGCCTACACGAGTGTTCTCTACTTGATATGATACACGAGAAACTGGCGTATAGATTGAATCGATCGGAATCACGCCGATAGGCTGATCGTCTCTTTTGTTTGCGTCAGCAGGCGTATACCCACGTCCTCTTTGAGCAGTAAGGCGAACTCGGAAACTCGCATTCTCACCAAGAGTCGCGATATGAAGATCAGGATTTAAGATCTCTACATCACTATCGTGTGTAATATCAGCCGCTGTTACAGTTCCATCACCCTGTACATCAATTTCTAGCGTCTTCTCTTCATCAGAGTAGATTTTCAATGCAAGCTTTTTAATGTTTAAGATAATCGTTGTAACATCTTCCACAACGCCTTCAATTGTCGAGAATTCGTGCAGTACACCATCTATCTGGATTGATGTTACAGCGGCACCAGGGAGTGAGGATAAGAGGATACGACGTAAGGAGTTACCCAGAGTTGTACCATATCCACGCTCAAGTGGCTCTACGACAAACTTACCAAATTTGGCATCGTCGCTGATTTCAACCGTTTCGATTTTTGGTTTTTCAATCTCGATCATTACTTAAAACCCTCCTTCAAAACGTCGAAACCTCGAATAGAATCATATGAGATTCCATCCGAAATTCCCCATTGTTTAGTCCCGTATGTGCTCAGGCAACGAGTCGGTGCATTCGTTTAATAAATAACTGTATCATAACCCATTATTGACAGGGACACAAAATCTATACAAACAAATTACACGCGGCGACGTTTTGGTGGACGGCATCCGTTATGAGGAACAGGAGTTACGTCTCTGATAGCAGTGACTTCTAATCCAGCAGCTTGAAGCGCACGGATAGCAGCTTCACGACCTGAACCAGGGCCTTTTACAGTAACCTCAAGAGTTTTAAGTCCATGTTCGATTGAACCTTTAGCAGCTGTTTCTGCAGCCATTTGTGCAGCAAAAGGAGTAGATTTACGAGAACCTCTGAATCCTAGAGCTCCGGCACTAGACCAAGAAAGAGCATTACCATGAGTGTCAGTGATCGTAACGATCGTGTTATTGAAAGTTGAACGAATATGAGCAATTCCAGACTCAATATTCTTTTTCACGCGACGTTTACGCGTGTTAGATTTACGAGCAGCAGCCATTGTTTAGGTACCTCCCTTACTTATTTTTTCTTGTTAGCTACAGTACGACGCGGACCTTTACGAGTACGCGCATTGTTTTTAGAGTTTTGTCCGCGAACAGGCAAACCTCTGCGATGACGGATTCCGCGGTAGCTTCCGATTTCGATCAGACGCTTAATGTTAAGAGAAACTTCACGGCGAAGGTCACCTTCTACTTTCAGTTTGTCAATAACATCACGGATTTTACCAAGTTCTTCTTCAGTAAGATCACGCACACGAGTATCTTCTGAAACACCAGCCTCTTTCAAGACTTGCTGAGCCGTTGTGCGGCCAATTCCGAAGACATATGTTAAAGAAATAACAACACGTTTGTCACGTGGGATATCTACACCAGCAATACGAGCCATTCTCTGGGCACCTCCTTATAAATTATCCTTGTTTTTGTTTATGCTTTGGATTTTCACAGATCACCATTACTTTTCCTTTTCTGCGAATAACTTTACATTTTTCGCAGATTGGTTTAACTGATGGTCTCACTTTCATGTGTTTCCAACCTCCTTCAGTTTCCGGAGTGCTTTATTTGTAACGGTACGTAATCCTGCCACGAGTTAAGTCATATGGAGATAATTCTACCGTAACTTTGTCTCCAGGTAAAATGCGAATGAAGTGCATGCGGATTTTACCAGATACGTGAGCCAAAACAGTGTGTCCATTTTCGAGTTCAACTTTGAACATCGCGTTTGGCAATGTTTCGACTATCGTACCTTCCACTTCAATTACATCGTCTTTCGCCATTCAAGTGTTCTCCCTTCTTCAAATCAGTAACTTGCTTTCTGACAAATTTCAAAAGAGAAAATCTCAGTTTTCCGTTTGTCACACGCCCTGTTTCGTTTATACTGTTCTGAACTTCCGGAGATACGCAATCATAAAGGGTTAAATGATTGATATTCTATTTCTTAGGAGAATGAAATGTACGCTTTTCTCCGTCTGCTATTAGTACATGATGATTACAATTCCACCGACAACGGCAAGATGAATTCGCTCCTGCCAATGTTAAACCGAACCTTCTGCCCTATCAAGCCGGAAAAACATCTGCCTTCGGAATGATGTCATCATCTAGACTTTTGTCAGTATATCAAAACCCGTTTCCGTAATCGCAATTGTATGTTCAAAATGAGCACACTTTTTCCCATCTACCGTTACAACCGTCCAGTTATCAGCCAAAGTTTTCACATAGCGGCTGCCAGCGTTCACCATAGGTTCAATAGCGAGAACCATGCCAGGTTTAAGCCGTGGTCCTTTGTTGGGCGGACCGTAATGAGGAATTTGCGGGTCCTCATGCAAGTCTTGACCAACACCATGTCCGACATACTCCCTAACAACTGAAAACTGCTCATTTTCGACATACGTTTGTATTGCGTGGGAAATATTCGACAAACGTTCACCTGGTTTTGCTTCCTGCAAGCCTTTATATAAAGATTCCTCTGTCACTTCCAGAAGTTTTTTATCATCATCACTGATGTTTCCTACCGGATATGTCCATGCAGAGTCACCATGATAACCATTTAATTTAGCACCGATATCAATACTGATGATGTCACCGTCACGCAGCACCCTGCTGCCAGGAATGCCGTGAACGAGCTCTTCATTCACTGATACGCAAATGCTCCCGCGAAACCCATTATACCCCTTAAAAGATGGGATTGCACCCTGCTTCTTAATAAAACGTTCGGCAATTTGATCCAATTCTTTTGTCGAGATTCCTGGTTTAATGTGCTTTTTTAACTCTTCGTGAGTCAAAGCCACGATTCGCCCTGCTTCCCGCATGATACCAAGTTCACGTGGGGTTTTACAGATAATCATTTTTTTAATCCTCCAAGAAGATCCTTCACATCTGCATAAACATCTTGAATGTCCTGCTGGCCATTCACGTTTACAAGATAACCTTTCTCAGAATAGAAATCGAGTAAAGGCTGAGTCTGCTTCATGTTTACCTCAAGCCGTTTAGAGACTGTTTCCTCATTATCATCTGCCCGTTGATAGAGTTCGCCTCCGTCTTTATCACAAACACCCGGCGTTTTCGGCGGATTAAAGACTAAATGATAGGTTGTGCCGCAAACACTGCAAATTCTGCGTCCAGTCAGACGTTCCATTAAAGAATCTTTATCAACTTTAATGTTAATGACATAATCAATCGGCTTGCCGTATTCTTCAAGAATTTCTTCAAGAGCTTCGGCTTGAGCGACTGTTCGCGGAAATCCGTCCAGAAGAAAACCTCTTTCACAATCATCTTTGCCAAGTCTTTCTTTGACAATTCCAATTGTGACTTCATCAGGTACGAGCTCTCCCTTATCAATATAAGATTTTGCTTCGAGTCCGAGTGATGTTTCCTCTTTCATAGCAGCACGGAACATATCTCCTGTTGAGATGTGAGGTATTCCATAATCCTCAACAATTCGTTCGCCCTGTGTACCTTTACCGGCACCAGGAAGCCCCATTAAGACTAAGTTCATTCGGATTTCCCCCGTCCTCTCTTAATTAAGAGGGAATGGATAAATCCATTTCCTCTAGTTTTTCATAAATCCACGGTAGTTTCGTTTCACCAACTGGCTTTCTAGTTGTTTCATTGTCTCCAAGGCTACCCCGACAACAATTAACAAAGATGTTCCGCCAATTTGTGCACTTTGAGGCAATCCAGCGAATTGAATGAAAAAGATAGGAAGAATGGAAATCACGGCTAAGAATAAAGCACCCACAAACGTAAGTCGATACAAAATGCTCGTAATTCTATCTTGAGTCATTTTCCCTGGACGAACCCCCGGGATATAGCCACCCTGTTTTTTAAGGTTATCAGCCATTTGTTCAGGATTAACCTGGACAAAAGCATAAAAGTACGTAAAGGCAATAATTAACGCAACATATATAGTCATCCCCACCGGATGTGTATTGTCAAAGTTGGCTTGAATCCACTTTGTCACATCGTTTGTTCCAAAGAATGACGCGATCGTACGCGGTGTTATTAAAAACGCAACCGCAAAGATTACTGGAATAACACCGGCAGGATTCACTTTCAATGGAAGGTGAGTAGACTGACCTCCGCCAGCAGGTGAACGACCTGTGCCTTTAGCATATTGAATCGCAATTTTCCGTACAGCTTGCTGAATGAAAATAACTCCAACAATAACTGCTAAAATCGCAATCACAAGAAGAGCGACTTTCACAATATGAATAAACAGCTGATCGTTGCTGCCGACAAATTGAGTCTCATATATTTGTCCAACCGTTTTCGGAATACTAGACACAATCCCCGCGAAGATAATGATCGATATTCCGTTGCCTACTCCATGAGATGTGATTTGTTCTCCAAGCCACATTAAAAAGGCAGTTCCGCCAGTGAGTACTAAAGCGATGATCAGATATGTGGATACGCCGGATTTTTCAATCAGCAATCCGTTAGCCAAATTGTTAAATCCGTATGACATACCCAACGCTTGGATAAATCCAAGGACAATCGTAAAGTATCTTGTGAACTGAGCCAATTTACGGCGGCCGACTTCACCCTGCTTAGACCACTCAGTAAACTTCGGCACAACATCCATCTGAAGCAGCTGGATGATGATTGAAGCTGTGATGTAAGGAGTAATCCCCATTGCGAAAATAGAGAATTGGTAAAGCGCACCGCCGCCAAATGTATTAAGAAGATCAAATACTCCCATTTGAGACTGTGCCTGTAACACATCAGCGTTAACATACGGCACAGGAATAAACGCACCTATGCGAAAGACGATAAGCATGAGTAAAGTGAATATGATTTTATTCCGGATATCACTCACACGCATAAAGTTGGAGATTGTTTTAAACAAGTTAGATCACCTCAGCTGTACCGCCAGCAGCTTCAACAGCTTCTTTCGCAGAAGCAGAGAATTTATTGGCTTTTACAGTTAATTTTTTCTCTAATTTACCGTTGCCAAGAATCTTTACTCCTGCATTAAGTTTGCTTATAACACCAGTCTCAAGAAGAAGTTCAGGAGTGACTTCCGTTCCTTCTGCAAAACCGTTCAATTTGTCTAGGTTGACTACAGCGTATTCCTTACGGTTAATGTTAGTAAAACCGCGTTTAGGAAGACGTTGGAATAAAGGCATTTGTCCCCCCTCGAACCCTGGGCGTACACCGCCGCCAGAACGAGCGTTTTGACCTTTGTGACCTTTACCAGCTGTTTTACCGTTGCCAGAACCAATACCACGACCTACGCGATTACGCGTTTTGCGTGAACCTTCTGAAGGTTTTAATTCATGAAGTTTCATTAGGACACCTCCTTATCCGATCAATTATTTTTATTGTTCTTTAACAGAAACTAAATGAGATACTTTATTAATCATACCACGAATCGCAGCGTTGTCTTCATGAACAACAGTTTGGTTTGTTTTCTTTAAACCAAGTGTTCTCACAGTAACGCGTTGATCTTCCGGGCGACCGATTACACTTCGTTTGAGGGTAATTTCTAATTTAGCCATTAATATTCCCTCCTTATCCTAACAGTTCTTCTACAGATTTTCCACGAAGCTTCGCAACCTCTTCAGCACGCTTAAGTTCACTTAAGCCTTGAAGTGTTGCACGAATCATGTTGATCGGTGTGTTAGAACCTAAAGACTTAGAAAGGATGTCAGCTACACCAGCAAGCTCAAGTACCGCACGTACAGGGCCTCCAGCGATAACTCCAGTACCTTCAGAAGCAGGTTTTAACAAGATGTTACCTGCACCGAAACGTCCGATGATTTCATGTGGAATTGTAGTTCCAACCATTGGTACTTCAATTAAATTCTTTTTCGCATCTTCAACAGCTTTGCGGATCGCTTCTGGTACTTCTTGTGCTTTACCAGTACCGAATCCTACGTGTCCGTTTTTGTCACCGACAACGACTAGAGCTGCAAAGCGGAAACGACGACCACCTTTAACAACTTTCGCTACGCGGTTAACCGTAACTAAGCGTTCTTCTAACTCTAATTTGCTTGGGTCAATACGACGCATAATCATGTGTCCCTCCTTCTTTTATTAAAATTTAAGTCCAGCTTCACGAGCGGCATCAGCCAAAGCTTTTACACGTCCATGGTATAAGTATCCGCCACGGTCAAATACTACGTCAGAAACGCCTTTTTCAGCAGCGCGTTTTGCAACTAATTCTCCAACTTTAGCAGCAGCTGAAGTATCTCCAGTGCTTTCAACGTTCAAGTCTTTATCGAGAGTAGATGCACTAGCAAGTGTTACACCATTTACATCATCGATGATTTGAGCGTAAATGTGCTTGTTTGAACGGAAAACGTTAAGACGCGGTCTTTCAGCAGTACCAGAAAGTTTAGCGCGAACACGAGCGTGTCTTTTAAGACGAGCAGCATTTTTGCTAGTTTTCGTAATCATCTAGGTCACTCCTTTCTTCACTTTAAGCGATCTTACTTAGCAGATTTACCTTCTTTACGGCGAACAACTTCACCTTCGTAGCGGATTCCTTTACCTTTGTAAGGCTCTGGAGAACGGACAGCGCGAATGTTAGCAGCAATAGCTCCTACACGTTCTTTGTCTGTACCTTTAACGACTACTTTAGTTTGAGAAGGAACTTCGATATCGATGCCTTCTTCAGGGACGATCTCAACAGGGTGAGAGTATCCAACGTTTAAAACAAGTTTATTTCCGGATTTAGACGCACGGTAACCGACACCGACTAATTCCAAACCTCTTTCAAATCCTTTAGATACGCCTTCCACCATGTTGCCAAGCAGACTGCGAGTCGTACCATGCAGGGCACGGTGCTCTTTTTGATCAGAAGGACGAGCGACTGTAAGCACATTGTCCTCTATTTTAATCTCCATATCAGGGTGAAACGTACGAGTTAATTCTCCTTTTGGTCCTTTCACAGCTACAGTATTGTTATCGTTTAACGTTACTGTAACATCAGAAGGAATCTCAAGTAGCTTCTTACCTACACGAGACATACCAAACACCTCCATTCATGTTAAACTTTTTACCAAACGTATGCTAATACTTCTCCACCAGCTTGTTTTGCACGGGCTTCTTTGTCCGTTAAAACGCCATGTGATGTAGAAAGAATTGCGATTCCTAGACCGTTAAGTACACGCGGTACTTCATTAGATTTAGCATAAACACGCAAACCAGGTTTGCTGATTCTTTTAAGACCAGTGATTACGCGCTCGTTATTTTGTCCGTATTTCAAGAAAACGCGGATGATACCTTGTTTACTGTCTTCTACGAACTCAACGTCACGAATGAAACCTTCACGCTTTAAAATTTCAGCAATTTCTCTTTTCAATTTAGAAGCAGGAATTTCAAGCTTCTCATGACGTACCATGTTTGCATTACGAATACGAGTCAGCATATCTGCAATTGGATCTGTCATAACCATTATATAATTACCTCCTTCCCTTTCTTGGGGATTACCAGCTGGCTTTTTTCACGCCAGGAATTTGTCCTTTATATGCAAGCTCACGGAAACAAATACGGCAAAGTTTAAATTTACGAATGACTGAATGCGGACGTCCGCAGCGTTCACAGCGAGTGTACTCTTGTACTTTAAACTTTGGTGTACGTTGTTGTTTCGCAATCATTGACTTCTTAGCCACGATTTCGCCTCCCTTTCATTGATTATTTCTGGAACGGCATACCTACTTGAGTTAATAGCTCACGAGCCTCTTCATCAGAATTAGCAGTCGTTACAATAACGATGTCCATTCCGCGAACCTTTGTTACTTTATCGTAGTCAATTTCAGGGAAGATTAACTGTTCTTTGATACCAAGTGTGTAGTTACCGCGACCGTCGAAAGATTTTTTAGAAACCCCGCGGAAGTCACGTACACGCGGTAAAGATACAGAAATAAGTTTATCAAGGAAATCATACATGCGCTCTCCGCGAAGAGTTACTTTCGCACCGATAGGCATTCCTTCACGAAGACGGAATCCAGCAATTGATTTCTTCGCACGAGTAACGACAGGTTTTTGACCTGCGATAAACGTTAATTCTTCAACAGCACTGTCGATTGCTTTTGCGTTTTGAACAGCGTCACCAACACCCATGTTGATTACGATTTTTTCAATTTTAGGCACTTGCATAACTGAGTCATAGTTGAACTTAGTCATTAAAGCAGGTGCAATTTCTTTATTGTACTTTTCTTTAAGGCGGTTCATGAGATAGACCTCCCTTCCTTTAATACTATTTATCTAGAACTTGCCCAGATTTTTTTGCTACACGAACTTTTTTGCCATCTTCCACTTTGTATCCTACGCGAGTCACTTCACCTGTTTTAGGATCGAGCGGCATAACGTTTGATACATGAATTGGCGCCTCTTGATTAGAAATACCGCCTTGAGGGTTAGCTTGAGTTGGTTTAGAGTGTTTCTTTACCATGTTAACACCTTCAACTAAAACGCGGTCCTTTTTAGGGAAAGCAGCAAGGATTGTTCCTTGTTTACCTTTATCTTTACCAGAGATAACCATAACTTTATCGCCTTTTTTTACATGCATCCTGATCGCACCTCCTTGAATAAGGCATTTATTTCATTAGATAACTTCTGGAGCTAGAGAAACAATTTTCATAAAGTTGTTTTCACGCAATTCACGAGCAACTGGTCCGAAGATACGAGTTCCACGCGGGCTCTTGTCGTCACGGATGATAACACATGCATTCTCATCGAAGCTGATGTATGAACCGTCACTTCTGCGCGCTCCGCTTTTAGTGCGAACGATAACAGCTTTTACGACTTCACCTTTTTTGACAACGCCTCCTGGTGTTGCTTGTTTAACCGTGCAAACAATTACATCACCAATGTTAGCTGTTTTACGACCAGAACCACCAAGAACTTTAATAGTAAGTACTTCACGTGCGCCAGAGTTGTCAGCTACTTTTAAACGAGTCTCTTGTTGAATCATTATTTGTTACCTCCCTTCGGAAAAAAGAATTCCGAACTTTATTAGATAATAACAGCTTCTTCGACAACTTCAACTAGACGGAAACGCTTAGTTGCAGACAATGGACGAGTTTCCATGATCTTTACGATGTCACCGATTTTCGCTTGATTATTTTCATCATGTGCTTTGAATTTCTTTGAGTATTTTACGCGTTTACCGTAAAGTGAATGTTTCTTGTATGTTTCAACAACAACAGTGATGGTTTTATCCATTTTGTCAGAAACAACACGGCCTTGGTAAACTTTGCGTTGGTTACGTTCGCTCATGCTCACGACCTCCCCTCAGTGATTATTTATTAGCAGCAATTTCTCTTTCACGAATCACAGTTTTCATGCGCGCGATAGCTTTGCGCACTTCACGAATGCGAGCAGTATTTTCAAGTTGTCCTGTCGCTAATTGAAAGCGAAGATTGAAAAGTTCTTCTTTAAGAGACTTTACTTTTTGTTCAATTTCAGCAGTGGTAAGGTCACGAATTTCATTAGCTTTCATTTGATTCACCACCAATTTCTTCACGTTTTACGAACTTCGTTTTAATTGGCAATTTGTGAGATGCAAGACGAAGTGCTTCACGAGCAACCTCTTCAGACACACCAGAAATTTCAAATAAAACTTTGCCCGGTTTTACAACAGCTACCCAACCTTCTGGAGCCCCTTTACCGGATCCCATACGTACCTCAAGTGGTTTAGCAGTGTAAGGTTTAGAAGGGAAAATTTTGATCCAAACTTTACCGCCACGTTTCATGTAACGAGTCATCGCAATACGGGCAGCTTCGATTTGACGGTTAGTGATCCAAGAAGCTTCTAGAGCTTGGATACCGAACTCACCGAAATGTACTTCAGTACCGCCTTTCGCACGGCCACGCATTTTTCCGCGATGCTCTCTGCGATATTTAACGCGTTTAGGTAATAACATATTATTTTCCTCCTTCCTCAGTTTTCTTCTTAGTAGGAAGAACCTCTCCACGATAGATCCAGACTTTTACACCAAGCTTACCGTAAGTAGTGTCAGCTTCAGATGTTGCATAGTCAATGTCCGCACGTAATGTGTGCAATGGAACAGTTCCTTCACTGTAGTATTCAGAACGAGCGATATCTGCACCGCCAAGACGACCAGAAACCATTGTTTTCACACCTTGTGCTCCAGCACGCATTGTGCGTTGGATTTGTTGTTTCTGCGCACGGCGGAAAGATACACGGTTTTCTAATTGACGAGCGATGTTGTCAGCAACTAGCTGTGCATCAAGATCTGCTCTTTTGATTTCAAGAATGTTAATGTGTACACGCTTGCCAGTAAGGCTGTTAAGGGCTTTACGAAGTGCTTCAACTTCAGAACCGCCTTTACCGATAACCATACCAGGCTTAGCTGTGTGGATCGTAATGTTAACACGATTTGCTGCGCGTTCGATTTCAACTTTAGAAACAGAAGCGTCAGAAAGTCGTTTGCTAATGTATTCACGAATTCTTAAATCTTCGTGCAGGAAGTCAGCGTAATCTTTACCAGCGTACCACTTAGATTCCCAATCACGAATGACTCCGATACGAAGACCGACTGGATTTACCTTTTGACCCACTACTTATCCCTCCTTCTTTTCTGATACAACGATTGTAATGTGGCTCGTACGTTTGTTGATTTGGCTCGCACGTCCCATAGCACGTGGGCGGAATCTTTTTAACGTAGGGCCTTCGTCAACGAATGCTTGAGAAATAACCAGGTTGTTAGCGTCCATTTCATAGTTATGCTCAGCATTTGCAATAGCGGATTTTAATACTTTCTCGATAATTGGAGAAGCAGCTCTCGGTGTTAGGTTCAAGATTGACACTGCTTCACCTACTTGCTTGCCTCGAATCAGGTCCATTACTAGACGTGCTTTACGAGGAGCAATACGGACTGTTCTTGCAACAGCTTTAGCTTGCATTTAAAAGCCTCCTCTCTTAGCGTCTTGTTTTTTTGTCATCACTAGCATGACCTTTGTACGTACGAGTTGGAGCGAATTCACCCAACTTATGCCCTACCATATCTTCAGAGATGAATACAGGCACGTGTTTACGTCCGTCATAGACTGCGATTGTGTGACCAATAAACTGTGGGAAAATAGTAGAACGACGAGACCAAGTTTTTACGACTTGTTTCTTGTCTGTTTCATTTAATTTCTCGATTTTTGTCATCAAGTGTCCATCGACAAATGGTCCTTTTTTCAAGCTGCGAGCCATTTTGGAACCTCCCTTCGTGATTGCACTACGGTCCGAAGTGAACCGTAGACAACCCCGTTATTTATTTTTGCGACGACGTACGATAAATTTATCAGATTTGTTCTTTTTCTTACGTGTCTTGAATCCAAGAGTTGGTTTGCCCCATGGAGACATTGGTGATTTACGTCCGATTGGCGCACGTCCTTCACCACCACCGTGTGGGTGATCGTTAGGGTTCATTACAGAACCACGAACTGTTGGACGGATGCCTTTCCAGCGAGAACGTCCAGCTTTACCAATGTTGATAAGTTCGTGCTGTTCGTTACCTACTTGACCGATAGAAGCACGGCAAGCAGAAAGAATCATGCGAACTTCTCCAGAGTTAAGACGTACAAGAACGTATTTACCTTCTTTACCAAGAACCTGAGCAGATGTACCAGCTGAACGTACAAGCTGTCCGCCTTTGCCAGGTTTTAATTCAATGTTATGCACAACTGTACCAACAGGGATGTTGATAAGTGGAAGTGCATTACCTACTTTGATGTCAGCTTCTGGACCTGACATGATTTCAGTACCCACTTGAATTCCTTTTGGAGCAAGAATGTAACGTTTTTCTCCGTCTGCATAGTTGATTAGAGCGATGTTAGCTGAACGGTTTGGATCGTATTCAACTGTAGCAACGCGTCCAGGTATACCATCTTTATCGCGTTTGAAGTCGATAACACGGTATTGGCGTTTATGTCCGCCACCTTGGTGACGTACAGTCAATTTACCTTGGTTGTTACGTCCGCCTTTTTTGTGAAGGGGAGCAAGCAAGGATTTTTCCGGCTTGTCAGTCGTGATTTCAGCAAAATCTGAAGTTGTCATGCCACGACGTCCATTAGAGGTCGGTTTATACTTTTTAATCGCCATTTTGAATTTCCCTCCTTCTTTTTACAGATAATTAAGCTTCAAAAATTTCGATTTCTTTGCTGTCTGCAGTAAGTTTTACGATCGCTTTTCTGCGACGGCTAGTCATACCAGTGTAGCGTCCAACACGTTTTGATTTACCTTTGTAGTTCATAATGTTGACTTTGTCAACTTTCACTCCAAAGATGCTTTCAACCGCGTCTTTCACTTCTGTTTTGTTAGCTCTTACATCAACTTCAAAAGTATATTTCTTTTCAGCCATTAAATCAGCAGAACGTTCAGTAATGACGGGGCGCTTTAGAACATCACGAGGATCTTTCATTATGCAAGCACCTCCTCTACTTTTTCAACCGCTGCTTTTGTAATCAGAAGCTTCTCGTGGTTGACAACGTCTAAAACGTTGATTCCGTTAGCTTCAACTACAGTAACTCCAGGAATGTTGCGAGCAGATAAAGCTACTGCTTCGTTAGCATCTGCAGTTACGATTAAAGCTTTTTTCTCAACAGATAATCCTTTAAGGATAGCTGCCATTTCTTTTGTTTTAGCCGTATCAAGAGTAAGATCTTCAAGTACGATGATGTTGTTGTCGTTTACTTTAGAAGACAATACTGATTTGATTGCCAAGCGGCGAACTTTTTTAGGTAATTTATAAGAATAGCTGCGTGGTGTTGGGCCGAATACGACACCACCTCCGCGCCATTGCGGTGAACGGATAGAACCTTGACGGGCACGTCCAGTACCTTTTTGACGCCATGGTTTACGACCTCCGCCGCGTACTTCAGAACGATTTTTTACTTTGTGAGATCCTTGACGTAAGGAAGCTCTTTGCATAAGAATAGCGTCGAATACAACACTTTCATTTGGCTCAATTCCAAATACAGAAGCGTTTAATTCGATGTCACCAGCAGTAGAACCGTTTTGGTTGTATAATGCTACTTTTGGCATGATCAATTTCCTCCTTTCCTAAGAGAGTTATTTAGATTTAACAGCACTTTTAACAGTGATTAAAGATTTTCTCGCACCAGGTACGTTACCTTTGATCAAAAGAAGATTGCGTTCCGCATCAACTTTTACGACTTCAAGGTTTTGAACAGTGATCTGCTCTCCGCCCATACGTCCAGGTAATAATTTACCTTTGAATACACGGTTAGGATCTACAGGTCCCATTGAACCAGGACGACGGTGGTAGCGTGAACCGTGAGACATAGGTCCGCGAGATTGTCCGTGGCGCTTGATCGCACCTTGGAAACCTTTACCTTTAGATACTCCTGTTACATCTACAATTTCTCCAGCAGAGAAAATTTCAACCTTGACTTCCTGACCAACTTCATACGCATCCATTTCCACTCCGCGTAATTCTTTTACGAAGCGCTTAGGAGCAGTTTCCGCTTTAGCAACGTGTCCTTGTTCAGGTTTGTTAGAAAGCTTTTCGCGCTTGTCGTCAAAACCAAGCTGGATTGCTTCGTAGCCGTCGTTTTCAGCTGTTTTCTTTTGGAGAACAACGTTCGGAGCAGCTTCAATAACAGTTACCGGAATAAGATCACCGTTTTCTGCGAATACTTGCGTCATACCAATTTTTCTTCCTAAGATTCCTTTGGTCATTCGTCACACCTCCTATTAAGATCATTCTATATTTTAGAATTAAAGTTTAATTTCGATATCGACACCAGATGGTAAGTCTAATCGCATGAGCGCATCAACAGTTTGTGGTGTTGGGTTCACAATGTCGATTAAACGTTTATGTGTACGCATTTCAAATTGCTCACGAGAATCTTTGTATTTGTGCACCGCACGAAGGATTGTGTAAACTGATTTTTCAGTTGGCAACGGAATCGGACCAGATACGCTGGCACCAGAACGTTTTGCCGTTTCAACAATCTTCTCTGCAGATTGATCAAGGATTCTATGATCATATGCTTTCAAACGAATACGAATTTTTTGTTTTGCCATTATTTTCCCTCCTTTTCGCCTACTTCACGTTAGACAGTTCTCCGTGAGAAAAACCTGAACACCTTGCCATGGCAAAGCGGCCGGGTGTGTCAGCAACCTCTCACTTCATCGCAGTCAAAGACCAACATACACCATTATACAGAAAATAGACGTATGTTGCAAGACTTATTTAGAATATGCATGATTTGCACACTTTTAGTATTATACAGGTGTTTTTCTTATTTATCAAGAAGCGAGTGAATAAGGGAATTTTCTTCTATCATAAGTGGTACACTGCGTGTTTACTCAGAGTATTGGCAAATAATGAAGGCTCCTCGATATGCGGCGTGTGGGCGGAGTTTTTAAAATAATGCCAGCGCTTTTCAGGAGCATCCACAAACAGATAATACTGTTTCGATGTTTCAGCAGGAACGATCAAATCATGTCTCCCCGAAATAAAAAAGCTCGGTACTTTAATAGAAGAAACTGATTTAAATGCATCAAAACGAAATAAGTCATCAGTTAAATACTTTGCGCTGAAAAGCTGTCCTCTGATGAAACGAGAGATGTTTTTTATTCCATACTCATTTCCAGCAAGCAACTGACACAATACTGTAAGAATGTGCCGGCGATGATGAGTGAATCCTCCCCTGCTCAGTTCAATACAGACTCGAAAGATGAAGTGCTGAATTTTCTTGTTCCAAGGTGGAGGGCCGAGTAAGCCTAAGGCTACTGAAAGAAAGCGATTTGTCTTGCGCAGAGAATCATAGGCCGTTTTTTCTTCCAGCTGAGTATTAGTCACCTGACTGATTCCATAATAAGCGTGAAAAAGATCCGGCCTCTCTTGCAGAACATGAAGAGCCAGCAGCGAACCCCAAGAATGTCCTGCAAGGTACACTTTTGGTTTTGAAAAATAATTTAAGAGCCATTCAGTAACTTGAATAGTGTCTTTAATGATTTGACTGATTGTCATTGAACTCTGCGGAATCTGTTTAGTATAGGAAAGACCTGAACCCCTTTGATCCCAATTTACAACTGTAAAGTGCTGTTCCAGTTCCTTTTGATAGCTCCTGATAAATCCGATTTGGGATGCTCCGGGTCCACCATGTAAAAAAAGCAGCAATGGGTTCGCTATATCATTTCCATTGATCATGAGCATTTGCTTCGTATTTTCGATCCTCAGTTTTTTCATGAAAGAAATTGATGTGTTTTCACTCATAACCCATAGCTCCTCAAATAAGATAAACCTTATTATACAAGCAAACAAAAAAGTACACAAAAAAACGAGACCCAAAGGATCTCGTTTTCAATATACTATTACTCAGTGATTGTAGAAACAACGCCTGAACCAACAGTACGTCCGCCTTCACGAATAGAGAAACGAGTTCCTTCTTCGATAGCGATTGTAGAGATAAGCTCAACGTTCATTTCAGTGTTGTCTCCAGGCATAACCATTTCTACGCCTTCTGGAAGATGGATGATACCAGTTACGTCAGTTGTACGGAAGTAGAACTGAGGACGGTAGTTAGAGAAGAATGGAGTATGACGTCCACCCTCTTCTTTAGAAAGAACGTAAACTTCAGCTTTGAATTTGCTGTGTGGAGTGATTGTACCTGGTTTAGCAAGTACTTGACCACGTTGGATATCTTCACGAGCTACACCGCGAAGAAGGGCTCCAATGTTGTCTCCAGCTTCAGCGTAATCAAGAAGCTTACGGAACATTTCAACACCAGTAACAGTTGTTTTGCTGTTTTCTTCTTGAAGACCGATGATTTCAACTTCGTCACCGACTTTAACTTGTCCACGCTCAACACGTCCAGTAGCAACTGTACCACGACCAGTGATTGAGAATACGTCCTCAACTGGCATCATGAATGGTTTTTCAGTGTCACGTTCTGGAGTTGGGATGTACTCATCAACTGCATCCATAAGTTCGAAGATTTTAGCTTCGTACTCAGCATCTCCTTCAAGAGCTTTAAGAGCAGAACCTTTGATAACTGGTACATCATCACCAGGGAAGTCGTATTCGCTAAGAAGATCGCGAACTTCCATTTCAACTAGTTCAAGAAGCTCTTCGTCGTCTACCATGTCGCATTTGTTTAAGAATACAACGATATATGGTACACCAACGTTTTTAGAAAGAAGGATGTGCTCACGAGTTTGTGGCATTGGGCCATCAGCAGCAGATACTACTAGGATAGCTCCGTCCATTTGCGCAGCACCAGTGATCATGTTTTTAACATAGTCAGCGTGTCCTGGGCAGTCAA
The DNA here is from genome assembly GCF_025696525.1 of Bacillus sp. XT-2. Lineage (NCBI taxonomy): Bacteria > Bacillati > Bacillota > Bacilli > Caryophanales > Bacillaceae > Bacillus > Bacillus sp. XT-2. Next base: position 28,170 of record NZ_JAHVOC010000013.1, read on the forward strand.
CGTGTGCATAGTGACGAGTTTCAGTTTCATACTCAACGTGTGCAGTAGAGATTGTGATACCGCGCTCACGTTCTTCTGGTGCACCATCAATTTGATCGTACGCCATAGCTGTACCTTTACCAGATTTCTTATGAAGTACTGTTGTGATAGCAGCAGTTAAAGTTGTTTTACCATGGTCAACGTGTCCAATTGTACCGATATTGGCATGTGATTTGGAACGGTCGAATTTTTCTTTAGCCATTCTAAAATCCTCCTTAAGAGCTTTTAATTAGTAATGTATAGAGTGATAGGAAGTGAAAGAAAGCTTTCACTTCCTCATCTTACAATAGTAGTTATACTTGAGTTAAGAGGCAAAATCAATTATTCGCCTTTATTTTTTTTGATAATTTCTTCAGCAATGCTCTTCGGCACTTCTTCGTAGTGATCCATGTGCATAGTGAACGTACCACGACCTTGCGTGTTAGAACGAAGGGCAGTAGCGTAACCGAACATTTCAGCAAGAGGAACCATCGCACGAACAACTTGCGCGTTACCGCGAGCTTCCATACCTTCTACGCGTCCGCGACGAGAAGTAACATCCCCCATGATATCTCCCATGTATTCTTCAGGAATAACCACTTCTACTTTCATGATTGGTTCAAGAAGAACTGGGTTACATTTGCTGACTGCATTTTTCAATGCCATAGAAGCTGCAACTTTAAATGCCATTTCGTTTGAGTCAACATCATGGTAAGATCCATCAAAAAGTTTTGCTTTAATGTCGATAAGCGGGAATCCAGCTAATACACCATTTTCAAGTGAATCTTCTAGACCTGCTTGAACAGCTGGGATGTATTCACGAGGAACAACCCCACCGACAATCGCATTTTCGAATTCAAAGCCAGCGCCTTCTTCGTTTGGTTCGAATTCAATCCAAACGTGACCGAACTGACCGCGTCCACCAGACTGACGTACGAATTTACCTTCAACTTTTGCACCGGAACGGAATGTTTCACGGTACGCAACTTGAGGAGCACCAACGTTAGCTTCTACTTTGAATTCACGCTTCATACGATCAACAATGATATCAAGGTGAAGCTCACCCATACCAGAGATGATTGTCTGACCAGTTTCCGGGTTTGTTTGAGTACGGAATGTTGGATCCTCTTCAGCAAGTTTTGCTAAAGCGATACCCATTTTATCTTGGTCAGCTTTTGATTTAGGCTCAATTGCAACGTCGATAACTGGTTCTGGGAATTCCATTGATTCAAGGATAACTAGATCCTTTTCATCACATAGAGTATCTCCAGTAGAAGTATCTTTTAGACCTACAGCAGCTGCGATATCTCCTGCATATACAGTAGAGATTTCTTCACGGCTGTTGGCGTGCATTTGAAGGATACGTCCAACACGCTCACGTTTGCCTTTAGTTGAGTTTTTCACGTATGAACCAGAATCAAGTGTTCCAGAGTACACACGGAAGAACGTCAGCTTACCAACGTAAGGGTCAGTCATAACTTTAAATGCTAATGCAGAGAATGGCTCGTCATCAGAAGAATGACGCTCAATCTCTTCATTTGTATCAGGACGTATACCTTTGATTGCAGCAACGTCTGTTGGTGCAGGAAGGTAGTCAAGAACAGCATCAAGCACTAATTGAACACCTTTGTTTTTGAAGGCAGAACCAACAAGAACTGGGTAGAATTCAACATTTAAAGTACCTTTACGGATACCTGCTTTTAACTCGTCAATAGTGATCTCTTCACCCTCAAGGTATTTGTCCATAAGCTCTTCATCAAGCTCACATACAGCTTCAATGAGGCTGTTGCGAAGCTCTTCAGCTTGCTCTTTGTACTCTTCAGGGATTTCCTTCGCATCAGAACGAGTTCCGAGATCATCTTCGTAGAAATACGCAACGTTTTCTACTAGGTCAATGATACCTTCGAAGTTGTCTTCAGCGCCGATCGGCAATTGAATTGCATGAGCGTTAGCTTGAAGACGATCTCTTAAAGTTCCTACAGAGTAAAGGAAGTCTGCACCGATTTTGTCCATTTTGTTGACGAAAACGATACGCGGTACTCCGTAAGTTGTTGCTTGACGCCAAACAGTTTCTGTTTGAGGCTCAACGCCAGACTGTGCGTCAAGTACAGCAACAGCACCATCAAGTACACGAAGAGAACGTTCAACTTCAACTGTGAAGTCTACGTGTCCTGGAGTATCGATGATGTTTACGCGGTATCCTTTCCACTGTGCAGTTGTCGCAGCGGAAGTGATTGTGATACCACGTTCTTGTTCCTGCTCCATCCAGTCCATTTGTGAAGCTCCTTCATGAGTTTCACCAATTTTGTGGATACGACCAGTATAGAACAAGATACGTTCTGTAGTAGTCGTTTTACCGGCATCAATGTGAGCCATGATCCCGATATTACGAGTTTTGTCTAAGGAGAACTCTCTTGCCATTGGGTAATTTCTCCTTCCTTATTGGAAAATTGTGTTTTTTAGTATATAAATCCTACCAACGATAGTGAGCAAATGCTTTGTTTGCTTCAGCCATCTTATGAGTATCTTCACGTTTCTTAACAGCAGCTCCAGTGTTGTTAGCTGCGTCAAGGATTTCGTTAGCTAAACGCTCTTCCATCGTTTTTTCTCCGCGAAGACGAGCATAGTTAACTAACCAGCGAAGTCCAAGAGTAGTACGACGTTCAGGACGAACTTCTACAGGAACTTGGTAGTTCGCACCACCTACACGGCGTGCTTTTACTTCAAGTACAGGCATGATGTTTTTCAATGCTTGTTCGAAAACCTCCATTGCATCATTGCCAGTACGTTCTTTAATGATATCGAATGACTTGTATAGGATTGTTTGAGACTTACCTTTTTTACCGTCGATCATCATTTTGTTGATTAGACGAGATACAAGCTTAGAGTTGTAAATCGGATCAGGTAAAACGTCTCTTTTTGCTACAGGACCTTTACGTGGCATCTGAATATCCTCCCTTCATCAATTATACGTTTATACGTTTATTATTTTGCTTTAGGACGTTTAGTACCGTATTTAGAACGGCCTTGCGCACGGTTTTCAACTCCAGCAGTGTCAAGCGCACCACGAACGATGTGGTAACGTACCCCTGGTAAGTCTTTTACACGTCCGCCGCGGATAAGTACAACACTGTGCTCTTGCAGGTTGTGACCGATACCAGGAATGTAAGCAGTAACCTCAATTCCGTTAGTCAAACGAACACGAGCATATTTACGAAGTGCTGAGTTCGGTTTTTTCGGTGTCATTGTACCAACACGAGTACATACCCCGCGTTTTTGTGGAGAAGATACATTAGTGTGCTCTTTTTTAAAGCTGTTGTATCCTTTGTTAAGTGCAGGAGACTTTGAGTTTTCTACTTTACTCACGCGTCCTTTGCGAATTAGCTGATTAATTGTAGGCATGTTTTGTTCCTCCCTTCATTACGTTTTATAACCCACATACCCAGGTGGTTCATCAATAGGCAAAAAACAATGTCTTTACACGAGAATAAATCTCACGCAAAAACAAAAAGTACGTTATAACATAATGGCAACAGCTGCTGCTCCTACTTCAATTCCGCAGGCTTTGCCGAGCTTTTTCATGGATTCAACCATTGAGACAGCAATCCCATTATCTTTCGCAAGTGTTATCACACTTGACGTAAGAATAGGATCCGCGTCTTTTGCAACGACTACTTCCTTTACTGAACCTCGTTTTAGAGCTTTCACTGTTTGCTTCGTACCAATAATAATTGATTTGGCCTGTGATACTTTATCATAAGACATAAACATATCCTCCAAAGTAACAGGTTTATTTCGAGCACCTTGGTTATATTATCATTCTAGGAGACGAATGTCAACAAGGTATGACATTTTTTAGTTTCTATCTTCTCATAGAGTGATTTTTTTATTTAAATATGACTGCTGAAAGACTGTTTTGCAGTCTCTCAGCAGCATGATATCAGTTATTCAACCGGAACCATGTCCTCAGTCGGCTGAACATTTGAAACAGGTTTTACTTTTCGGTATTTCATCATTCCAGTACCAGCCGGAACAAGCTTACCGATGATAACATTCTCTTTCAGGCCGAGAAGTTCGTCACGCTTACCTTTGATCGCTGCGTCTGTAAGGACACGTGTTGTTTCCTGGAAGGAAGCAGCAGATAAGAATGAATCAGTTTCAAGAGAAGCTTTGGTAATACCGAGTAAGACAGGACGGCCTGTAGCAGGACGTTTGCCTTCCAGCAATACCTTTTTGTTCGCTTCAGTAAATTGGTGAATATCAAGTAATGAGCCAGGAAGCACATCAGTCTCACCGGCATCAATCACACGTACTTTGCGAAGCATTTGGCGAACCATTACTTCTACGTGTTTATCGCCGATTTCAACACCCTGCATACGGTAAACCTTTTGAACCTCATGAAGAAGATACTCTTGAACAGTAGTCAGGTCAGTCACTTTAAGAAGTTCCTTCGGATCGATTGAACCTTCTGTCAGCACTTGGCCTCGAGTAATTTTATCTCCTTCCGCTACTTTTAAGCGGGAGTTATATGGTGCCGTATAAGAGCGTGTTTCAACTGCGCCTTGAACCACAATTTCCTGCTGTTTGTCGCGAACTTCATTGATTTCAACGACTGTACCGTCGATTTCGGTAATTGTTGCCTGACCTTTTGGATTACGCGCTTCGAAAAGCTCTTGGATACGCGGAAGACCCTGTGTGATATCGTCTCCTGCAACCCCGCCTGTATGGAATGTACGCATTGTTAACTGTGTACCAGGCTCACCGATTGATTGGGCAGCGATGATTCCAACTGCTTCTCCGACTTCTACATCGGTACCAGTCGCAAGGTTTCGGCCATAGCATCGTTTACATACACCATGAGGCGTATTACATGTGAAGGCAGAACGGATCCACACTTCTTCAATGCCGGCTTCAACGATTTCAATCGCTTTATCTTCATCGATCAGTTCGTTTTCGTTTACAAGCACTTCACCTGTTTCAGGGTGTTTCACTTGTTTTCTTGCAAAACGGCCGATTAAGCGTTCTTCTAAGCGCTCAATGATTTCAGTGCCTTCTCTAAGCGGTTGAGCAAGGATGCCACGGTCAGTTCCGCAATCAGTTTCACGGATGATAACATCCTGTGCAACGTCAACAAGTCGGCGTGTAAGGTAACCTGAGTCAGCAGTTTTAAGGGCGGTATCGGCAAGACCTTTACGCGCACCGTGAGTGGAGATAAAGTACTCCAATACTGTCAGACCTTCACGGAAACTAGATTTGATCGGTAACTCAATGATACGTCCAGCCGGGTTGGCCATCAGACCGCGCATTCCGGCAAGCTGAGTAAAGTTAGACGCGTTACCACGGGCACCAGAGTCACTCATCATGTAGATCGGGTTGAGCTCATCAAGTGATTTCATCAGTTTGCCTTGGATAACGTCTTTTGCAGAACTCCAGATAGAGATAACTCTCTCATAGCGTTCTTCTTCAGTGATCAGACCGCGGCGGAACTGCTTCATAACGTTATCAACTTTGCCCTGTGCTTCTTCAAGAATTTCTTGTTTATCATCGAGAACGACGATATCAGAAACCCCAACTGTAATACCAGCTTTTGTTGAATATCTGAAACCTAGGTTTTTCATGCGGTCAAGCATTTTAGACGTTTCCGTAATGTGGAATCGTTTAAAGATTTCCGCGATGATTTTACCCAGAATACCTTTTTTAAACGGTGCATTGATTGGCTGCTGTGCGATGGCAGCTTTTACATCGGCACCTTTTTCTAAGAAGAAACGGTCAGGTGTTTTCTCTTCAATGTTGCTCTTCGTTGGTTCATTCATGTATGGGAATGATTCTGGAAGAATTTCATTGAAGACCAGTTTACCGACAGTTGTAATTAACAATTTTGAGCGCTGCTCTTCGGTAAATGTCACGTTCTTAAGGGAGTTCGCTGCAACAGCCACTCTCGTATGAAGGTGAACATATCCGTTTTGATAAGCAAGAAGCGCTTCATCCGTATTCTTGAAGACCATACCTTCGCCGACAGCACCAGCACGCTCCAGAGTCAGGTAATAGTTACCCAGTACCATATCCTGAGACGGTGTTACAACCGGTTTACCATCTTTAGGGTTCAAGATGTTTTGAGCGGCAAGCATCAAGATGCGTGCTTCAGCTTGAGCTTCTGCAGATAATGGTACGTGAACCGCCATTTGGTCACCGTCAAAGTCAGCGTTATAAGCTGTACATACGAGCGGGTGAAGACGGATTGCGCGTCCTTCAACAAGTGTCGGTTCAAACGCTTGGATACCTAATCTGTGAAGCGTAGGGGCACGGTTCAGAAGGACCGGGTGCTCCTTGATAACTGATTCTAGTACATCCCATACTTCAGGCTGTACGCGCTCAATTTTACGTTTCGCACTCTTAATGTTGTGAGCAAGACCCTTTTCAACAAGCTCTTTCATAACGAAAGGTTTGAAAAGTTCGAGCGCCATTTCCTTCGGTAATCCGCATTGGTACATTTTCAGATGAGGACCAACGACGATTACAGAACGTCCGGAGTAATCGACACGTTTACCAAGAAGGTTTTGACGGAAACGGCCTTGCTTCCCTTTCAGCATGTGAGAAAGAGATTTTAATGGTCTGTTACCAGGACCTGTTACAGGGCGTCCGCGACGGCCGTTGTCAATTAAAGCATCGACAGCCTCTTGAAGCATACGCTTTTCGTTTTGAACGATAATGCTAGGCGCACCAAGGTCTAAAAGGCGTTTCAAACGATTGTTACGGTTGATGACACGACGATAAAGGTCGTTCAAATCAGAAGTCGCAAAACGTCCGCCATCAAGCTGAACCATCGGTCTGAGCTCAGGAGGAATAACAGGAAGCACATCAAGGATCATCCAAGAAGGCTTGTTTCCTGAGTTACGGAAGGCTTCCAAAACTTCAAGGCGTTTGATCGCGCGAGTACGACGCTGTCCTTGAGATGTTTTCAGCTCTTCTTTTAACATATCAACTTCTTTTACAAGATCGATATCTTGAAGAAGTTTATGAATCGCTTCCGCACCCATAGATGCTTGGAACTTATTACCGTACTTATCAAGATACGCACGGTATTCCTTTTCTGATAGAAGCTGTTTCTTTTCAAGCGGTGTGTTTGCCGGATCAGTTACAACGTAAGAAGCAAAGTAAATAACTTCTTCCAGTGCACGAGGCGACATATCTAACACTAGACCCATACGACTTGGGATACCTTTGAAATACCAAATGTGGGAAACTGGGGCAGCCAGTTCAATGTGCCCCATTCTCTCACGACGGACTTTAGCCCGTGTTACTTCAACTCCGCAGCGGTCACAAACTACGCCTTTATAACGAACTCGCTTGTACTTCCCGCAATGACATTCCCAGTCCTTAGTCGGTCCGAAAATGCGTTCGCAGAATAGACCGTCCTTTTCAGGTTTTAACGTACGATAGTTTATCGTTTCAGGCTTTTTCACTTCACCAAAAGACCATGAACGGATTTTATCCGGTGAAGCAAGACCGATGTTCATATACTCAAAATTGTTCACATCTAGCAAGGGGCCTACCTCCCTTTTTATCTTCGGATTAACCGATGTCACTTGCCTTTATAACTAGAGATTATTCTTTTGTTACTACATCGCGTTCAACGTCTGCAGATGCTGTTTCTTCCGGCTCTTCATCACCTGATAACGCCAGGCCGTCAGCTTGTTTTGCATCTTCTTCGTCTTCTAAATCTCTCATTTCTATTTCTTCTTCATCGCTAGAAAGGATTTTCACATCCATACCTAAACTTTGAAGTTCTTTAATTAATACTTTGAATGATTCCGGAACACCAGGTTCAGGAACGTTGTCGCCTTTAACGATGGCTTCGTATGTTTTCACACGTCCAACCACGTCATCAGACTTAACAGTCAGAATCTCTTGAAGAGTGTAAGCTGCACCGTAAGCTTCAAGTGCCCAAACCTCCATCTCACCAAAACGCTGTCCGCCAAATTGAGCTTTACCGCCAAGAGGCTGCTGCGTAACAAGTGAGTAAGGACCTGTAGAGCGTGCATGAAGTTTATCGTCAACCATGTGAGCCAGTTTAATCATGTACATGATACCGACAGATACACGGTTATCAAACGGCTCTCCGGTACGTCCGTCGTAAAGAACGGTTTTAGCGTCACGAGACATTCCGGCTTCTTCAAGTGTTTCCCAAACATCCTCTTCACGCGCTCCGTCAAATACCGGTGACGCAATGTGGATGCCGAGGTAACGAGCGGCCATACCCATGTGAAGCTCTAATACCTGCCCGATGTTCATACGTGATGGTACGCCCAGCGGGTTAAGCATGATATCAATTGGTGTGCCGTCAGGAAGATAAGGCATATCCTCTTCAGGAAGAATCTTAGAAATAACACCTTTGTTACCGTGACGACCGGCCATTTTATCCCCTTCAGAAATTTTACGTTTCTGAACGATATATACGCGTACTAACTGGTTTACACCTGGAGGAAGTTCGTCTCCGTCCTCACGGTTGAAGACTTTAACATCGTGAATAATTCCTCCGCCGCCGTGAGGCACACGAAGAGAAGTATCACGAACCTCGCGGGCTTTTTCACCAAAGATGGCATGAAGAAGGCGTTCTTCTGCAGTAAGTTCTGTTACACCCTTAGGCGTTACTTTACCAACAAGAAGATCTCCGTCTTTTACTTCTGCCCCGATACGGATAATTCCGCGGTCATCAAGATTGCGAAGCGCATCTTCACCGACGTTCGGAATATCACGGGTGATTTCTTCAGGCCCGAGTTTAGTATCACGTGCTTCTGATTCATATTCTTCAATGTGAATAGATGTATAAACATCATCTTTCACAAGACGTTCACTCATGATGATGGCATCCTCATAGTTGTAGCCATCCCATGTCATGAAGCCGACCATTACGTTACGGCCAAGTGCAAGTTCACCAAGCTCCATAGAAGGACCGTCAGCAAGGATTTCTCCTTTTACCACTTCATCGCCGACACTTACGATCGGACGCTGGTTGTAGCAAGTACCTTGGTTAGAGCGGACAAATTTCAGCAAGCTGTATTTATCCAGGTTTCCTTTTACTTTTTGACCGTCTACTTCTTCATAGCGGCGAACCCAAACGTTTTTCGCTTCTACACGTTCAACGATACCAGGGTGTTTACAAATCACAGCGGCACCAGAGTCTTTACCTGATACGTATTCCATACCAGTTCCTACAAATGGCGCTTCCGGCTGCATCAAAGGCACAGCCTGACGCTGCATGTTCGCTCCCATTAGGGCACGGTTCGAGTCATCGTTTTCTAAGAACGGGATACATGCTGTCGCAGCAGATACTACCTGCTTAGGCGATACATCCATGTAATCAACACGGTTTCTAGGAACAACGGTGTTCTCTCCGCGGAAACGGGCTACAATGCTGTCATCCACAAACGCACCTTCGTCATCGAGTCGTGCATTTGCCTGAGCGACAACGTAGTTATCCTCTTCATCAGCAGTTAAGTAATCGATTCTTGGCGTCACTTTTCCTGTTTCAGGATCAACGCGGCGATATGGCGTTTCAATAAAGCCAAAACGGTTTACTTTTGCATATGATGATAGTGAGTTGATCAAACCGATGTTCGGTCCCTCTGGCGTTTCAATCGGACACATACGGCCATAGTGGGAGTAGTGAACGTCACGCACTTCCATTCCGGCACGCTCACGTGTCAATCCGCCCGGTCCAAGAGCCGACAGACGGCGCTTATGTGTTAATTCAGCAAGCGGGTTCGTCTGGTCCATGAATTGAGAAAGCTGAGAGCTTCCAAAGAACTCTTTAATGGACGCAATAACAGGACGAATATTGATCAGCTGCTGAGGTGTAATTGTATTCGTATCTTGAATTGACATTCTCTCACGAACCACACGCTCCATACGGCTTAAACCGATACGGAATTGGTTCTGGAGAAGTTCACCTACAGAACGTAAACGGCGGTTTCCAAGATGGTCAATATCATCTGTGTCGCCTACTCCGTGCAGCAAGTTGAAGAAGTAGCTGATAGAAGAAATAATATCAGCAGGTGTAATGTTTTTAATCTCTTCTTCAACGTAAGCATTGCCGATGACATTAATAACCTGTTCTCCTTCTTGATCAGTAGGAGCAAAGATCTTAATGGATTGAAGCGTTACTTCGTCCTCAACAACACCGCCGTTCGGATACAGCTTTCTGAAACCGATTCCGTTTTCTAAGTATGGCAGTACTTTATCAAGAGTTCTTCTATCAAGAATCTGACCTTTTTCAGCCAGGATTTCTCCTGTTTCAGGATCAACAAGCGTTTCAGCAAGTCTCTGATTAAAGAGGCGATTTTTAATATGAAGCTTTTTATTAATTTTATAGCGTCCTACATTGGCAAGATCGTATCGTTTCGGATCAAAGAAACGAGAATCAAGCAAGCTTTTCGCATTTTCCACTGTAGGCGGCTCTCCAGGACGGAGGCGCTCGTAGATTTCGAGCAGCGCTTTATCGCTGTTTTCTGTGTTATCTTTATCAAGCGTATTTCGCAGGTATTCGTTTTCTCCTACAAGATCAAGAATCTCTTGATCGGAGCCGAAGCCGAGAGCACGCAAAAGAACCGTAACCGGCAACTTACGTGTGCGATCAATGCGTACATAAACAACATCTTTCGCATCAGTTTCGTATTCTAACCATGCGCCACGGTTTGGAATGACAGTTGCGGTAAAACCTTTTTTACCGTTTTTGTCTACTTTACCACTGAAATATACACTTGGAGACCGAACAAGCTGGGAAACGATAACGCGTTCCGCACCGTTTATGATAAAAGTACCTGTATCTGTCATAATAGGGAAATCACCCATGAAGACATCTTGGTCTTTTACCTCTCCAGTTTCTTTGTTAATTAAACGAACCTTCACTCTTAGCGGAGCTGAGTAAGTCACATCACGTTCTTTTGATTCCTCTACAGGATATTTAGGCTCCCCTAAACTGTAATCAATGAACTCAAGAGAGAGGTTACCAGTGAAATCCTCAATTGGCGATATGTCTTGAAACATCTCTCTAAGACCCTCATCAAGAAACCACTGATAAGAAGAGGTTTGAATTTCAATGAGATTTGGTAATTCTAACACTTCGCTAATGCGAGCATAGCTTCTGCGCTGGCGGTGTCGTCCATACTGAACTAGTTGACCTGTCAACTGATTCACCCCTCAAATCATGCGTATTATATGTGTAATAAGCATTTCTTCCAAAGAAAGAAAACACTTTTACAAGACAAAAGAAAAAAGGGTTTCTAATTAAGAAAACCACATCCAAAAACAAATACCGATTTTATTAGCATTTCCATACTTGTATAATTTATACATAGATATTGACATTTCATCATATCAATCTAAATATATACATTGGCATTTTATAATATTAACATAGCCAAAATACCGAGTCAAACTTTTTTTGCTTTTATGATATAATAGCCTTTCTTTTTTTGAACGACAGAAACTTCTTCGAACAGTTCCTCAAGCTTTTCAATGGCAGAAGGCGCACCTTGTTTTTTCTGTATGACGATCCACAATTCACCTGAAGCTTTTAAGTGTTCAGCGCTTTTCTCAAAGATAGCATGGACAACTTTTTTTCCGGCTCGGATTGGGGGATTTGTAAGAATAGAAGCAAATGTTTGAGCAGAGTCAACGTTTGAAAACAAATCGCTTTGGTAAATCTCAACATTTGTTATTCCGTTTCGTTCTGCATTTTCATTTGATAACTCTACGGCTCTTTCATTAACATCAATCATGTGGATGGTCCGGTCTTTAAAGTCGCCGGCCAGCGATAATCCAATCGGGCCATAGCCGCAGCCTACATCTAGAAAGCTGCCCTCAACTTCAGGCTCTTCAAAAGATTCGACCAGCAGGCGCGAGCCAAAATCGACTTCCTTTTTAGAAAAAACACCGCTGTCGCTGGTAAACGTAAACTCCTTGTTTCGAAGCCTAAAAGACCATGTTTGTTTGTTGCTTTTTACTGAAGGTTTTTCTGAATAATAGTGCTCACTCATTATTAGAACCTCCTTTTTTTCATAACTTAAAGAATGGCAAAGAAAAAGCCCGCCTCATAAAAGCGAGCTTCCCCTACAGGCAAGTGAAGATTACTTAACTTCTACAGAAGCGCCAACTTCTTCAAGTTTAGCTTTAAGCTCTTCAGCTTCTTCTTTAGCAATACCTTCTTTAAGTGGTTTTGGAGTGTTGTCAACAAGTTCTTTAGCTTCTTTCAAGCCAAGACCAGTGATTTCACGTACAACTTTGATAACTTTGATTTTTTGAGAACCTGCACCAGCAAGGATAAGGTCGAATTCGCTTTGCTCTTCAGCAGCTCCGCCTGCAGCAGCTCCGCCAGCTACAGCTACAGGAGCAGCAGCAGTTACGCCAAATTCTTCTTCGATTGCTTTTACTAGGTCGTTCAATTCAAGTACAGTTGCTTCTTTAACGGAAGCAATGATTTCTTCGATATTTAAAGCCATTTGTAATTCCTCCATTTGTTTTGATTTTTAAAAACTGATTAGATTAAGCGCCTTGTTCTTCCTTTTGATCTGCCACAGCTTTTGCAGCAAGAGCAAGGTTGCGAACTGGAGCTTGAAGTACGCTAAGCAACATAGAAAGCAAGCCTTCGCGTGATGGAAGTTCAGCAAGAGCTTTCACTTCTTCAACAGTAGAAACTTTACCTTCGATAACGCCAGCTTTGATTTCAAGAGCTTCATGCTGTTTAGCAAACTCGTTTAGAACTTTAGCTGGAGCGACAACATCCTCAGTACTGAATGCAATTGCATTCGGTCCAGTTAAGACATCATTCAAACCATCAAGTTCAGCTTGTTCAACCGCACGGCGAGTCATTGTGTTTTTGTAAACTTTGAACTCAACGTTAGCTTCACGAAGCTGTTTACGAAGTTCTGTTACTTCAGAAACGTTAAGTCCGCGGTAATCAACGATAATCGTTGATTTGCTTTCTTTTAATTTAGAAGCAATTTCTTCAACAACAACTTTTTTTGTTTCAATTGCGCTGCTCATGGTTACACCTCCTGTAGATTCTTGTGTAACACTTATACCGTCAGGTGATCACGACTGAGAAACGGATTCCATATAAAAAGCCTCCATGAGACATGGAGGCTGTATATACAAGCATACGTAACGTAATAGCTGTGATAATATACACCTCGGTAGGATATTAAGCTGTTAAGCCCCTACTGTCTACGGTATAAATGATATATTATATTTTACAACATTTTGAATCATATCAGAATGTTGAATTCATGTCAATATTATTTTACGTTAAAAGTTGAAGCGTCTACTTTGACACCAGGTCCCATAGTAGAAGTTACAGCAACGTTTTTCACGTAAACACCTTTTGCTGCAGCAGGTTTTGCTTTCAGGATTGTATCATACATTGTTGTGAAGTTCTCAACAAGTTTTTCATCCTCGAAAGAAACTTTACCGATAGGAACATGGATGTTTCCAGCTTTATCAACGCGGTATTCAACTTTACCAGCTTTGATTTCGCCGATTGCTTTTTCAACTTCGAAAGTAACTGTACCAGTTTTAGGGTTAGGCATTAAACCTTTTGGTCCAAGTACACGACCGATTTTACCAACTTCACCCATCATGTCAGGTGTAGCTACGATTACATCGAAATCGAACCAGCCTTGTTGAATTTTGTTGATGTAGTCAGTATCTCCAACGTAATCTGCACCAGCAGCTTCAGCTTCTTTCGCTTTTTCGCCTTTTGCGAAAACGAGAACGCGCTGAGTTTTACCAGTTCCGTTTGGAAGCACAACTGCTCCGCGGATTTGCTGGTCGTTTTTACGAGGGTCAACCCCTAGACGGAATGCAACTTCAACTGTAGCGTCGAATTTAGCTGTGTTTGTTTTTTTAACGAGAGCTACTGCTTCAGAAACATCGTAAGCTTTCGCACGATCTACAAGCTTAGCAGCTTCTGCGTACTTTTTACCTTTTTTAGCCATTTTAAAATTTCCTCCTTATGTGGTTATAGCGGAATAACCTCCCACGAATAAGGGTTGCGAACTTGTGAAAACTCGCAACCCGACAAGAAACAAATTAATCCTCGATTACAATACCCATACTGCGTGCAGTACCTTCAACCATGCGCATTGCCGCTTCAACGTCTGCTGCGTTTAAGTCAGGCATTTTCGTTTCAGCGATTTCGCGTACTTTATCGCGCTTAACGGTTGCCACTTTATTACGGTTTGGTTCACCAGAACCAGACTCAATTCCAGCTGCTTTTTTAAGCAATACTGCAGCAGGTGGAGTTTTTGTAATAAATGTAAATGAACGGTCTTCGTAAACCGAAATTTCAACAGGAATGATTAAACCAGCTTGGTCAGCTGTACGAGCGTTAAACTCCTTACAGAATCCCATGATATTAACACCGGCTTGACCTAGTGCAGGTCCAACTGGCGGCGCTGGGTTAGCTTTTCCAGCAGGAATTTGCAATTTTACAACTTTTACTACTTTTTTAGCCACGAGACACACCTCCTTAAGTCCGTGATGTGGTAATAGGGTAAACCCTCCCACTCAAGGTTTCATTCTTTATATGAATGATGAAATATCAAGCTAGCTGCCTTGGATAAGTCCAAGACGTACCTTTGCTATATTATCATTTATATATAGCAATTTCAAGTTTTTTCACATTACAATTTGTCGATCTGGGTAAATTCAAGCTCAACCGGCGTTTCACGGCCGAACATATTAACGAAAACTTTAACCTTGCTTTTATCGTAGTCAATCTCTTCAATTGATCCCGTAAAGTTGGCAAAAGGTCCGTCTATCACTTTCACTGTCTCTTTTAATTCAAAGTCAATGTCAGTTTTGCGTTCGTCCATACCCATTCTCTTCAGAATGGTTTCTGCTTCGCCAGGAAGAAGCGCCGTCGGTTTTGAACCAGAGCCGGCAGAACCTACGAATCCAGTAACACCAGGTGTGTTGCGGACAACATACCAAGAATCATCCGTCATGACGATTTCAACAAGGACGTAACCAGGGAATACTTTCTTTTTAACGACTTTTTTCTTGCCGTTTTTGATATCTGTCTCTTCTTCTTCAGGTACGACTACACGAAAAATCTTATCCTGCATCCCCATTGATTCAACACGTTTTTCCAGGTTGGCTTTTACTTTGTTCTCATAACCAGAGTACGTGTGAACAACATACCAATTCTTTTCCATTCTCTTCAGGACTGTCCAGTCCTTCCCTCCCCGCATTTGGTTTTAGTGTACTACCATAACGCTTCATGCAAAAAATAGGCGGTAAGCCTATGATAACTTTCATTTTTAACCCACAATAAAAAACCCGCTGAACGGGTTTTGGCAAGTGATATTATGATCTATTATAGCACGTATTGCTGATCATTATTCAACTATTAAACGAATTAATTGAGAAATTCCTGTGTCAAGGAGGGCAAAAAAGATAATAAAAAAGATAACTGTTGAAATAACCGTGATGGTATAGCGAGTTAACTCTTTTCCTTTAGGCCAGCTTACCTTTTTCATTTCTTTCCCAACATCTTTAAAGAATCTCATAATACGCATGTAAAAGACCTCCACAATTTAAAAGCGCAAACACTATTTTGTTTCAAGATGAGCTGTATGTGAATTGCAAGTACTGCAGTATTTCTTTACTTCTAATCGCTCAGCCGCTGATGCAGAGCTCTTCATTGTCGTATAGTTACGGTTTCCGCATGTTTTGCATGCTAACGTAATCTTTTTTCTCATGTCATTACACCTTTTTCTAAATAGACATTAGTTCTTATCTTAAGTAACATATCATAGTCAGAAAAATACTGTCAATATACCATAAATCCCTATTACAAACTGATCTCGCGAATTTCCAGGTACTTCTCCAGCTTGCGTTTGACTCGCTGAAGGGCGTTATCGATCGATTTCACATGGCGGTTCAGCTCATCTGAAATCTCTTGATAGCTTCTTCCGTCTAGATATAATACAAGTACTTTTCTCTCTAAATCACTTAAAAGTTCTCCCATTTTCATTTCAATATCATCAAATTCTTCCTGATTGATAATCATTTCTTCTGGGTTTAACGTTTTCGCTCCCGAAATGACATCAAGCAGCGTTCGGTCTGATTCTTCATCAAAAATCGGTTTATCTAATGAGACGTAGGAATTCAAAGGAATGTGTTTCTGGCGAGTAGCTGTCTTTATTGCGGTAATAATTTGGCGGGTAATACATAATTCTGCGAAAGCTTTGAAAGAGGTAAGCTTGTCCTCTTTGAAGTCACGAATAGACTTATAGAGGCCTATCATTCCTTCCTGAACAATATCTTCTCTGTCCGCACCTATTAAAAAATAGGATCTTGCTTTTGCACGAACAAAGTTTCGGTACTTCGTAATCAAGTAATCTAACGCATCACTGTCCCCAACATGAACCTTTTCAATGACCTGCTCGTCCTCCAACTGGCAAAACTGCTCTTTGTTGAATTTTCCCTTGTTGTTCTGTAGATTCACTCCGATCCCCCCGGCGCACGTAGATAGAAATATTATACATTACTGGACAAAAAAGCGTCAACTTAATCTAAGTCGCCCCTCCGCCATTTTTCAAACGTTTTCAAAACCTCTTCCGATAAAGCAATTTTACCCGCTGGCTTTTCGGAAGTGATCTTTCTTACCCGCCTTTCGATTCGCCTTTCTATCGCTTCTACCTCTCTCAAGAGCTCCCGGGCCGATTTTCGCAATGCCCCTTGTCCGAAAATCGCCCACTGCTCAGTGTAGTCAGAGGTCGCAACATGAATTTGAGTCGCAATGTTATTCAGATCCTGTGCCAGCTTTTCTATCCGCTCATCCGCAGTCTCATTTTCTTTTGTGAAAATCACTTCAACTCTGTGGTTAGTCTGTTTTTTCTCAATTCCCTTCACAAGATGCGCGTCAAATACGACAATAACCCTGTTTCCTGTATACGATTGATATTCCGCCATTTTCTGAATCAGTACGTCTCTCGCCTCTTCAAAACTATTCGCTTTTAAATCCTTCAGCTGCGGCCAGGCTCCAATCATGTTGTATCCGTCTACTAACAGGATATCCATTGATCATTATTCTCCCAGAGGGTTTCGCTTCCGGTAGACTTCATACATCAAAAGCCCCGCCGCTACAGATGCATTGAGTGAAGTAACTTTACCTGCCATCGGGAGTTTAATAAGAAAATCACATTTTTCTTTAATCAGGCGTCCCATTCCTTTTCCTTCACTTCCGATGACGAGAGCCAAAGGCATGCTGCCGTCCATTGTGCGGTAATCCTCCCGCGCGGATGCATCCGTTCCGACAACCCAGATTCCCCGCTCTTTCATTTCCTCTAGCGTTCGCGCCAAATTGGTGACCTTTGCGACTGGAATATGCTCAATTGCGCCTGTTGAAGCCTTTGCCACTGTAGTTGTCAGACCGACAGCTCTGCGTTTTGGAATGACAATGCCATGGGCGCCGACTGCATCAGCTGTTCTCATAATTGAACCGAGATTATGAGGGTCCTCAAGCTCGTCCAGAATGAGAAAGAAAGGCTGTTCATTTCTTTCCTCTGCCGCTTTATATAAGTCGTCCAGTTCCGCGTACTCATACGCTGCGACCTGCGCCACTACACCTTGGTGCTGCCCCGTCACCATTTGGTCGAGTTTTTTTCTAGGGACGTATTGAATGGTAATGCCCTGCTTTTTCGCGAGCTCAATCACCTGCTGTGCTTGTCCCTTTACGGTGTTTTCCGCCATCCACAGCTTATACAGCTTGCGATCTGATTTTAACGTCTCGATCACTGCATTTTTTCCTATGACGTAATCATGTTGCTGACTCATTTGTTTTCCTCCCTGACCGTTCCGAATTGTATAGCTTCAGCAACAAGCTGATTCAGTCTTTCTTCTTTTTTCTCAAGAAAAAGATAGCCCAGCAGTGCTTCAAATGCTGTACTATAGCGGTACGTCTGAACATCTGTATTTTTAGGTATCGTTCCCGACTTGGCATTTCTGCCTCTTTTCAGCACCGCTTCCTCTTCTTCCGTGAAAAAGGATTGATTCCGCAGAAAGAAAAGGATCTCAGCCTGTGACTTTGCCGATACGATCCGGCTTGATTTCTTGTGAAGATCATTTGGTTTGGTAAATCCCTGCTTAAGCAGGTGATGCCTCACATAAATTTCAAAAATGGCATCACCTATATAAGCAAGCGCAAGGCCGTTAAGCTGCTTTGAATCTTTTATCGTTTCAAAATCAAGCATCCGTTATTCTCCCCGTTTCCAGCGAGTGCCTTGAGCCGTATCTTCAAGAATGATATTCATGCTTTTCAGCTGGTCGCGGATCTGATCAGACAGAGCAAAATCACGATTGCGGCGCGCTTCATTTCTTTTTTCAATCAAATCTTCAATCTCTTGATCCAGAAGCTCCTGCTCACCCAGTGAGAAACCGAGGACAGAAACAATTCGGTCAAACATGTCAATAAACGCTGTAATAACGTGATCTGCCGTATGATCTTCCTGAAGATAATAGTTCGCATTCTTCGCCAAATCGAATAAAACAGAAATGGCATTCGCTGTATTAAAATCATCATCCATTGCTTCTTCAAATGCTGTTCGATGTTCTTCAATCTTTGCAAGCCATTTATCATCATCTTCTGTTAAATTCGTGCTGCTGTTTAAACGGTGCTGAAGGTTGCTGTACGCTGTTTTCAACCGGTTAAACGCGCTCTTTGTGTTCTCCAGAAGCTCTTCTGAATAGTTAATTGGGTGACGATAGTGAACAGACAGCATAAAGAATCTGAGCAGCTGCGGATCATGCTGTTTAATAATGTCATGCACAAGCACAAAGTTGCCGAGTGATTTTGACATTTTTTCATTATCGATATTGATATAGCCGTTATGAAGCCAGTATTTCGCAAATGTTTTGCCAGTCAGCGCTTCTGATTGAGCAATTTCATTTTCATGGTGAGGGAATGTTAAATCCTGGCCGCCTGCATGGATATCAATTTGATCACCTAAGTACTTTTTCACCATCGCAGAGCATTCAATGTGCCAGCCCGGACGTCCTTTCCCCCAAGGGCTATCCCAAGAGATTTCTCCTTCTTTAGCCGCTTTCCACAGAGCGAAATCAAGAGCATCTTCTTTTTTCTCGCCAACTCGGATGCGCGCGCCAGATCTCAATTCATCAATCGATTGCTGCGAGAGCTTTCCGTATCCCTCAAATGCTCTTGTTTTGAAATAAACATCTCCTTCAGATTCATAAGCATAGCCCTTTTTCACCAGCTGATCTATGAAATCAATAATCGCGTCCATGTTTTCCATGACGCGCGGATGAAGGTCCGCTTTTCTGCAGCCAAGAGCGCCCACATCTTCAAAGTATGCCTTAATAAAACGCTCAGAAATGGTCGGAACATCTTCACCAAGTTCATTTGCCGCTTTAATTAATTTATCATCTACATCTGTGAAGTTAGAGACATATTGGACATCGTAGCCTTTATACTCCAAATAGTTTCGAACCGTGTCATAAACGATGGCCGGACGGGCATTTCCAATGTGAATATAATTGTAAACCGTCGGTCCGCACACGTACATTTTTACTTTTCCCTCTTCAAGAGGAACGAACGTTTCCTTCTGTCTAGTCAATGTATTATAAAGAGTGATTGTCATTTTTGATTAATCCTTTCTTTTCTGTCTTCAAGTTCCGTCTTCAGCTCTAAAATCTGCTGTTCCAAAGACTTAAACCGGTCAGCAACCGGATCGGGTAAATCCTGATGGTTTAAATCCCGTTTGATTTTCTTGCCGTTTTGCACGACAACCCTTCCCGGGATGCCGACAACTGTAGAGTAGTCCGGAACATCGTGCAGCACAACTGAACCAGCCCCTATTTTAGAGCCTTCACCGACAGTTATTGAACCGAGCACTTTAGCACCTGTCGCTATCAATGCGTCATCTTTAATTGTCGGATGCCTTTTTCCCCTTTCTTTCCCCGTTCCTCCGAGGGTAACCCCCTGAAAAACGGTTACGTTATTGCCGATTTCACATGTCTCCCCAATGACAACCCCCATCCCATGGTCTATGAAAAATCTTCTTCCGATCGTAGCCCCTGGGTGGATTTCAATTCCTGTAAAAAATCGGCTCACCTGAGATATAAGGCGTGCAAGGAAATAAAATTTTCGTTTATATAAAGCATGTGCAATCCGATGCGCCCATATAGCATGTAAACCGGAATAAGTTAAAATCACTTCAAAATAACTTCGTGCTGCAGGATCTTGATCGAACACCGTATCAATGTCTTCTTTGAGCATTTTAAAAAACACATGCTTCCCCCCATTCTACCCGCTATCATCTATCTATTTCCTCTAGACCCAATAAAAAAAGCGCCTCTGCATGTAAACATGACAGAGACGCTTTGACCGCGCGGTTCCACTCTGTTTGAAAAGCAGACTCCTGCTCTCCCAACTTCAGCCTGTAACGGCGGCGGCCGCCTTTGAATACTGGTTTCGAAAAACGTTCTTCAAAGGTCTTAAGGGCGCACTTCTAAAACCCGACTCCTGGATCTCTCTCAGCCAATGAAGATCCTTTCTGTATTGGTCTAAAGCTTTATACTCTTCCCTGTCAACAATCATCTATTTAGATATTTTTCAACCGCTGAATTGCAGATTCTTTTCCGATCAGTTCAATTGATTGAGGAAGCTCAGGACCGTGAGTTTGGCCTGTTACAGCAACACGGATCGGCATAAACAGTTTTTTCCCTTTATGACCTGTTTCTTTCTGCACTGCTTTGATAGAAGCTTTGATCTGGTCCGGAGTGAACTCCTCCAGCTCTTCAAGCTTCGCAGCGAATGTGCTGAGTACTTCAGGCACCTGTTCTTCTTCTAGAACAGCTTTTGCTTCTTGATTATACTCGATCTCATCCGTAAAGAACAAATCAGTCAGCTCAACAATTTCCGCACCGTAGCTCAATTGCTCATGATATAGAGAAATCAGTTTGCGAACCCATTCTTGTTCTTCAGGAGATAGTTCATTGCCAACTTTGCCGGCTTTTTGAAGATGCGGAAGCGTAAGCTCAACAACCTGATCAAGATCCAATTTTTTCACATATTGGTTGTTGACCCATTTTAGCTTATGCATATCAAACAGAGCTGGTGATTTAGATAAACGATTTACATCAAAAATTTCAATAAACTCTTCTTTTGTGAAAAGCTCTTCTTCTCCCACCGGCGACCAGCCCAGCAGGCCGATAAAGTTGAACAGCGCCTCCGGCAAGTAGCCAAGCTCTTTATATTGCTCAATGAATTGAATAATCGATTCATCACGTTTGCTGAGCTTTTTACGGCTTTCATTTACAATCAACGTCATGTGGCCGAACTGAGGAATATCCCAGCCGAACGCTTGAAAGATCATGATCTGTTTTGGTGTATTCGAAATATGGTCCTCACCGCGCAGCACGTGCGTCATTTTCATTAGATAGTCATCCACAGCTACTGCAAAGTTATAAGTCGGCGTTCCGTCTTTTTTCACAATAACAAAGTCGCCGATGCCATCAGATTCGAAAGAAATTTCACCTTTTACAATATCATTAAACGCAATGATTTTTCCTTCAGGGACACGGAAACGAATACTCGGCTTTCTGCCCTCTGCAAGGAATTTTTCCTGTTCTTCCTGAGTCAGATCTCTGTGCTTTCCGGAATAACGCGGCATCTCTCCGCGGGCAATCTGCTCTTCACGTTCTTTTTCAAGTTCTTCTTCCGTACAGAAACATTTATAAGCAAGCCCTTTTTCAAGCAGCTCTTCATAGTAAACCTTATAGATATCGTTACGCTCGGACTGACGGTATGGGCCGTACTCTCCGCCGACATCCACACTCTCATCCCAGTCGATGCCAAGCCATTTTAAATAGTTGAGCTGGCTTTGTTCTCCGCCCTCAATGTTGCGTTTTTTATCAGTGTCCTCAACACGAATAATAAACTTGCCGCCTTGGTTGCGGGCAAATAAATAATTAAAAAGCGCCGTTCTGGCATTTCCAATATGCAAATGTCCTGTTGGACTCGGTGCATAACGGACGCGTACTTCGTTTCCCATTTCAAATACTTCCTTTCATCTCATGTATGGCCTCAGGCTAAATGTATGCATCTATTCTACCACCAAATAGACCGGGCATCAAAACAAGTTAGCCTTTTTGTATCAGTACTGTGGCTTGAGCCGCTATTCCTTCCGCTCTTCCTGTAAATCCAAGCTTTTCGGTCGTGGTCGCTTTAACATTCACTTGGGAAACCTCTGCCTCAAGCCCTTCAGCGATTCTTTTTCTCATGTCTTCTATGTACGGCGCCATCTTCGGCATCTGTGCAATGATCGTACAGTCAATATTTCCAAGTACATACCCTTTCTGTTTCACAATCCCCCAGACATGCTGAAGTAATTTAAACGAATCAGCATCCTTGAACTCCGGATCTGTATCAGGGAAATGCTTGCCGATGTCGCCCTCCCCGACAGCTCCGAGACATGCGTCAGCAACGGTGTGCAATAATACATCCGCGTCAGAATGTCCGAGCAATCCTTTTTCATACGGGATTTCAACTCCGCCGATAATAAGAGGCCGGCCCTCTACTAATTGGTGCACATCAAAACCTTGTCCGATTCTAAACATGATTATTCCCACTTTCTGCTTCCATGATAGCTTCAGCTGACGTTAAATCATCAGGAGTCGTCAGCTTAATATTTGTATAGTTACCTTCTACAACACGAACCGAACAGCCCTCCAGCTGTTCGACGAGACTGGCGTCATCCGTTCCTAAAAACCCTCTGCGCTCTGCCTCAGCGTGAGCCTCCATCAATAAAGAAAGACGAAAAGCTTGTGGCGTTTGGACAGCCCACAAGCTTGAACGTTCAATCGTCTCACTGACTTCTAAATCTTGAACGCGTTTAATCGTATCTTTTACCGGAACAGCCAGGATGGCCGCTCCGGTCTGCTCCGCTTCAGCAATCAGTTCATCAATCTGGTCATGCTTTATAAAAGGACGAGCGCCGTCGTGAACGAGGACAATCTTTTCTTGTTTAACGGCTTTGAGCCCTTTATAAACACTGTGCTGGCGTTCATCTCCGCCTGCTACAAGCTCGATAGCGGTTTGAAACGGATATTGGTTCAGCAATTGCTTAAAGTCGTCCCGTTCGCGCTCGTTAATCACCAAAATGATTCTGCCGCACGGACGATGGCTGTCAAACACCCGTAAAGTGTGAATGATAACCGGGTCTCCTTTCAGCTCGATAAACAGTTTATTTCTCCCTGCCTTCATCCGTTTCCCCTGTCCGGCCGCAAGAATTACCACATCATAATTCATTGTTCTTTCTCCCTTTACAGCGCCTTCTCCAACAGCTTAGGCTTGGCAAAAATCATTCGTCCCGCTGCTGTCTGCAGCACGCTTGTGACGAGAACATCAATGTGTTTGCCGATATAATTCCGTCCTTCTTCAACGACAATCATAGTGCCGTCATCCAAGTAAGCGACTCCCTGATTATGCTCTTTGCCGTCTTTAATGACCTGAACATTCATTTCCTCACCCGGAAGCACAACAGGCTTGACCGCGTTGGCAAGGTCATTAATGTTTAACACTGCTACCTTCTGAAGCTCGCACACTTTATTTAAATTAAAATCATTCGTCACAACGACTCCGGATGTCAGTTTAGCGAGTTTGACCAGCTTGCTGTCAACCTCCTGGATATCTTCAAAGTCACCTTCATAAATTTCAACTTTAATATCTAATTCTTTTTGAATGCGGTTCAGGATATCAAGACCGCGGCGCCCTCTGTTGCGTTTTAACACATCTGAGGAGTCAGCGATATGCTGCAATTCCTCAAGGACAAACTGCGGAATCACGATAATTCCCTCTAAAAAACCAGTCTGACAAATATCTGCAATTCTCCCATCAATAATAACACTTGTGTCCAGGATTTTCAGCTTTTTGTCTTGGACCTCGTGCTCTTCATCAGCTGTTCCTTTTTTCTTTTGCATTCTGGCGGAAATGGAGAATAGGCTGATCAATTCATCCTTTTTCTTAAAGCCCACCTGAAAGCCAAGATAACCGAGAAAGAAAGCTAAAAACACAGGGATGATTGTGCTGAGTATGCGGTAAGGTATATTGTCTAAAGGAATAACGTTTACGATAAGATAAGCAATTATAAGTCCAAATACTAAGCCAAGACTTCCAAATAACAAATCTGGAACCGGCGCTTTTAATAATGAATCCTCTATCCACTTAACCCAGTTCACAACGTAATCTGTACCCCATATACTGATGAGAAAAAAGATAATTGCACCTATTGCCGCAGACGTATATGCGTTTGTTATTAAAGGTATGTCCTGTAAACTTAACAGTACAAACAATTCAGGTATTAAAAATATACCAACAACGCCGCCGAAGATAATGAAGAACGCCTGAACTATTCGTTTTAACATACCCCCACCTCCTTTAAAGAAAATTATTGTATTTCACAAGATTTTACGCAACCTACGAATATCAGAATAAACAAAAACCAACAATAATATACCCGTAAAGATATGGTTTTAACCAAAAATCATAGCTGTCTGTCTAAATAATGCTTCTCTTGAAGGCGTTTTAAGCCCTTTTTGATTTTTTGGGCTCGTACTTCACCGATACCCTCTACTTCATCTAATTCTTCTGCGCTGGCCTCAATAATTCTCGGCAGTACGCCAAATGCCTCCACCACATTCTCCACAATCGGCATCGGAAGGCGCGGAATCTTATTTAGCAGCCTGTATCCTCTAGGCAGAACATAGTCATCAAGATTTGTAGAAGCCGGATAACCAAGCAGCTTATAAACAATGGAATCATCAAGCAAATCGTAGCTGGACATATCCTGCAGCTCTTTTAAAAGGACAAATGGATCTTTAATCTTTTCTTTCACATAATCCTTAATAAATAAAGCAGCCTCTTCTTCCATATCAGTAATCAGTTCGATGACCTGCAGTTTAATCAAATGACCTTCTGTTCCCAGTTCCCTGATATACATGTTGATTTCATTTTTGATTCGCAGCACCATTTCATAACGGTGCATCACAGACAGAACATCGCTGAATGTAACGAGTTCCTCAAACTCTAATGCGTTTAGTGCATTAATCGTTTTGTCCAGAATTGTTTTATATTTTTCTAGAGTTTGAATGGCTTGGTTCGCTTTTGTTAAAATAAATCCTATGTCTTTAAGTGTATACTTCATACTTTCCTGATATAACGTTATGACATTTCTTCTCTCAGAAATTGCGATAACGAGACAGCCGGTTTGCTTAGCTACTCTTTCGGCGGTGCGGTGCCTCATTCCTGTTTCGGACGAAGAAATTGTGGCTTCAGGCATCAATTGTGTATTGGCATATAGGATTTTTTGACCAGAATCACTTAAAATAATCGCACCATCCATTTTAGCCAGTTCATATAAATGCGCCGGAGAAAAAGCAGTGTTAATGTGGAAACCGCCATCCACCACTTCTTTTACTTTATCATTATATCCAACAACAATCAGACCGCCTGTATTTGCTCTCAGTACATTTTCTATCCCCGCTCTGAGCGGTGTTCCAGGAGCAACAAACTGCAAAATAGAAGACAGGTCTAACTCATGTTTCGCCCCTTTTTTCTCTTTTTCCATCTATTATCCTCCTAATGAAGTACGAAGTGCCTCTGCAACATTTGCTACTCCGATGACCTCAATCCCTTTTGGTTTCGTCCATCCATCCAGATTTGCCGCAGGTATGATCATGCGTTTAAAACCAAGCTTTGCCGCTTCTTTTACACGCTGTTCAATTCTTGATACCCGGCGGACTTCTCCGGTTAATCCCACTTCTCCTATAAAGCAATCTGCAGGATTTGGAGGTGTGTCTCTAAAGCTTGATGCGATACTGACCGCTATAGCAAGATCAATCGCAGGTTCATCAAGTTTGACGCCGCCCGCTACCTTCAAATATGCATCCTGATTTTGCAGCAGCAGCCCTACTCTTTTTTCTAACACAGCCATTAACAGTGACACCCTGTTATGATCTATCCCTGTTGCCATGCGCCGCGGATTGCCAAAGCTTGTTGGCGAGATGAGCGCCTGAATTTCAACAAGAATCGGTCTTGTACCTTCCATAGAAGCCGTTATGCTCGACCCCGCAGATCCCGCCGAACGCTCTTCTAAGAAGATCTCTGAAGGATTCAGTACCTCAGTGAGCCCTTCTTCCCGCATTTCAAAAATACCCATTTCGTTTGTAGAACCAAAGCGGTTTTTTACAGCCCGTAAGATTCGGAAAGTATGGTGACGTTCTCCTTCAAAGTATAAAACAGTGTCAACCATATGCTCCAGCAGTCTCGGCCCCGCGATGGATCCTTCTTTCGTTACGTGACCTACAATAAATATCGGAATACCTTTTGTCTTTGCAATTTTCATCAGCTCGGCTGTACATTCTCTTACCTGTGACACACTGCCGGGAGCCGAGGTGATATCGCTTTGATAGACCGTTTGAATAGAGTCAACAACCACAAACGCTGGATTCATCTCTTCTATAGCAGACGAAATATACTCCATATCGGTTTCGGATAAAACATGCAGTGAGGGATTATTTATGCCCAGACGGTCTGCTCTTAATTTCGTTTGTTTTACCGATTCTTCTCCTGAAATGTACAGAACATGACGTGTTGAACCAGATAACTGAGCGGATACTTGCAGTAATAAGGTCGATTTTCCGATGCCGGGGTCCCCGCCAATTAAAACAAGTGAGCCCTTCACCACACCGCCGCCGAGCACTCTGTTAAACTCGCCGAGCTGTGTTTTAACCCGGGGTTCTTCTGATGTTTCGATTGATGTTATGGGGGAAGGTTTCTGTACGGTTTGAACAGAATGAGAAAAAGCCGCTCTCCGATTGGCCGGTGCTTTTTTAATCATTTCTTCCACCATTGTATTCCAAGCACCGCAGCCCGGACATTTCCCCATCCATTTTGGAGACTCGTAGCCGCAGGATTGGCAGATGAATTTGGATTTTGTTTTAGCCATAAATAGTGTAAGACCTCTCCCTTGTTCTATTTCTTGATACGAAATTGAGGCATACACTTACATGCTGTATGCCTCTTTTTCGTCTTCTATATTAATTCGTTTTAGCTGTCGTTTTTACGACAAATTCGCCATCTTCTACATCAAGAACGATATGGTGTCCTTTATGAATGTTACCTCTGAGCAGCTCTTCAGATAAACGGTCCTCCACATGTTTTTGAATGGCTCTTCTGAGCGGGCGGGCACCGTATTCAAGATCTACGCCCTCTTCCGCGACTTTTGCTTTCGCAGCTTCCGTCAATTCAATAGAAAGATCCTGTTCTTTAAGACGTTTCGTTAATTGATCAGACATCAATGACACGATTTCAGCCAGATGTTTTTTCTCGAGTGAATGGAAGACGATAATTTCATCAATACGGTTGATGAATTCCGGTCTGAACGCACGTTTCAGCTCACCCATCACTTTATCCTTCATGTCTTTATGATTTTGCGTCTCATCCTGAACGTTGAAGCCGACATATTTGTTGCGTTTCAGCTCACTTGCTCCGACGTTTGACGTCATGATCAGAATCGTGTTGCGGAAATCAACTGTACGGCCTTTAGAATCCGTCAATCGTCCGTCCTCAAGTACTTGAAGGAGGATATTGAAGACGTCAGGGTGCGCTTTCTCAATCTCATCAAGAAGCACAACAGAGTATGGTTTTCTTCTTACCTTCTCTGTTAATTGGCCGCCCTCATCGTATCCCACATACCCTGGAGGTGAACCTACAAGTCTAGAAGTCGAGTGTTTTTCCATGTATTCAGACATATCAATTCTGATCATGGCTTCTTCATCACCGAAGATAGACTCAGCAAGTGCCCGTGCAAGCTCCGTTTTACCTACACCTGTAGGGCCTAAGAAAATGAATGAGCCGATTGGGCGTTTAGGGTCTTTTAGCCCTGCTCTTGCACGTCTGACCGCTTTAGCAACGGCTACAACAGCTTCATCTTGGCCGATGACACGGGAATGAAGAATGCTCTCCATATTAAGAAGCTTATCTGTTTCTGTTTGAGCGATTTTTGATACAGGCACCCCAGTCCAGCTGGATACAACCATCGCAATATCATCCACAGAAACCTCTGAGTTTTCCTGTCCCTGCTTCTCTTTCCATGATTTTTTCGTATCTTCCACTTGTTCACGCAAACGCTGTTCCGTATCACGCAAGGAAGCCGCTTTTTCAAATTCTTGGCTTTGCACCGCAGCATCCTTCTCTTTACGAACTTCATCAAGTTTCTGTTCAAGCTCTTTTAAATTAGGAGGCGTTGTAAAGGAACGCAATCTGACCTTTGAACCCGCTTCATCGATCAAGTCAATAGCTTTATCCGGAAGGAAACGGTCAGAGATATATCTGTCAGAAAGCTTAACCGCAGCCTCAATGGCTTCGTCAGTGATAGAAACGCGGTGGTGGGCTTCATATCGGTCACGCAAGCCTTTTAGGATTTGAATGCTTTCGTCTACAGACGGCTGATCAACCTGGATTGGCTGAAAACGGCGTTCCAGAGCTGCATCTTTTTCAATATATTTACGGTACTCATCAAGAGTTGTCGCACCAATGCACTGAAGTTCTCCGCGAGCAAGTGAAGGTTTCAAAATGTTGGATGCATCAATGGCACCTTCTGCTCCGCCCGCTCCGATTAGTGTATGGAGCTCATCAATGAATAGAATGATGTTTCCTGCCTGACGGATTTCATCCATAACTTTCTTCAAACGATCCTCAAATTCACCGCGATATTTTGTACCGGCAACCACTGTTCCCATGTCTAATGTCATAACGCGTTTATCACGTAAAATTTCGGGAACTTCATTATTGATAATTTGCTGTGCAAGACCTTCTGCGATAGCCGTTTTCCCTACGCCCGGTTCCCCAATCAGAACAGGATTGTTTTTCGTTCTGCGGCTCAGCACTTCAATGACACGCTGAATTTCTTTGCTTCTGCCGATAACCGGATCAAGGCTGTCTTCCTTCGCAATCGCTGTTAAATCTCTTGCCAGGCTATCTAGTGTAGGCGTATTCGCATTGCTGTTTGTTCCAGCCGCTGATGAACCTGTTTCATTACTTCCAAGAAGCTGAAGCACTTGCTGTCTTGCTTTATTCAAGCTGACTCCGAGATTGTTAAGCACTCTCGCAGCCACACCTTCACCTTCGCGAATAAGTCCAAGAAGAATATGCTCTGTTCCCACATAAGAATGGCCGAGTTTTCTGGCCTCATCCATTGATAGCTCAATGACTTTTTTAGCTCTCGGAGTATAATGAATCGTTTGAGACATTTCCTGTCCGCGCCCAATTAAGCTCTCAACTTCTTTTTGGATTTTATCTGAACCAAGTCCAAGCGCTTGAAGTGCTTTAGCAGCGATGCCCTCTCCTTCTCGCACCAGTCCTAATAAAATATGCTCAGTGCCGATATTATTATGACCTAAACGAAGTGCTTCTTCCTGTGCAAGCGCCAGTACCTTTTGAGCTCGTTCTGTAAATCTTCCAAACATCATATCGATTCATCCTCCTGTCTATTCCCATTCATTTCTAAGTGAAGCCGTTCTCTGATAAGAGACGCTCTTCGTATATCTCTTTCGTTCGGACGCAAAGCGCCTCCCGAGTACTGCTGTAAAAATCCCGGCTGTGTTAAAATCATCAGTTCATTAAGTATATTGCTTGAAAGTCCTTTTATAATGCCTAGGTCTATACCCAACCGAACATCTGAAAGACACTTTGCAGTTTCTTTCGATTCTATCATTCGGCAATTGGACAAGACTCCATAGGATCGATACACACGATCCTCAAGCTCAATCTTAGAGGTTTGGTAAAGCGCTTCTCGGGCAGATCGTTCCTGTTCAATCAGTTGGGCAGCTACGCTGTTAAGGTCATCGACAATATCCTGCTCCGACTTTCCAAGCGTGATTTGATTTGAAATTTGAAAGATATTTCCTACTGCTTCGCTGCCTTCCCCATAAATTCCTCTAACAACTAAGCCTAATTGATTAATAGCCGGTATAATTCGATTTATTTGCCTAGTTAAAACCAGTGCCGGAAGATGCATCATGACTGAAGCCCTTAAGCCCGTACCTACATTTGTAGGACAGCTGGTTAAGTAACCCCTTTGCTCACTAAATGCATAATCAACCTTTTCCTCAATCCAGTCATCAACTTGGTTTGCGGCTTTCATTGCTTGCGGAAGCTGAAATCCTGGGAAAAGACACTGAATTCTTATGTGGTCCTCCTCATTCAACATGACGCTTACTTCCTCATTTTCAGAAAGCAAACAGCCGCCAAAAGGAGACTCTGTCAAATTAGGGCTGATGAGATGCTTTTCAACAAGCACCCGTTTTTCTAAAGGCTGTGCGTCGTTCATTCTGATCAAAAGGAATTTGCCGACACCGGGAATTTCTTGTTCTGAAAACTGTTCTTCAAACTGTTGTAAGATGGATGAGGCTTCTTCATTGGAATATCGCGTAGGGAACCGAATATTTTCAAAGTTCCTAGCTAAACGTATGCGGCTGCTGAGTACAATGTCACTTTCAGGGCCTTTCTGCTTCATCCAACTGCTTAATGCGTCCTGAATAAAATGCTTTAGCGACATTACCCCTGTTCCTCCTCACTATCTGTACTTTTGAGTGACTGTTCTAATGAACGAATTTGATCTCTCACATGGGCTGCATTTTCAAATTCTTCTTGTTGTATTAAAGCTTCTAATTCTTTTTTCAGCATTTCGATCTGTCGTCTGACATGCAGGTTGCCGCCTATACGTTTCGGTATTTTCCCGCCATGCACAGTGTTTCCGCTGTGAACTTTGCGTAAGATCGGTGTAATGTTGCTATGAAATGTTTTATAACATTCGGCACAGCCAAATCGGCCGGTTTTTCTAAATTGCTGAAATGTCATTCCGCACTTCGGACAAGCAGATATTTGCTCGGAATGGCTGAACATTTGAGTTCCAGCATTCTGAAATGAAGAATCCATGTTCAGTAAACCTGATAGTAAATTATGAATAGAGAAACCATGACTTGCACTTATACCATATGAATCGCTATGTTCTTTTGCACATTGTTCGCAGATGTGAACCTCTTTTTTCTCTCCGTTAACAACCTTTGTAAAGTGAAAAGTGGCTGGTCTCTCATTGCACTCTTGACAAATCAATCTTTTCACCCGCTTATTTTAATTTTAAAGCGGTCAGCATAGCTTTCATCATTCTCGCTCTTAATTCATCACGTTCAGGCAAATCAATGTACAGTACTGAGCGATCCATCACGCTGACCATCATTTTTGCTTCTCTTTCAGAGATCACCTTGTCTTCTAATAGCCTTAAAATAATGTCATCAGAGGCTGCTTGAGACAAATGGGTATTAATTTGAGAAATAATATTATTGATTAGGACAACTTCATTATTCATTTTAATTTTAATGATTCTGATGTAACCGCCGCCCCCGCGTTTGCTCTCAACAATATATCCTCTCTCGCTTGTAAATCTGGTGTTGATGACATAATTTATTTGGGAAGGAACACATTGAAATTTATCTGCAATTTCACTACGTTTAATTTCTAGAATTTCCTTGCCATTTTGATCTAACACTTGTTTCAAGTACTGTTCAATGATGTCAGAAATATTATGTCCCACTCAACCCCCTCCTTTATTGACTTTGACTATATTTGACTTTAATCTTACTATAAGGTGTTTTTCGAGAATTTTCAACTTTCTCGCTCTATCTTAAGTATTTCCATTTTCTAAATCCATAAAACCTGATTATTCACTTAAAATTTCTCTGTGAAGTTATTATATTATATAACTAAATGAAATTTTATGATACCAATAAGCAGAATGCAAAAAAGGGCAGCTCATATGAGCTGCCCTTTTGTTAATTGCTTGGCGGCGTCCTACTCTCACAGGGGGAAACCCCCGACTACCATCGGCGCTGAAGAGCTTAACTTCCGTGTTCGGCATGGGAACGGGTGTGACCTCTTCGCTATCGCCACCAAACAATTGAGAGTGTTCTCTCAAAACTAGATAACAGGTGTGACATCATTAGAAATTAGGTTAAGTCCTCGATCGATTAGTATCTGTCAGCTCCATGTGTCGCCACACTTCCACCTCAGACCTATCAACCTGATCATCTTTCAGGGATCTTACTTCCTTGCGGAA
>NZ_JAHVOC010000014.1:0-55607 GCF_025696525.1 Bacillus sp. XT-2
TTCCGCAAGGAAGTAAGATCCCTGAAAGATGATCAGGTTGATAGGTCTGAGGTGGAAGTGTGGCGACACATGGAGCTGACAGATACTAATCGATCGAGGACTTAACCTAATTTCTAATGATGTCACACCTGTTATCTAGTTTTGAGAGAACACTCTCAATTGTTTGGTGGCGATAGCGAAGAGGTCACACCCGTTCCCATACCGAACACGGAAGTTAAGCTCTTCAGCGCCGATGGTAGTCGGGGGTTTCCCCCTGTGAGAGTAGGACGCCGCCAAGCAAGGGTAAAACCCAGCTCTTTGAGCTGGGTTTTTTGTTTGTCCATGTACAAGTGAAATCGAAACTATACAAACACCGACAGCTTATATAGCCCATATACTGATCTCAAGATTCCAAAAGATCTAAATAATGTATACAATATCAGGTTTCAGGAAAGGCTAATTGTACGGAGGTGGGGACGATGGACGAAACGGTTAAACACCATCAAACATGTATTATTTGTGAACAAGAGAAAAGCAGAGGGATTCATCTTTATACAAAATTCATATGCTTAGATTGTGAGAGAAAAGTAATTTCAACAGCAACTTCCGATCCTGACTATGCCTTTTATGTCAAAAAACTAAAGAGCATTCATACACCGCCATTATATTCTTAGACCTGAGAAGGTCTTTTTTTGTACCATTTTTCACTTTATATAAAGCAATGGATACGATAAAAGAACATGAAACTTGTTTAGGGACTGAACGTAGTAGATAATAATGTTAAATATGAAATACTCACAGGAGTCGATGAAGTGATGCATAGATTTCTTCAATTTTTGATATGGAGTTTCACAAGCAGTGCGACTTTTGTTTTCATAGGATTATTGAGTTTTTTTGGTTTTAACCAATCACTTTTTTTATCTTTTGTATATGGCGTCTCATCAGCAGCTCTCATATACACAGCGGGTTTATGGAATGCAAGACGGTTATTTCTTAAAAAACATGAACTGACGGGAAGAGAATATGCGTACATCAAGAAAAATCTTGAGGAAGCAAGGCAAAAAATAATCCGTCTTAGAAAAGCTTTATTTCAGGCGAAAAGTATCCAGATGTTTAAGCAAAATGCAGAGATGCTGAGACTTGTCAGAAGGATCTATATATTAACCAAAAAAGAGCCAAAACGGTTTTATCGGGCTGAGCGTTTCTTTTATCAGACTCTAGATTCTGTTGTGGAACTGACTGAGAAATATGCTTTTCTTTCTTCCCATCCGAAAAAAAACAAAGAGCTTTCGATGTCGTTGAGTGAAGTGCGTATCACACTTGCTGAATTGACGAAGCGTTTAGAAGAAGATTTAACTCAATTAATGGACGACGAAATTGGTGAACTGCAATTTGAATTAGATGCAGCGAAGCATTCTTTGAAAAAATAACGGAAGGGGCAAGGACGGTGAATAAAGATCGAAGCGAACTTCAAATAGACGGATTGTTGGCAGACCCTTTTGGGGATATCGAAATACCAAAAGGGGAGGCTGTCGAATCAGGGAAGCAGCCAGTGCGGCTTGTCGATGTTCTGCCAGAAGAAAACAAAGAAAAAGCATACCAGCTGGCTGAACAGATTGATCATAACAATATGAACAGTATTGTCTTATATGGTTCACAAGCTCAGTCTAAGCTGCTGAATTTTTCTCATACGATGATTGATCATGTTCAAAAGAAGGACGTCGGGGAAATCGGTGAAATCCTTGGTGAGCTGATGAAAAAGCTGGAACAAGTAAATCCAGATGAACTGCAGTCTAAGAAAAAAGGTTTCTTGGCACGCATGTTTGGGAAAGTGTCTCATTCTCTTCAGGAGGTACTGTCAAAGTATCAAAAGACCAGTGTGCAGATAGACAGAATCAGTTTAAAACTTGAGCATTCAAAAAATGCATTACTCAGTGATAATAAGCTGTTAGAGCAGTTATATGATAAAAACAAAGAATATTTTTCTGCACTGAATGTTTATATTGCTGCTGGTGAATTAAAGCTCGATGAATTAAGAACGAAAACAATTCCTGAACTGAAACG
Organism: Bacillus sp. XT-2; assembly: GCF_025696525.1. NCBI lineage: Bacteria > Bacillati > Bacillota > Bacilli > Caryophanales > Bacillaceae > Bacillus > Bacillus sp. XT-2. The sequence continues at coordinate 2,044 of NZ_JAHVOC010000014.1, forward strand.
ACAGGCCGAATCAAGTGAACATAATCAAATGGCCGTTCAAGAAGTGAACGATTTGATCCAATTTGCTGACCGATTGGATAAAAGGGTGCACGATTTGCTCTTGAGCAGGCAAATTACCATACAAAGCGCTCCGCAAATCAGGTTAATTCAAAATACGAATCAGGCATTAGCTGAAAAAATCCAGTCATCCATTGTAACCGCAATCCCGCTTTGGAAAAACCAAGTAGCGATTGCATTGACACTCTTACGGCAGCGAAACGCTGTGGATGCACAGCAAAAAGTATCCGATACAACAAATGACCTTTTGCTAAAAAACGCGGAGCTTTTAAAAACGAATACAATTGAAACAGTGAAAGCCAGCGAACGAGGGATTGTTGATATTGATACGTTAAAGAAGGTGCAGGAAAGCTTAATCAGTACGCTTGAAGAAACGCTGACGATTCAAGAAGAAGGGCGGCTCAAACGCCGACAGGCTGAAGAAGAGCTCATGATGATGGAAGGCGATTTGAAGCAAAAGCTGCTCGCGATAAAGGAAAGGTAGTTTACCAGTAAGTCTAAGCTTTAAGTTCTGTCATAGGAACGATATAATAAAGAGTAAGAATACACATTCAAAGGATTGTTTTAATGAACACACCTTTATATCATGCACTGATTCAACATGCGAGAAGGAATTCTCATTCATTTCACGTTCCGGGACATCACAATGGAGATGTCTTTTTTGATGAGGCTAAGACCATATACAACCCGCTTCTTACAATTGACCTGACTGAACTATCCGGGCTTGATGATTTGCATCATCCTTCAGGTGTGATTAAGGAAGCCCAAGATCTTGTCAGCCAATTGTATGGATCGGCAGAAAGTTTTTTTCTTGTGAACGGCACGACTGTCGGAAACTTAGCGATGATTTTATCAGTTTGTGATCCTGGAGATACGATCCTGATCCAAAGAAACTGCCATAAATCTGTCTTTCATGCTGTTGATTTGGCTGGAGCTGAGCCGGTTTATCTCGCACCTGACATTGATGAAATAATGCATGTGCCTACGCATGTTCCGCTTGATACGATAAAAGAAGCTCTAAAGGCATATCCAAATGCGAAGGGGTTGGTGCTGACCAATCCCACATACTATGGACATAGCGCGGATTTGACTGAAATCATTTCAGAGGCCCATCAATACGGAATTCCTGTGCTGGTGGATGAAGCGCATGGCGCGCACTTTGTTTTAGGGGAGCCTTTCCCGGCTTCAGCGTTGCAAATGGGAGCAGATATTGTTGTTCAGTCGGCGCACAAAACGCTGCCTGCCATGACGATGGGGTCTTATTTGCACCTCAATAGCAACAAAATTGAACGGAACCGGGTAGCGGATTACTTGAATCGTTTACAAAGCAGCAGCCCGTCTTATCCGATAATGGCTTCATTGGATCTTGCCCGCGCTTATGTGCAGCATATGATAGAGGAACAAAAGCTTTCTGACGTTCTGCAGCATATTCAATCGATTAAACAAACGTTTGATTCACTTGCATATGCTGAAGCGGTTGAACCGGCCAATCAACGGATTACAACGGATCCGCTGAAGCTCACCATTCGTTCCAAATGCGGCCATTCAGGTTTTACACTGCAAAAAATATTGGAGCGTGTCAACATATTCACAGAGCTTGCCGATGAAAATCAGGTTTTGCTTGTTCTTCCCTTGGGAGGAAAAAGAAGAATTACTGCTGAAACGATTAAGAAAATCGATCAAGAGATCGAAAAGACTCCATCGGACCAGATAATTGTTTCTGCAGAATGGGGAGCACAGCCTATTACTGTAATGCCTTATTCAAAAAAGGTTTTAAACACGTTACAGAAAGAATATGTGGGTTTTGATAAAGCGGCAGGCCGGCTGAATGCAGAGGATGTTATACCTTATCCGCCGGGAATTCCGATGATTATGGCAGGCGAAAGAATCACAAGGGAAAGCGTACAAAAGCTCAGCCGCTTGATCAGCATGAAAACGCATGTTCAAGGGAATATGAAAATCAATGAGAAGCAATTACTTGTTTATATAGAAGAGGAGAGATCATGAGCGGTTTATTTATTACATTTGAAGGTCCTGAAGGCGCGGGAAAAACGACTGTATTGCAGGAAATAAAAAAGATACTGGCAGCAGAAGGCCTTCAGGTTACAGCAACACGGGAACCAGGCGGCATAGATATCGCAGAACAAATTCGAGAAGTTATTCTAAACGAAAACAACACGTTAATGGATCCGAAAACAGAAGCTCTCTTATATGCAGCTGCAAGACGTCAGCATTTAGTTGAAAAAGTAACACCTGCTTTAGAGCAGGGGCATATTGTACTTTGTGACAGATTCATAGACAGTTCACTCGCATACCAAGGATATGCAAGAGGCCTTGGTATTGATGAAGTTCTTTCGATTAACCAATTCGCCATTGGAGATATGATGCCTCATGTCACAATTTATTTTTCAATTGATCCGGAAGAAGGCCTGAAGCGCATTGATGCGAACGGCTCTCGGGAGAAAAACCGGCTCGATCTGGAAAAGTTGAGCTTCCATACAAAGGTTCAGGAAGGTTATCGGGAGCTGATGAAACGTTTTCCAGAAAGATTTCATTCAGTTGATGCAGCACAATCGAAAGACCTCGTTGTTCAGGACGTTCTAAAGGTTATCAAAGAAGCGTTGAAAAAAATTCAATTGTGACCTGTTTCTCATTAGTTGATATAATAATGTAAACGAGATCATTGTTGTTTCCAATCTAAAGGAGGCCTTTACAGATGAAATTAATAGTGGCAGTTGTACAAGATCAGGACAGCAACAGACTTTTGAAAACTTTAACAGATCACAACTTTAGAGTCACAAAGCTTGCGACGACGGGAGGATTTCTTAAATCAGGCAATACAACGTTTATGATTGGTGTCGAGGATATTCGGGTCGATAAAGCATTGAGCCTCATTAAAGAAAACGGACAGAAACGTGATCAGATGATTGCTCCTGTATCTCCAATGGGCGGAAATGCTGATTCATATGTCCCTTATCCAGTCGAAGTTGAAGTTGGCGGAGCGACAGTGTTTGTCCTTCCAGTCGATGAATTTCATCAATTTTAAGGATTTGAAACTGTGAAAATTAATAAAGATATACGCACATTTATAGATAATAAGCAGCTTCCTTCTATGAAAACAGCTGAGATTTCAGCATCTTTTAAAACATCAATGGAGAACCAAAGCAGCAAATTGAAGTTTGATCAGCTGACCAGGATGTTAACGGACATAGAAGCATTTGGGAAAAGACTGACGAAATCACGGAATTTTAAAGACTTGGCAAGATTTAAAGGGCTTGTGAAACGTTTTGTCAAAGAAGCTGTTGACAGCGGCCTTTCACATGAAACGTCGAAAAGCTTTGATCTTTACGGAAACAGCAGAACGCTGGGACTTGTAAAAGAAATAGACGAGAAATTGATAAAGCTTACTGAAGAGATGATGGATCAGGAAAAACCGGCAATTGATTTGCTGGAGCGTATTGGCGAAATAAAAGGTTTATTGATTAACCTTTACACATAGAGAGTGATACAATGGCAATATCCTGGAAGGAAATGACCGAGCTTCAGCCCAGAGTAATGAAGCTTTTATATAATAGTATTGAGAAGGACAGACTATCACACGCTTATTTATTTGAGGGCAAAAAAGGAACAGGCAAGCTGGAGGCCGCAATGCTTCTTGCGAAAAGCTTTTTTTGTCTGGAAGACGGAGCAGAGCCTTGTGAGAACTGCAGAAATTGTAAGCGGATTGAGTCGGGGAACCACCCTGATCTCCATCTGGTCCAGCCTGATGGGTTATCGATTAAAAAGGCGCAAATTCAAGCGCTGCAAGCAGAGTTTTCTAAAACAGGGCTTGAATCGCATAAAAAGCTGTACATCATATCCCATGCAGATCAAATGACGGCTAATGCGGCAAACAGCCTGCTGAAGTTTTTAGAGGAACCGAACAGAGACACAATGGCCATCCTTATCACTGAGCAGCCTCAAAGGTTATTGGATACCATCATTTCAAGATGCCAAACCCTTCCTTTTCAGCCTTTGCAGCCCAAAGCAATTGAAGACCGACTGATAGAACAGGATGTCTTGCCTCATATGGCGAGGCTCCTGGCGAACATGACCAACAATGTAGCAGAAGCAGTCGAATTAAGTCGAAATGATGAGTTTGCAGAGTCTAGAGCGAAAGTGATAAAATTGTATGAAGTCTTACACCAGCGGAAAGGACATGCCTTTTTCTTTATTCAAGATCAATGGATGCCCTTTTTCAAAGAAAAAACCCATCAAGAAATGGGTCTTGATATGCTCTTATTGATATATCGCGATGTGTTGTCCATCCAAATAGGAAATGAAGATAAATTGATTTATCAAGACTTATTCCAATCAATAAAACAGCATGCGCTACAATCAACACAACAAAGCGTTACGAACCAGATACTTGCTGTTTTAGAAGCAAAGAAACGGCTTCATTCCAATGTGAATGTGCAGGGATTAATGGAGCACTTGGTGTTAATGTTGCAGGAGGGATAAGCTTGTACAATGTAATTGGCGTCCGCTTTAAAAAAGCGGGTAAAATATATTATTTCGATCCGAATGGATTTCATATAGAACAAGACAGCTGCGTAATTGTAGAAACTGTCAGAGGCGTTGAGTACGGCCAGGTTGTTGTCGCGAATAAACAGGTGGATGAGCATGATGTTGTGCTTCCGCTCCGTAAAGTGATACGCGTGGCTGACGAGCGCGATCTTCTTATTGTAGAAGAAAACAAACAAGAAGCTTTATCAGCATTTGAAATATGCCAAAAGAAAGTGATAGATCACGGCTTGGATATGAAGCTGGTCGATGTGGAGTTTACGTTCGACCGTAATAAAGTGATTTTTTACTTCACTGCTGACGGCCGAGTAGACTTCAGAGAACTTGTAAAGGATTTAGCCTCCATCTTTAAAACAAGGATTGAGCTTCGCCAGATTGGGGTGAGAGATGAGGCAAAAATGCTCGGAGGAATCGGCCCTTGCGGCAGAATGCTTTGCTGTTCAACATTCCTCGGAGATTTTGAACCTGTGTCCATTAAGATGGCGAAGGATCAGAACCTATCCTTAAATCCAACAAAGATTTCTGGTCTTTGCGGACGTCTGATGTGCTGTCTGAAATACGAAAACGATGAGTATGAGACTGCAAAGGAACAGCTTCCGGATATAGGGGAAATGATTACGACAGCAAACGGGCCTGCAAAAGTCGTCGGGCTGAATATTCTGGAACGGGTGCTTCAGGTGGAACTGATGAACCGTGAAAAAGTGATAGAATATACTTGGGAAGAGCTCTTGGAAGAGGGCGTCGTATCCGCACAAACCACAGATTAACGAGGTGTGGAACCTTGGATAAAAAAGAGTTATTTGATACCGTCATTAACTTAGAAGAACAAATCGGCTCGCTTTACCGGCAGCTGGGGGATTTAAAGCAGCATATCGGTGAGATGATTGAGGAAAATCATCATTTACAGCTTGAAAATAAGCATTTGCGTAAACGGCTGGACGATACGACGCAGCAGATTGAAAAGTTTAAAGCTGATAAAAAAGAATCAAAAACACAGAAGACAGAGCAAGCTGATATAGGGGAAGGATATGATAATCTGGCACGTCTGTATCAGGAAGGATTCCATATCTGTAACGTCCACTATGGAAGCGTCAGAAAAGAAGATTGTCTTTTCTGTCTGTCATTCTTAAATAAAAAATAAGGAAAAGGCTTCCGCATCAGACGGAAGCCTTTTTCAAAGGTGCTGGAAAGGATAAGAAAATGGTTTCATTACATGACGATGAAAGATTAGATTATTTGCTGGCAGAGAATATGAAGATTATACAAAGTCCAACGGTATTTGCTTTTTCATTGGACGCCGTGCTTCTCTCCAAATTTGCGTATGTTCCGATTCAAAAAGGGAAAATTGTTGATCTGTGCACTGGCAACGGTATTGTGCCGCTGCTGTTGAGTACAAGGTCAAAAGCAGATATCCTTGGTGTTGAAATTCAGGAAAGATTGCATGATATGGCTGTCCGCAGTGTGGAATATAACAAACTGGAGGCTCAAATTCAAATCATACATGATGATCTGAAAAACATGCCTGAAAAGCTGGGGCATAATAGATATGATGTTGTTACCTGCAACCCGCCTTATTTTAAAACACCGAAACAGGCCGAACAAAATTTGAATGAGCATCTCCGTATCGCACGACATGAAATTCACTGTACATTGGAAGATGTCATTTCAGTCAGCAGTAAATTGCTAAAGCAAGGAGGAAAGGCGGCGCTTGTTCACCGTCCGGGCCGGCTTCTCGAAATTTTTGAATTGATGAAGGCTTATCAAATTGAGCCGAAGCGTGTTCAGTTTGTCTATCCGAAACAAGGGAAGGAAGCCAATACCATTTTGGTTGAAGGCATAAAAGGCGGGCGTCCAGATTTGAAAATACTTCCTCCGCTGTTCGTGTATAACGAACAAAATGAATATACAAAAGAAATCAGGACCATTTTATATGGAGACAAATAACCATTTCTTTTATGTTGTACAGTGCAAAGACAACAGCTGGTATGCAGGGTATACCAACGATCTGCAGAAACGGCTGAAAACTCACAACGATGGAAAGGGCGCAAAGTATACAAAAGCAAGACGCCCGGTTGATTTAATTTTTGCTGAGGCTTTTGCAACGAAGCGGGAAGCCATGCAGGAGGAATATTACTTTAAAAAACTGACCCGCAGAAAAAAAGAGCTTTATATAGAAGAAAAACGGAACAGCAAGGAGGCTGTATATGTTAAGGCGCCAGATGAGCTTTAATGGAAAGTCGGATATGGGGATTCTTTATTTGGTTCCGACACCTATCGGAAATCTAGAGGATATGACATTTCGTGCGATCGAAACGCTGAAATCAGTGGATGCGATTGCTGCAGAAGATACGAGGCAAACAAAAAAGCTTTGCCATGTATATGAAATTGAAACACCGCTTGTCAGTTATCACGAACATAATAAAGAAAGCAGCGGCCACAAAATCATTGAATGGCTGAAGTCCGGGAAAAACATAGCGCTGGTCAGTGACGCCGGCCTGCCGACAATTTCTGATCCTGGAGCGGAAATCGTCAAGGACTTTACGGAAATGGGCGGTTATGTTGTTCCTCTGCCGGGAGCCAATGCCGCATTAACAGCGCTGATCGCTTCAGGAATTGTACCGCAGCCTTTCTTTTTCTACGGATTTCTCAACAGGCAGAAAAAAGAAAAGAAGAAAGAACTCGATGTCCTCAAAAAACGGCAAGAAACGATTATTTTTTATGAAGCACCTCACCGATTGAAGGAAACCCTGTCTGTGATGTTAGACATATTAGGAGATCGGGACATTGCGGTGACCCGTGAACTCACTAAGAAATATGAAGAGTTTATAAGAGGAACAATATCCGAAGTGATAGACTGGGCAAATGAGGATCAGATCCGCGGTGAGTTTTGTCTTGTGGTCGAAGGCAATAAAGCTGAGGAAGCAGATGAAGAAACACATTGGTGGGAGAACCTATCTGCAAAAGAACATATCGAGCATTACATCTCAAAGGGAGCGACATCAAAAGAAGCCATTAAAAAAGCGGCTGTAGATCGTAACGTCCCAAAACGTGAAATGTATGATGCATACCATATTCAGCAATAAAAAAAACGTTCTTGTGTCATAACAAGAACGTTTTTTGTGTAAAAAATGATTATTTAAGGTTTTGAAGCTGGTTTTGGATTTCGCTGATGATTTGCTCAGCGCCTTCTTTGCTTAGTACCAATTTGCCGCCAGCAAGTTTAAGGTTATCGTCAGAAACTTCACCAGTTACTTGGCAAGTCATGTTTGGTTTATATTTTTTAAGGATGATTTTTTCATCATCAACATAAATTTCAAGAGCATCTTTTTCTGCGATTCCAAGAGTACGACGCAGTTCGATAGGAATCACTACACGTCCTAATTCATCAACTTTACGTACAATACCAGTAGATTTCATAAACATTCTCCTCCCAAGAGATAATTATTGTTTAAATTATATTTTTCTTCGTCATTATTCGACAAAATCCTTACCTTCATAGCATAACAAGGTTTCCAATAATCGTCAATCCTTTTGTTTACTATTGATTGTAAGATTTAGTTCTTATAGTCAGTAATGGCTTTGAAAATACCGGAATAACAGCATTTTATAATTTTCTAATAAAGCTATTATCCTATGAAAAATCCTTTTAAATCAAGACTTTCGAACCAAGGTTTTTTATACCGTAAGATTATATACGACAAAATTCGACATGAACAGACTTTTTTTATTTTCATTAAACATTTTTAATTTTAATTATTCTTTTTAGGGGCATACGTATATATCCTTGATCTTAAAGGCTAAGATGGTATCATAGATAAAGGATAAATATAAAAATAGGTAATCATATATGATTTGCACTTATCGCCGCTCTCGTCCTTTGGGCGGGAGCTTTTTGACATTCTGATTGGGAGGTTTCAAGATGCCGCAAGAAAACAATACATTTTACATTACAACACCGATTTATTATCCGAGCGGAAAATTACATATCGGCCATGCGTATACGACAGTCGCGGGTGACGCAATGGCTCGCTACAAACGATTAAAAGGCTTTGATGTTCGCTATTTAACGGGAACGGACGAGCATGGGCAGAAGATTCAGCAAAAAGCTGAACAGGAAAACATTACGCCTCAGGAGTATGTGGATCGCGCAGCGGCAGATATTCAGAAACTGTGGAAACAGCTTGAAATCTCAAATGATGACTTTATCCGCACAACTGAAAAACGGCATAAAGTCGTCATAGAAAAGGTGTTTCAAAAGCTTCTTGATAACGGGGACATCTATCTTGATGAATACGAGGGCTGGTACAGTATCCCTGATGAAACATTCTATACGGAAACTCAGCTTGTGGATATTGAACGAAATGAAAAGGGTGAGGTTATTGGCGGGAAAAGCCCTGACAGCGGGCACCCTGTTGAATTGATCAAAGAGGAATCCTATTTCTTCCGTATGGGGAAATATGCTGACCGTCTTTTAAAATTCTATGAAGAAAACCCAACCTTCATTCAGCCGGAGTCACGTAAAAACGAGATGATTAACAACTTCATCAAACCCGGCCTTGAGGATTTAGCTGTTTCACGCACCACATTTGACTGGGGTGTGAAGGTGCCGGAAAATCCAAAACATGTTGTGTATGTTTGGATCGACGCACTATTCAACTATTTAACAGCACTCGGTTATGATACAGAAAATGATGAGCTATATCAAAAATATTGGCCTGCCGATGTTCATTTAGTTGGTAAGGAAATTGTGCGATTCCATACCATTTATTGGCCGATTATGCTGATGGCTCTGGATCTTCCGCTGCCGAAGCAAGTATTTGCGCATGGCTGGCTTTTGATGAAAGACGGAAAAATGTCGAAATCCAAAGGCAATGTTGTTGATCCAGTCACACTCATCGAACGCTACGGTTTAGACGAGCTTCGTTATTACCTGCTTCGCGAAGTGCCATTTGGATCTGACGGTGTCTTCACGCCGGAAGGTTTTGTTGAACGGATTAACTATGACTTAGCGAATGATTTAGGTAACCTTTTGAATCGTACTGTTGCTATGATCAATAAATATTTTGACGGGCAAATCGGTTCTTATAAAGGTGCCGTAACGGAATTTGACCAGACGCTTTCTTCTGTGGCTGAGGAAACAGTGAAATCATATGAAAAAGCAATGGAAAATATGGAATTCTCGGTGGCTCTTTCAACGTTATGGCAGTTGATCAGCCGTACAAATAAATACATTGACGAAACGGCTCCATGGGTTCTTGCCAAAGATCCTGAAAAAGAAAAAGAACTGCAGTCGGTTATGTATCACCTTGCTGAATCATTGCGTATTTCAGCCGTACTGCTTCAGCCGTTCCTGACAAAAACACCGGTAAAAATGTTTGAGCAGCTGGGCATCACGGATGATGCTTTAAAAGCCTGGGACAGCATTACAGCTTTCGGTCAGCTTAAAGACACAAAAGTACAAAAAGGCGAGCCTTTATTCCCGCGTTTAGAGGCAGAAGAAGAAATTGCGTACATTAAAGAGAAAATGCAGGGCTCAGCTCCAGCTAAAGAAGAGAAAAAAGAAGAAGAGCCGCAAGAGGTCGACCGTTTACCTGAAATTACGATTGATCAGTTCATGAATGTAGAACTTCGTGTGGCAGAGGTTATAGAAGCAGAGCCGGTGAAAAAAGCAGATCGTTTACTGAAACTCCAGCTTGACCTTGGCTTTGAGAAACGCCAAGTCGTATCCGGCATTGCAAAACATTATAAGCCTGAGCAGCTTATTGGAACAAAACTCGTATGTGTAACAAATCTAAAACCGGTTAAGCTGAGAGGAGAGCTTTCTCAAGGAATGATCCTTGCAGGAGAAGCAGACGGCGTATTAAAAGTCGTATCCATCGATCAGTCCTTACCGAAAGGCACAAGAATTAAATAATGATAAACAAAAGGTGTTTCACGTGTAACAATTCGTCGAACACCTTTTGTGTTTCGACAAGAAAGGAGTTTTTCATTTATGTTATTTGACACACATGCGCATTTAAATGCAGAACAATACAATACAGATCTAGAAGAGGTTATTGAGCGGGCGAAAACTGAAAAAGTGGACCGTATTGTAGTCGTCGGTTTTGACCGGCCGACCATTACCCGGGCGATGGAAATGATTGAGGAATATGATTTTATTTATGCTGCCATCGGCTGGCACCCGGTTGACGCCATTGACATGACAGAGGAAGATTTGGCTTGGATTAAAGAGCTTTCTGCTCATGAAAAAGTGGTAGCGATAGGAGAAATGGGCCTGGATTATCATTGGGATAAATCTCCTAAAGATGTTCAAAAAGAAGTATTCAGAAAACAAATTGCCTTGGCGAAAGAGGTCAATCTTCCTATTATTATTCACAACCGTGATGCGACAGAGGATGTTGTTGCCATTTTGAAAGAGGAAGGCGCAGACGAAGTCGGCGGCATCATGCATTGCTTTACGGGCAGTATCGAAGTTGCAAGAGAATGTATGAAGATGAATTTTTATTTGTCATTTGGCGGTCCTGTCACCTTCAAAAATGCGAAGAAACCGAAGGAAGTTGTAAAGGAAATTCCGAATGATAGGCTGCTGATTGAAACTGACTGTCCGTTTCTTACACCAACTCCTTTTCGAGGGAAAAGAAATGAGCCAAGCTATGTAAAATATGTGGCGGAGCAGATTGCTGAATTAAGAGGAACAACCTTTGAAGAAATTGCATCAATCACGACTGAAAATGCAAAAAGACTTTTCCGTATAAACTGACAAAAAACGCTAGCAGGTTTTGTAAGAGCTTGTCCGTTCCGGCGTTTTTCCATAAAAGTTCTACATGCTTTCTTCTCCTCATAGGATAGGTTTGTCGACAAGTCTTTCTTCCGTTTCTCGGTGTGTTTCAGGATAATGAAGAAGACACTGAGCTTTTAGGAGAAGGAGAAGGGAGGGTTGACAGCCTTTTAGATACTCTATATAATCTCTCCGAGGAGAAGGAGGCGTTTTTCATCACACAAAAAATGAAAAAGCTGTTTTCCGTAAAGCTTAGCAAAAGCAAAGTCATTCTGATTGCTGCTTGTTTGCTGCTGGCGGGAAGCGGGACTGCGTACGCAGCTCATGAGCTGACGAAACAATCAGTCTCAGTTTCTATCAACGGCAAAAAGAAAAATATACGCACACATGCAAAAACAGTCGGTGATCTTTTAGAAACACTCGATATAAAGACAAGAGACGAAGATAAGATCACACCTGCTAAAAAGACACAGATAACAGCAGATATGAATGTTGTGTATGAGGCTGCAAAACCTGTGAAGCTTACTTTAAACGGGGAAGAAAAGACATTATGGTCAACAGCAAAAACGGTCGGTGCATTACTGGACGAACAAGATGTTGATGTGAAAGAACACGATCAAATTGATCCTGCAATAGATACAGAAGTTTCGAAAGACATGAAAATTAACATAGAACCTGCGTTCCAAGTCACTGTGAACGATGCGGGGAAAGAAAAGAAGATCTGGACGACTTCGACTACGGTCGCTGACTTTTTAAAACAGCAAAAGATGAACATAAAAGACGAAGATAAAATCAAGCCTGCGTTAGACGAAAAGCTAACGAAAGGAAAGGCTGATATTACAATAACTCGTATCGAAAAGGTCACCGATGTAGTTGAAGAGAAAATAGCGTTTGATGTGAAAAAACAAGAAGACGCTTCTCTTGAAAAAGGGCAAGAAAAGGTCGTTCAAAAAGGAAAAGAAGGCAAGCTCAAAAAACATTATGAAGTCGTAAAGGAAAACGGCGAAGAAGTTTCCAGAGAGCTTGTAAAAGAAGAAACAGCCGAGCAAAGCAAAGATAAAGTGGTTGCGATCGGCACGAAGCAAAGCAGTCCGAAGATTGAAAAGGTCAGTGCTTCTGGCGATTCAACACCAGTTGTGTCTCGGAGCAATGAATCAACCGGCAAAGTCATGACAGTATCATCTACGGCTTATACTGCAAGCTGCAGCGGATGTTCAGGACATACGGCTACAGGTGTTAATCTGAAAAATAATCCTAATGCAAAAGTCATCGCAGTAGATCCAAATGTCATTCCGCTAGGCTCAAAAGTCCACGTTGAAGGATATGGATACGCTGTTGCTGCTGATACGGGCTCAGCGATTAAAGGGAATAAAATAGATGTCTTTTTCCCTGAGAAATCATCGGCTTACCGATGGGGAAATAAAACAGTTAAAATTAAAATCTTGAATTAATATATACTTATCTATACAGAGGGTTTTGCGCCCTCTGTTTTTTTCGTTATAATAGACGAAGTGTATTTTCTGCTTATTAGACGCTCGAAATATGAAAAAGTTTCATCAATATACAAAAGTTTTTATTTTGTCTTGGAGGAAATAATGAAAATTAAAGAGATCATTGTGGTCGAGGGGCGTGACGATACAGCCCGCATCAAATTGGCTGTTGATGCAGACACAATTGAAACAAATGGTTCAGCCATCGGTGATCATGTGATTGAACAAATCCGTTTGGCTCAGGAAACCAGAGGAGTCATTATTTTAACGGATCCGGATTTCCCGGGTGAAAAAATACGAAAAACCATTTCCGAGGCTGTACCTGGCTGTAAGCATGCATTTTTGCCAAAGCATCTTGCGAAACCTAAGAACAAACGGGGAATTGGCGTAGAACACGCATCGATTGAAAGCATCAGGGCATGTTTAGAAAACGTGCACGAAGAAATGGAAGCACAGCCGAGTGAAATTTCTGCTGAAGACCTGATTCACGCCGGGCTGATTGGCGGATCTGAAGCAAAGCGCCGCCGTGAACGTCTTGGTGATTTGCTGAAAATCGGATATACAAATGGCAAACAGCTTCAAAAACGGCTGCAAATGTTTCAAATTAAAAAAAGTGATTTTATGAGTGCGCTCGATACCGTCATGCGGGAGGAACAGAATGAATAAAGATATTGCGACACCGAATAGAACGAAAGAGATACTGAAGAAATACGGTTTTTCTTTTAAAAAGAGTTTGGGACAGAATTTCTTAATCGATACGAACATTTTAGACAGAATTGTCGACCACGCCGAAGTGACAGAGAAAACCGGTGTCATTGAAATCGGCCCGGGAATCGGGGCTTTGACTGAACAGCTTGCCAAGCGGGCGAAAAAGGTCGTGGCATTTGAAATTGATCAGCGTTTATTGCCGATCCTTAAAGACACGCTCTCCCCTTATGACAATGTCACTGTCATTCATCAAGATGTGCTTAAGGCTGACGTCAAATCGGTCATTGAAGAGCAATTTAAGGACTGTGATGAGGTGATGGTTGTAGCCAACCTTCCTTATTATGTGACAACGCCGATTATCATGAAGCTGCTTGAAGAAAACCTTCCGCTGAAGGGGATTGTCGTTATGCTGCAAAAAGAAGTGGCCGAACGTATGGCAGCTGATCCTTCATCTAAGGAATACGGTTCACTTTCTATTGCTGTGCAATTTTATACAGAGGCCAAAACGGTGATGATCGTTCCGAAAACGGTATTTGTTCCTCAGCCTAATGTAGATTCTGCAGTCATTCGGCTGATTCGCCGTGACGGCCCGGCAGTGGATGTAGAAAACGAAGCCTTTTTCTTTCAGTTAATTAAGGCGAGTTTTGCTCAGCGCCGTAAAACATTGCTTAATAACTTAGTGAACAATCTGCCTGATGGAAAAGCAAAAAAACCAACGATCGAGCAAGTGCTGGAAGAAACGAATATTGACGGCAAGCGCCGAGGTGAATCCTTGTCTATTGAGGAGTTCGCTGCGCTGTCTAACGGATTGTACAAAGCCCTTTTTTAAAAGGGCTTTTTGTTTTCGCACCACATGGACTGCCGCTACATAGGCTAGAGAAGGACCTTAAAATTCAATGATAAGAAAAACTTGCACTCAGCGAAAAAAGGCGCTTTTCTCAAGGCTCTTTCTTTCATGATGAGGCTTAGTCTATGTGTGGAGTGAGGAACGTGCAATTTCAAATAGGGGATATGGTAGCCAGAAAATCCTATCAAATGGATGTTTTGTTTCGCATTATAGGGATAGAGCAAACAAGTACAGGAAATTCAATCGCCATTTTGCATGGTGACGAAGTCAGGCTGATTGCTGATGCGTATTTTTCTGATTTGGTGGCCGTGCAAAAAGATGAGCAGTTGATGCGAAAAAAGAAAGATGAAAGCAGAATGAATGAATCACTTGAGTTGCTCCGTCAGGATTATAAACTGCTGAGAGAGAAACAGGAGTACTATGCAACAAGCCAGTATCAGCATCAGGAGCACTATTTTCATATGCCGGGCAAGGTGCTTCATATGGATGGTGATGAGGCGTATTTAAAAAAATGCCTGAGTGTCTATAAAAAAATCGGTGTGCCGGTTTACGGCATTCATTGCCACGAAAAGAAAATGTCTGCTTCTATAGAAGAATTGCTCGACAAATATCGACCTGACATCCTGGTGATTACCGGGCATGATGCATACTCCAAGCAAAAGGGCGGCATTGATGATTTGAGCGCATACAGACATTCAAAACACTTTGTCGAAACAGTTCATAAAGCCCGAAAAAAAATCCCTCACTTAGATCAGCTTGTTATTTTTGCGGGGGCTTGCCAATCCCACTTTGAATCACTAATAAGAGCGGGGGCGAATTTCGCGAGTTCTCCTTCAAGAGTAAACATTCACGCTCTTGATCCTGTATATATCGTAGCGAAAATCAGCTTTACGCCTTTTATGGAACGAATCAATGTATGGGAAGTGCTTCGGAATACACTGACAAGAGAGAAAGGACTTGGAGGCATTGAAACAAGAGGAGTACTGAGGGTCGGAATGCCTTATAAGTCCAATTAACCCCGGATAGATGATTTATTCGGGGTTTTTATTTTGCATAATGATACATAATTTACCGAAACTTGCGGAAAATATTTGAGGAATCATAGAATTTTGTCAAAATAATTTTGTTGACAACGTCTTATTAACGTTGATATAATTTAAATTTTATTTGACAAAAATGGGCTCGTGTTGTACAATAAATGTAGTGAGGTGGATGCAATGGCGAAGACGTTGTCCGATATTAAAAGGTCGCTTGATGGAAATTTAGGTAAAAGGCTGACGTTAAAAGCAAACGGTGGCCGCCGAAAAACGATTGAGCGCTCGGGCATTTTAGCTGAGACGTACCCTGCTGTTTTTGTGATACAACTAGATCAAGACGAGAACTCGTTTGAAAGAGTTTCATACAGTTATGCTGATATTTTGACTGAGACTGTTGAGCTGACATTTAATGATGACGCGGCAAGTTCAGTAGCATTTTAACGGGCAGTGAACTTTTTGTTTACTGCTTTTTGTTTTGCCTTTTTTTGGTTTCCATTAATTCTCTCGATATTTTCACTGTCATTAAACAAAAGATATAAACGGTCACATTTTATCGTGACGTGCACGAATCGTTATCATCTCTAAAAAAGGGGTTGTTTCGTTTGGGCAGACGTCGTGGAGTTATGTCAGATGAGTTTAAATATGAGCTGGCTAAGGACCTTGGTTTTTACGACACTGTAAAAAATGAAGGTTGGGGCGGCATTCGTGCCCGCGATGCCGGTAACATGGTAAAACGGGCAATTGAAATCGCCGAACAGCAAATGGCTCAGAATCAGAATAACCGATAAGGAATGTGACCCGGGGGACGTATGGTTCCCCGGTTTTTGATTTTGGATGTAAATACATAATAGCTCCAATATGGATATGTTCATCCCGTACTTCAAATGTGATACAATGTTCATACTTATGTTTAGATGGAGAAGTAGGTGAAAGCTATGCGTATTTTAGAAAAAGCGCCAGCCAAGATCAATCTGTCACTCGACGTTACCCGAAAACGCCCGGATGGTTATCATGAAGTCGAAATGATTATGACGACAATTGATTTAGCGGATCGGATTGAATTGACGGAGCTGGCAGAAGATGTAGTGAGGGTTTCATCCCACAACCGCTTTGTGCCCGATGACCAAAGAAACTTAGCTTATCAGGCTGCCAAGCTCGTCAAAGACAGATACAACGTGAAAAAGGGAGTTTCCATTATGATCACTAAGGTGATCCCGGTGGCTGCAGGCCTTGCTGGCGGAAGCAGTGATGCGGCGGCAACACTCAGAGGACTGAACAGACTGTGGAATTTAAATCTTTCTGCAGAAACGCTGGCGGAGCTGGGCGCGGAAATTGGCTCAGACGTCTCGTTTTGCGTCTATGGCGGAACTGCGCTTGCCACCGGACGCGGTGAAAAGATCAAACACATCAGCCCGCCTCCGCATTGCTGGGTCATTTTGGCGAAGCCGACAATCGGCGTTTCCACGGCCGAGGTCTACAGACAGCTGAAGCTTGATGAGGTGGAACACCCGGATGTAAACGGTATGATTGACGCGATTGAGGAAAAGAGCTTTCAAAAGATGTGCAGCCGTTTAGGCAATGTGCTTGAGTCTGTAACGCTTGATATGCATCCTGAAGTTGCGATGATCAAAAACCAGATGAAACGCTTTGGTGCAGATGCTGTGTTAATGAGCGGAAGCGGCCCGACTGTGTTTGGACTGGTTCAGTATGAGTCTAAGGTACAGAGGATTTATAACGGGTTAAGAGGCTTCTGCGATCAGGTATATGCGGTGAGAATGATCGGCGAACAGAACGCTCTTGATTAAATCCGTATGTTAAGTTATATTGATCTTAAAATATTCGGATTTTGGGGGTAAGTTCATGAAGTTTCGTCGCAGCGGCAGATTGGTGGACTTAACAAATTATTTGTTAACCCATCCGCACGAGTTAATACCGTTAACCTTTTTTTCTGAGCGGTATGAATCTGCAAAATCATCGATCAGTGAAGATTTAACAATTATAAAGCAAACCTTTGAGCAGCAGGGGATTGGTACCTTGCTTACTGTTCCCGGTGCAGCCGGAGGTGTCAAATATATTCCGAAGATGAAGCAGGCTGAAGCTGAAGAGTTCGTTCAGACACTTGGACGGTCATTGGCAAATCCTGAGCGTATCCTTCCGGGCGGTTATGTGTATTTAACGGATATCTTAGGAAAGCCATCTGTTCTCTCCAAGGTTGGAAAGCTGTTTGCTTCTGTATTTGCGGACCGCGAAATTGACGTTGTTATGACCGTTGCCACGAAAGGCATCCCTCTTGCGTATGCAGCTGCAAGTTATCTGAATGTGCCTGTCGTCATTGTGCGCAAGGATAACAAGGTAACGGAGGGCTCCACGGTGAGCATTAATTACGTGTCAGGCTCCTCAAACCGCATTCAAACGATGTCACTTGCAAAAAGAAGCATGAAAACGGGTTCAAACGTACTCATTATTGATGACTTTATGAAAGCAGGCGGCACAATTAATGGTATGATTAACCTGTTGGATGAGTTTAATGCGAATGTCGCGGGGATCGGCGTCTTGGTCGAAGCCGAAGGAGTAGATGAACGTCTTGTTGATGAATATATGTCACTTCTAACTCTTTCAACGATCAACATGAAAGATAAGTCCATTGAAATTCAGAATGGCAATTTTCTGCGTTTTTTTAAAGACAATCTTTTGAAGAATGGAGAGACAGAATCATGACAAAAGCAGTCCACACAAAACATGCCCCAGCGGCAATTGGACCTTACTCACAAGGGATCATCGTCAATAATATGTTTTACAGCTCAGGCCAAATTCCTTTGACGCCTTCAGGCGAGATGGTAAACGGTGATATTAAGGAGCAGACGCATCAAGTATTCAGCAACTTAAAAGCGGTGTTGGAAGAAGCGGGTGCTTCTTTTGAAACAGTTGTAAAGGCAACTGTATTTATCGCGGACATGGAACAGTTTGCGGAAGTGAACGAAGTGTACGGACAATATTTTGACACGCACAAACCGGCGAGATCTTGCGTTGAAGTTGCGAGACTTCCAAAGGATGCATTAGTCGAAATTGAAGTTATTGCGTTAGTAAAATAATAAGAAAAGTGATTCTGGGTAAACTCGGAATCACTTTTTTATTTACCTTATGTCCGAAATAAAAGCGTTATGACCTAATTGTGTATGTATATCCTATTTTTTCAAAAAATATTTTAAAAAACAGCAGGAATTCAGAAAAAATCGTGGAATTGATACACTAATGCTTTTATATAGGGAAAAGGTGGTGAACTACTGTGGAAGTTACTGACGTAAGATTACGCCGCGTGAATACCGATGGTCGCATGAGAGCGATTGCATCCATCACGCTGGATCACGAATTTGTTGTTCATGATATTCGTGTGATTGATGGAAACAATGGTCTTTTCGTTGCGATGCCGAGTAAACGCACCCCTGATGGAGAGTTCCGCGATATTGCTCATCCTATTAATTCAAGCACGCGAGGAAAGATTCAAGATGCCGTGTTAAATGAGTATCATCGTCTGGGTGACACTGAAGCATTAGAATTCGAAGAAGCTGGAGCTTCTTAAAAAATAACCAAAAAGCAAGGACTGCTGATAGGGCTGAGACAAGCCTTTTTCCGGCAGTCCTTTTTTAATTCTGATTTTTCAAACTAAAATGCACCCATAGAAAATTCTTGCACTTCATGAAGTCTCCTTGAAATCAACTGATATTTAGGATATATTTTTCTATGGATAAAAGGGATATTGGAGGCCATTAAATGGATAAGCGGTTTGCAGTTGTTTTAGCGGCTGGACAAGGAACAAGAATGAAATCAAAGCTTTACAAAGTCCTTCATCCAGTTTGCGGTAAGCCTATGGTAGAGCACGTCGTAGACGAAGCCTTAAAGTTATCTTTAACGAAGCTTGTCACGATTGTCGGACATGGTGCGGAAGAAGTGAAAAAGCAGCTTGGTGATAAAAGCGAGTATGCGCTTCAAGCAGAACAGCTTGGCACTGCTCATGCTGTAAAACAGGCACAGCCATTTCTTGCTGACGAAAAAGGTGTAACGATTGTCATTTGCGGAGATACGCCGCTTTTAACAGCGGAGACAATGGAAGCGATGCTGAAAGAACATACACAAAAAGAAGCAAAAGCTACGATCTTGACTGCAGTTGCAGAAGATCCGACTGGATACGGCCGAATCATTCGCGGTGAGAGCGGAGCGGTTCAAAAAATCGTGGAGCACAAGGACGCTTCAGAGGAAGAACGTCTTGTGACTGAAATCAATACTGGAACGTATTGTTTTGATAATGAAGCTCTATTCCGGGCCATTGACCAAGTATCGAACGATAATGTTCAAGGCGAGTATTATTTGCCGGATGTGATAGAGATCCTCAAAAATGAAGGCGAAACTGTTGCCGCTTACCAGACTGGTAACTTCCAAGAAACGCTCGGAGTTAATGATAGAGTTGCTCTTTCTCAGGCTGAATGGTTTATGAAAGAGCGGATTAATAAACGGCATATGCAAAATGGCGTTACGCTGATTGACCCGATGAATACGTATATTTCTCCTGAAGCTGTCATCGGAAGCGATACTGTGATTTATCCTGGAACTGTGATTAAAGGTGAGGTGCAAATCGGAGAAGATACGATTATCGGCCCTCATACTGAGATTATGAATAGTTCAATTGGCAGCCGTACTGTGATTAAACAATCGGTAGTCAATAACAGTAAAGTGGGGAATGATGTAAACATAGGACCTTTTGCTCACATCAGGCCTGATTCTGTCATCGGGAATGAAGTGAAGATCGGGAATTTTGTTGAAATCAAAAAGACGCAATTCGGAGACCGAAGCAAGGCTTCTCATTTAAGCTATGTCGGGGATGCTGAAGTAGGCACAGACGTCAACTTGGGCTGCGGTTCAATTACTGTCAATTATGATGGAAAGAATAAATATTTGACGAAAATTGAAGACGGCGCATTTATCGGCTGCAACTCCAATTTGGTTGCCCCTGTCACAGTCGGAGAAGGCGCTTATGTAGCGGCAGGCTCAACTGTTACGGAAGATGTACCTGGAAAAGCACTTGCTATTGCCAGAGCGAGACAAGTAAATAAAGACGATTATGTGAAAAATATTCATAAAAAATAATCCTAAATTCGGAGGTTTATCCATGTCTAATCAATACGGAGATAAGAATTTAAAGATTTTTTCTTTGAATTCTAATCCAGAGCTTGCAAAAGAAATCGCAGATATAGTTGGAGTTCAATTAGGGAAGTGTTCTGTCACAAGATTTAGTGACGGGGAAGTCCAAATTAATATCGAAGAAAGTATTCGCGGATGTGACTGTTACATCATCCAGTCTACAAGTGACCCCGTTAACGAGCATATTATGGAACTGTTGATTATGGTAGATGCGTTGAAACGCGCTTCTGCAAAAACCATTAACATTGTTATTCCTTATTACGGTTATGCGCGTCAAGACAGAAAAGCTAGATCCCGTGAGCCAATCACAGCAAAGCTTTTCGCAAACCTGCTTGAAACTGCCGGTGCGACTCGTGTCATTGCGCTTGATCTGCATGCACCGCAAATTCAAGGATTCTTTGATATACCGATTGACCACTTAATGGGTGTTCCGATTTTAGGAGAATATTTTGAAGGCAAAAACCTTGAAGATATCGTCATTGTTTCACCAGACCACGGCGGTGTGACACGTGCCCGCAAACTGGCTGACAGACTAAAAGCGCCGATTGCGATCATTGATAAGCGCCGTCCGAGACCGAATGTGGCAGAAGTCATGAATATTGTAGGTAATATCGAAGGGAAGACCGCTATCCTTATCGATGATATCATTGATACTGCCGGCACCATTACACTTGCAGCTAATGCGCTCGTTGAAAACGGAGCAAAAGAAGTTTATGCATGCTGTACACATCCGGTACTATCAGGACCTGCTGTTGAACGGATTAATAACTCAACAATTAAAGAGCTTGTTGTGACAAACAGCATCAAGCTTCCTGAAGAAAAGAAAATTGAACGGTTTAAGCAGCTTTCAGTCGGACCGCTTCTGGCTGAAGCGATTATTCGCGTTCATGAGCAGCAATCTGTCAGCTACCTTTTCAGCTAAACCGATTTTGAAAGGTTTAAACCTTTATCGTTATGGGTATTGTTTCTAATAGGACAATAAAACGATAATAGGATGGTGCTGAATATGGCAACGTTAACGGCAAAAGAAAGAACAGGTTTCACCCGTTCGTCTCTTCGGGATATCCGTACTTCAGGACATGTTCCAGGTATCATTTATGGAAAAGACACGGCAAACAAACCGGTATCCTTAGACAGTGTGGAACTTATCAAAACACTGAGGGATGAAGGCAAGAATACAGTCATTACACTCGACGTCAACGGAGAGAAGCACGCTGTCATGGTAACAGAGCTGCAAACGGACCCGCTGAAAAATGAGGTCACTCATGCTGACTTCCAAGTAGTCAATATGAGTGAAGAAATTGAAGTGGAAGTGCCGATTCATCTGACCGGAGAAGCAATTGGAGTGAAAAATGGAGGCGTATTGCAACAGCCGCTTTACGCTCTTACCGTGAAGGCGAAGCCAAAAGCAATTCCGCAATCGATCGAGGCAGACATTTCTGGTCTTGATGTAAATGATGTACTCACGATTGAGGACTTGCCTGCCGGCGGTGACTACTCCTATAATCACGAATCAGATGAAGTTGTGGCTTCTATTCTTCCTCCGCAGCAGCAGGATGCTGCAGAAACAGACGCTGAGGAAACTGCCGATGCTCAGCCTGAAGGTGAAAACGAAGATCAATAATAGCTTAAGGCGTAACCCTCCCGCGGTTACGTCTTTTGTGCTAGAATGAGAAGAATTATAGCCCGTGTTAGAGCGGGAGCTTATGTGACTAAGGGAGGATTTGCCATGCTTGTAATTGCTGGCCTCGGAAACCCGGGAAAGAACTATGAAAATACAAGGCATAATGTCGGATTTATGGCAATAGACCAGCTTTCGAAGGAATGGAACATTGAGCTGAACCAGAGCAAATTTAACGGATTATACGGAACCGGATTTGTTTCCGGCAAAAAGGTTCTACTTGTTAAACCGCTTACATATATGAATTTATCAGGAGAATGTTTGCGGCCTTTAATGGATTATTATGATGTAGACAACGAAGATTTAAAAGTCATTTACGATGACCTTGATCTTCCGACTGGCAAGATCCGTCTAAGAACGAAAGGCAGTGCCGGCGGGCATAATGGCATCAAATCACTGATCCAGCATCTCGGAACGCCTGAGTTTGATCGCATCCGCATCGGAATCGGGCGGCCAGTGAACGGGATGAAGGTGGTTGATTATGTTTTAGGCGCTTTTACAAAGGATGAAACACCAGCAATTGATGAAGCGATTGGAAAGTCCGTTAAGGCTTGTGAGGCTTCTCTCAGCAAACCATTTTTAGAGGTTATGAACGAATTCAACGCGAAGGTATAAAATACATAATCAAAGTCCATACTACACCAAAATGACTTTTTCATCAGGAGGGTCCCTTGTATGGCTTTGCATTATTATTGTCGTCATTGCGGAGTAAAAGTTGGAAGTCTGGAATCTTCCATGGTATCGACAAACTCACTTGGATTTGAGCACTTAACAAACGAGGAAAGAAACGATATGATTTCATATAAAGACAATGGAGATGTCCATGTTCTTACAATATGTGAAGATTGCCAAGAGGCGCTTGAACGAAATCCGCATTACCACGAACATCACACATTTATTCAATAAAAAGCTTTGGTGTAGACACTAGACCAAAGCGTTTTTCTGTTCTTACAGAAAACAGAGAGGAGGGGCCATATGGACAACATTCAAACCTTTATTAAAGAAAGCGATGACTTCAAATCCATCGTCAACGGTTTAAACGAGGGGCTGAAGGAACAACTGCTCGCGGGTCTTTCAGGTTCCGCGCGTTCTGTTTTTACTTCTGCTCTGGCTAATGAAACGAATAAGCCTATCTTTCTAATCACCCATAATTTATACCAAGCTCAGAAAGTAACGGATGATCTGACTTCACTTCTTGGAGATCGGTCTGTCCTTCTGTACCCCGTCAATGAACTCATATCATCAGAAATCGCGGTGGCTAGCCCTGAACTGCGGGCGCAGCGCTTAGATGTCATTAATAGATTAACAAACGGAGAAACGCCTATAGTTGTTGCTCCGGTGGCGGCTGTCAGAAGAATGCTGCCGCCGGTAGAGGTGTGGAAAAACAGCCAAATGCTCATTCAGGTGGGTCATGATATCGAACCGGATCAGCTGGCATCCCGACTGGTAGAGGTGGGATACGAGCGGTCTGATATGGTTTCTGCACCCGGTGAATTCAGTATTCGCGGCGGAATTATCGACATTTATCCGCTGACCTCTGAGCATCCGGTCAGAATCGAATTATTCGACACCGAGGTTGATTCCATCCGCAGCTTTAACTCCGACGATCAGCGGTCAATTGAAACCTTGACCTCCATCAGTATCGGTCCGGCAAAGGAACTGATTATCAGAGCTGAAGAAAAAGCACGTGCAATAGAGAAGATGGATAAAGGCCTTGCCGACAGCTTGAAAAAATTAAAGCTCGACAAGCAAAAAGAAATCCTGCATATGAATATTTCTCATGATAAAGAGCGTTTATCTGAAGGCCAGACAGATCAAGAACTGGTGAAGTACCTTTCATATTTTTATGAAAAACCTGCTAGTTTGCTAGATTATACACCTGATAACACGCTTCTTATTTTGGACGAAGTCAGCCGGATTCATGAAATGGAAGAGCAGCTTCAAAAGGAAGAAGCGGAGTTTGTCACAAATCTGCTGGAGGAAGGGAAGATTTTGCATGACATCAGTCTGTCATTCAGCTTCCAAAAAATAGCTGCTGAACAAAGACGGCCTTTGCTGTACTATTCTTTGTTTTTACGCCATGTTCAGCATACGAGCCCGCAAAATATCGTAAATGTATCCAGCAGACAAATGCAGAGCTTCCACGGGCAAATGAATGTTCTTGCCGGTGAAATGGAGCGGTTTAAAAAATCAAACTTCACCGTTGTGTTTTTGGGAGCAAATAAGGAACGTACACAAAGACTGTCTTCTGTTTTGGCCGATTATGAAATCGAAGCGGCGATGACTGACAGCAAAAAGGCGCTTGTTCAGGGACAGGTTTATATCATGGAAGGCGAGCTTCAATCAGGATTTGAGCTGCCGTTAATGAAGCTTGCTGTCATTACTGAAGAAGAATTGTTTAAAAACCGCGTGAAAAAGAAACCTCGAAAACAGAAGCTTACGAATGCAGAGCGCATCAAGAGCTATTCCGAGCTTCAAATTGGTGATTATGTCGTTCATATTAATCACGGGATCGGAAAGTATTTAGGGATCGAAACCCTTGAGATCAATGGAATTCATAAAGACTATTTAAACATTCACTATCAGGGAAGCGACAAGCTTTATGTGCCGGTTGAACAAATTGACCAGGTACAGAAGTATGTCGGATCAGAAGGAAAAGAACCGAAGCTGTATAAGTTAGGCGGCAGCGAATGGAAGCGGGTTAAGAAAAAAGTAGAAACATCCGTTCAAGACATCGCTGATGACTTAATTAAACTGTATGCCGAAAGGGAAGCGAGCAAGGGCTACGCATTTTCTCCTGATCATGAAATGCAGCGTGAATTTGAATCGGCGTTCCCTTATCAAGAGACAGAAGATCAGCTCCGCTCTATTCACGAAATCAAAAAAGACATGGAAAGAGAGCGGCCGATGGATCGACTGCTTTGCGGAGACGTAGGCTACGGGAAAACAGAGGTTGCCATCCGGGCGGCGTTTAAAGCAATCGCTGATGGAAAACAGGTCGCACTGCTTGTCCCGACAACCATTTTGGCTCAGCAGCACTATGAGACCATTACAGAGCGCTTTCAGGACTACCCGATGAATATCGGCCTGCTTAGCCGATTCAGAACAAGAAAAGAAGCAAACGAAACGATCAAAGGATTGAAAAACGGAACGGTTGATATCGTCATTGGGACACACCGACTGTTATCAAAAGATGTTGTTTATAAAGACTTAGGGCTGCTCATCATTGATGAGGAGCAGCGTTTTGGTGTCACCCATAAAGAAAAGATCAAACAGATTAAAGCCAATGTGGATGTATTAACATTAACAGCAACGCCGATTCCGCGTACGCTGCATATGTCTATGCTTGGCGTAAGGGATCTCTCGGTGATCGAGACGCCGCCGGAAAACCGCTTCCCTGTACAGACATATGTTGTGGAATACAATGGTGCCCTTGTCAGAGAGGCGATTGAGCGCGAGCTTGCGCGCGGTGGCCAAGTCTATTTCTTATACAACAGGGTAGAGGATATCGAACGGAAAGCAGATGAGATTTCAATGCTTGTCCCTGACGCGAAGGTTGCGTATGCCCACGGGAAAATGACAGAAAATGAATTAGAAGCTGTCATGCTGAGTTTCCTGGAAGGGGAATCAGACGTTCTCGTCAGCACAACAATCATTGAAACGGGTGTAGATATTCCAAACGTGAATACGCTGATCGTGTTTGACGCCGACAAGATGGGTCTTTCCCAGCTTTATCAGCTGCGTGGACGTGTCGGCCGTTCTAACCGTGTAGCGTATGCGTATTTCACGTATCGCCGGGATAAAGTGCTTACTGAAGTAGCTGAAAAAAGACTGCAGGCGATTAAAGAATTTACGGAGCTGGGATCTGGTTTTAAAATCGCCATGCGCGACTTAACGATTCGCGGAGCCGGAAACCTCCTTGGCGCTCAGCAGCACGGCTTTATCGATTCGGTCGGATTTGACCTCTATTCGCAAATGCTAAAAGAGGCCATAGAAGAGCGGAAAGGCGATACAGCGAAAACGGAGCATTTTGAAACAGAAATTGATCTTGAGCTTGATGCGTACATTCCGGAAACTTACATTCAAGACGGCAAACAGAAAATTGATATGTATAAACGCTTCAGATCTGTGGCTTCAATTGAAGAGAAAAATGAACTTCAAGATGAGATGATTGACAGGTTTGGAAATTATCCAAAAGAAGTTGAATACTTGTTTACCGTAGCTGAAATGAAGGTTTATGCGAAAAATGAACGGGTCGAATTGATTAAGCAAGATAAAGATGCAGTCAGGCTGACCATTTCTGAAGAGGCTAGTGCTGATATTGACGGCCAGAAACTGTTTGAGCTTGGCAACAAATACGGCAGACAAATCGGACTGGGAATGGAAGGAAAAAAACTCAAAATTTCCGTTCAAACGAAAGGCAAGACTGCGGATGAATGGCTCGAAACCGTGCTGGGCATGCTGAAGGGCCTTAAAGATGTGAAAAAACAAACCATTTCATCAACGTAAATTTTGTTACTCTCTGGTGTATATTACATTTGATGTGACGGATACTAATTTCAAGCGAGGCGGAAGGTACATAAAGTAACTGCTTTAGGTCTTTCCCACATTGTATAACCATCAAATGAAAGAGAGGCACCAGAGATGAAAGCAACCGGTATCGTACGTCGTATTGATGACTTAGGACGGGTCGTGATTCCTAAAGAAATTCGCAGAACGCTGAGAATCAGGGAAGGCGATCCGCTTGAGATTTTTGTAGATCGTGACGGAGAAGTTATTTTGAAAAAATACTCTCCGATAAGTGAGCTTGGAGACTTTGCAAAGGAGTATGCAGACGCGCTTTATGACAGTCTTGGCCATTCAGTGCTTATCTGTGACCGTGATGTCTACATTGCCGTCTCCGGAAGTTCCAAAAAAGACTACTTAAACAAGCCGATCAGCGAAATGCTGGAAAAAACAATGGATCAGAGAAGTTCCGTGCTTGAGAGCGATGCAAAATCCGTGCAGCTTGTGAATGGAATTGATGAAGATATGAGTTCTTATACTGTCGGCCCAATTGTGGCGAATGGCGACCCGATAGGTGCTGTCGTGATTTTTTCAAAGGATCAGACGATGGGCGAAGTAGAGCATAAAGCCGTTGAAACAGCAGCTGGGTTTTTGGCTCGTCAAATGGAACAGTAGGTCTTATTACAATTATCAAAATAGGTATAGAAAGAACAGCTCTCCTTGGGACGCTGTTCTTTTTTGTGCAGGCTGAAAAAGGATTCCAAGGGTTGGGATATGGTATAATAACCTCGTTTTTATTTGTGCCAAGGTCATTGCGAACTCTGCATGGCCCCTGACGTTGGGAAGGAGCTTTTGGATGGATGATTCAATACGCGTCAAACGGCATTGGATGTGGCAGGGGGCTTTTGTTTTAATTCTGGCAGGCGTTATTTCAAAAATATTAAGCGCCGTTTACAGAGTCCCATTTCAAAACATTGTCGGCGATGTTGGATTTTATATATATCAGGAGGTATACCCTTTTCTTGGTATTGCCGTCATGCTTTCAACATCAGGATTTCCGGTGATTATTTCTAAACTGATGAATGATTATAGTGAAAAAAACCATAACACCATAATGAAAATTTCAGCGCTGGTTTTATCGGTAATAGGTGTTTTTTTATTTCTGTGTTTATATATGGGAGCTGTTCCGATCGCTCTGTTTATGGGTGACTCGCATCTCGCCCAGTTAATTCAAGTAACTGCATATGCGTTTCTTCTGTTTCCATTTGTCGCGCTGCTCAGGGGCGTTTTTCAAGGGAGGCACAATATGCTGCCATCCGCTTTATCGCAAATCATGGAACAGTTTCTGCGGGTAGCGGTGCTTTTAGGGTTATCTTTTTGGCTCATCAAAAAGGGTGCCTCGCTTTATACTGCGGGAGCGGCAGCTGCTTCTGGTTCTCTTGCCGGAAGTTTGATTGCGCTTATCATCCTCGTCTTTTTTTGGTTCAAAACGAAAAAGCCTGAAAAAGCGGAAATAGAAAAAGAAAATCACATTACAACAAATCAATTAATTAAGAAACTGCTTTTATATTCGGTAACGATCTGTGTAAGCAGCCTGCTGCTTTTGTTTATTCAGCTTGTCGATGCGCTGAATTTATATTCTTTGCTGTCTGGCGGTGAGGTGAGTGAAGAAGCAAAGCGGCTGAAAGGAATTTATGACCGGGGGCAGCCTCTTTTGCAGCTCGGTTCTGTTTTCGCAATGAGCATCGGGACCTCACTCGTACCGTTGATTTCAAAAGCGGTAAAGGACAATCAAGTGCTGGTGATGAAACAAAGAGTGACGTCTTCCTTAAAGCTGTGTCTTGCGATTGGCGTTGCGGCGTCTGCTGGTCTCATCTGCATCCTCAAGCCGGTCAACATTATGCTGTTTCAAAATAGTGAAGGAACAGCTGCGTTACAGATATTTAGCTGCTCCATTTTGTTTGCGTCCTTGGCGGTCACGGCTGCTGCTGTCTTACAGGGAACGGGAAACACGGTATTTCCTGCAATAGCGGTAGGCGCAGGCGTGGCTGTGAAATGGGTGTTAAATACCTTTTTGGTTCCGCGTTATGGAATTGAAGGGGCTTCATTTGCGACAGCGGCTACCTTTGCGGCTGTCGCCGGCCTTAATTTATATCGCCTGCGGCAAAAAGAATGGCTGGACAAGCTGAGAGGCGTTATGCTTCTGATTATTGGGTCCGCTTTATTGATGTCAGCTGTCTTGCTTGCTTATTTACGCCTTTGGTCTTTTCTGTTTGATGCGGAAGGAAGAGGATATGCGGCGGTTGAAAGTGTTTCTGCTGTCGCCATTGGAGGCGCGGTGTTTATTTATTGTATGATGAAATTGGGAATATTTACGGATGAAGAGCTCAACAGTGTGCCTTTTGGCAGCAAGTTAAGCAAACTCACAAGAAGGAGAGAACAAAATGGCAGGTAACATTACAGTCGTCGGGCTTGGCGCCGGAGACATGGACCAGTTGACAATTGGCATACATAAGCTGCTGACAAAGGCGGACACTCTGTTTGTCAGAACAAAAGACCATCCTTTAATTCAGGAGCTAGAAAGCGAAACGAAGAACATTCGTTATTTTGATGATATATATGAGAAGCACGACCAGTTTGATGCGGTATACGAAGAAATTGCTGACATTCTCTTTGGAGAAGCGAAGCATCAGGACGTTGTTTATGCGGTTCCGGGGCATCCATTTGTAGCAGAAAAAACAGTACAGCTGCTGACGGAGCGGCAGGAAGAAAAAAACATTCAGGTGAAAGTCGCGGGAGGGCAAAGTTTTCTTGATGCAACTTTTAATGCCTTGCAAATTGATCCCATTGAAGGCTTTCAATTTGTGGATGCCGGCACATTGAGCGCGGATGAGCTTGAGCTCAGACATCACCTGATCATTTGTCAGGTTTACGACCAAATGACTGCATCCGAAGTGAAGCTGACATTAATGGAGAAGCTGCCGGATGATTATGAAGTTGTAATTGTAACGGCCGCCGGAAGCCGCGATGAGGATATTCGGAGAGTGCCTTTATTTGAATTGGACCGTAATGTCGCCATGAATAACTTAACAAGTGTGTATATTCCGCCGATTAAAGAAGAGAAGCTGCTGTACCGGGAGTTCTCCGCGTTTCGGCACATTATCAGAGAGCTTCGCGGGCCTAACGGCTGTCCGTGGGATAAAAAGCAGACTCATCAGTCATTAAAACAATACATGATTGAAGAGTGTTATGAACTTCTCGAAGCAATTGACGAAGAAGACACAGACCATATGATCGAAGAGCTTGGCGACGTTTTGCTTCAGGTCCTGCTTCACGCGCAAATCGGTGAAGATGAAGGTTATTTCACAATAGATGATGTGATTAAAGGGATCAGTGAAAAAATGGTCCGAAGACATTCCCATGTGTTTAAAGATGTTAAGGTTCAGGATGAAAACGATGTTTTGGCAAATTGGGAAGATATTAAAAAAGCAGAAAAACATACATCTGAAGAATCCTTGTTAGACAACGTCCCGAAAACCCTTCCTGCTCTTTCTAAAGCTGCTAAACTTCAGAAAAAAGCGGCAAAAGTCGGTTTTGACTGGGAAGATGTGAGTGATATTTGGGAAAAGGTGAATGAGGAGATGGAGGAATTTTCTTCGGAGGTTTCTGAAGACCCTCATGAACACAATCTCAAGGCCGAATTTGGCGACGTTCTCTTCGCCTTGGTAAATGTAGCCCGCTTCTACAAAATAGAACCGGAGGAAGCATTGGCGATGACAAACGATAAATTCCGGAGACGTTTCTCTTATATTGAGCAAACAGCGAAGGAAAAGGGAATCGAGCTGGCTAATATGTCTCTTGAGGACATGGACAACCTGTGGAATGAAGCAAAAGAAACTGAGAGGAGATCATAATATGAGATTAGATAAATTTTTAAAAGTATCACGGCTGATTAAACGACGTACACTAGCGAAGGAAGTAGCTGATCAAGGCAGAATCTCCATTAACGGAAATCAGGCTAAAGCAAGCTCAGACGTAAAACCTGGAGATGAATTAACGATCCGCTTCGGCCAAAAGCTTGTAACGGTACAAGTGAATGAGCTCAAAGACACGACGAAAAAAGAAGAAGCCGCAAATATGTATACGGTGCTAAAGGAAGAAAAACTCGGCGAATAGGCTTGTTCTAAAAGAATCCCCCGCCTCATACAATGCAGTAATAATGCTAAAAGTATCGAGGATATGGGGGCTGAATAGATGAATTCATATTATGAACAAAAAGGTTCTTCTTCTGTTCCGGAACAGCACGATGTGACAATGAAAGGCCGGAAACATTTAGATATTTCTGGGGTTAAGCAAGTTGAAAGCTTTGATAACGAAGAATTCCTGCTGGAAACAGTGATGGGAATGCTCTCAGTCAGAGGCGAAAACCTTCAAATGAAAAATCTTGATGTAGAAAAAGGGATTGTTTCGATCAAAGGCAGGGTATTTGATTTAGTGTATTTAGACGAGCAACAAGGGGATAAAGCTAAAGGGTTTTTTAGCAAGTTGTTTAAATGACGCTGACGACACAATTCTATACAATGCTGGCGATGTCCGGTATGGGCCTCTGGCTTGGCGCGTCGCTTGATACGTACAGGCTCTTTGTCATTCGTGCCAGAACAGCCAGATGGCTTTTATTTATTCATGATATTCTTTTCTGGATTTTGCAGGGGCTGCTCTTCTTTTATGTCTTGCTTCATGTAAATGAGGGAGAATTCAGGCTGTACATTTTTTTGGCGGTTCTGCTGGGCGTTGCGACGTATCAAAGCCTTTGCAAACGAATCTATATAAAAATACTGAAATTCGTCATTTATCTTGTTGTTTCTGTTTATCAATTCTTAAAAAAGCTCATTCAGCACGTGTTATTTCGT
Source organism: Bacillus sp. XT-2 (assembly GCF_025696525.1). NCBI lineage: Bacteria > Bacillati > Bacillota > Bacilli > Caryophanales > Bacillaceae > Bacillus > Bacillus sp. XT-2. The sequence continues at coordinate 33,817 of NZ_JAHVOC010000014.1, forward strand.
CCTATTGTGTGGACATGCGGAGTCATCATCTGGCTGGTCACGTTTCTCTTTCAGAGAACATACCGCCTGATCGGTTTTCTCATGTTATGTCTTTATAAAATAGTCATGGTTCTGTGTTTTCCGATCCGCTTTATCGTGAAACAATGTATGAAACTTCTTCCTGAAAAACTGCGTCTAATTTTCAGACGATATTTTCAAAAAGGTGCAGGATTTCTAAAAAAGAAGAAGAAACTATTGGTAACCATAAGAACGACCATTACACGTTTTTTGAAGAGATGAAAGGAGGACCGTCTGATTTGAATTTTTCCAGGGAACGAACGATAACTGAAATACAAAACGACTATAAAGAAAAAGTAGAGCGGCAAAATCAGCTGAAGAAAAGAAGAAGAAAAGGGCTGTACAGACGGTTGACTGTATTCGGCGCCCTCGTATTTCTGACGGCAATTGTACTGGCAAGCTCTGTATGGAGCCAAACATCTTCCCTTAGCGCAAAAGAAGAAAAGAAAGAACAGCTTGAAAAAGAACTGAAGAATTTAAAGACAAAGCAAACGGATTTAAAAGAAGAAATATCCAAATTAAAAGATGAAGATTACGTCACAGAGCTTGCCAGAAGAGACTTATTCATGTCTGGAGACGGTGAAATAATCTTTAATGTGGAGAAGAAGAACAAGTAGCCTTGTTGACACTTAAATTTTTATTTAGGTATAATTAAGCAAACGATCTTTTTATAAGCCTAAGGAGGAGCACTTTTTTTATGTCGATTGAAGTGGGCAGCAAGTTGCAAGGGAAAATTACAGGTATTACAAATTTTGGAGCATTTGTTGAATTGCCTGGAGGCTCAACCGGTCTCGTTCATATCAGTGAGGTAGCCGATAATTATGTTAAAGACATTAATGATCACTTAAAAGTCGGCGACCAAGTTGAAGTGAAAGTCATCAACGTTGAAAAAGACGGGAAAATTGGTTTATCTATTAAAAAAGCTAAAGACCGTCCGCAAGCCAGACCTAGAAATGATTTCCGTCCGAAAGAATCTTTTGAACAGAAAATGAACAAGTTTTTAAAAGATAGCGAAGATCGCTTGTCATCTTTAAAACGCAATACGGAATCAAAACGTGGAGGGCGCGGAGCAAGAAGAGGATAACTTGCTGCTTTCTATAAATAAATGAAGCATCCGTTCGTCCCAACGGGTGCTTTTTTTATATGCTCTCTCAAGGTAAGAGTCAGAAAATTATAACATTAAAGTTTCTGTTGACGAAAAGGACAAACCTTTGTATTATATAACTTGTGCTTAGAAGCACAAAACAATATGGCGGTGTAGCTCAGCTGGCTAGAGCGTACGGTTCATACCCGTGAGGTCGGGGGTTCGATCCCCTCCGCCGCTACCATATTTGTTAGGCCCGTTGGTCAAGCGGTTAAGACACCGCCCTTTCACGGCGGTAACACGGGTTCGAATCCCGTACGGGTCATACTGAAAAATCGGTTTCTGTTACAGAAACCGATTTTTTTCATTTTTAGACATCTTTCTGGAAATTCTCCGCATAAACGAATTTCAGGGCAGAAACCGTCGAAGACTTCTTTGGTATACTTACCTTCTTTTGACAAAATCCTATCTGTGCTTTCGCTATAATGACAGGCAACGAATATAACAGGTGGGAGATGAGAGAAATGGAAAAAGCAGAAAGAAGAGTGAACGGGCCAATGGCGGGACAAGCTTTTGAAAAACTCCAATCGTTTTTTAACAGGGGAGCGAAGCTGGTGACTCATCATTTGCATTCACTGTTTTTCTATAAAGGATTCATTTATGTCGTCATCGGGTTTTTGCTTGGACGAGCTTTCATATTATCCGAGGTCCTTCCTTTCGCCCTTCCTTTCTTTGGGGCAATGCTTCTGATCAGAAGAGACAAGGCGCTGTATGCAGTGCTGGCTGTGCTTGCAGGTGCAATGACAATTTCTCCGAAGCACTCATTACTCATATTAGCGGCGTTGCTTGCATTCTTCGTGTTTTCTAAAGTAGCATCCTTCATCACAGATGATCGTGTGAAAGCCCTTCCGATTGTCGTGTTCTTCTCCATGGCGGCGGCAAGAGCGGGTTTTGTTTACGCTCAGAATGGCGCGTTTACAACCTATGATTATGTGATGGCTGTTGTAGAAGCGGGGCTGTCCTTTATTTTAACGCTGATTTTCCTCCAAAGCCTTCCGATTTTCACAGTGAAGAAAGTAAAACAATCCTTAAAAATAGAAGAAATCATTTGTTTTATGATTCTGATTGCTTCGGTGCTGACTGGACTTGCAGGCTTGTCCTATCAAGGGATGCAGGCAGAACATATCCTGGCCCGTTATGTTGTATTAAGCTTTTCCTTCATCGGCGGTGCAAGCATCGGCTGTACAGTGGGTGTCGTGACAGGCCTGATTCTCGGCTTAGCCAATATCGGAAATCTCTATCAAATGAGTCTGCTCGCTTTTTCGGGCTTATTAGGCGGTTTGCTGAAAGAAGGAAAAAAAGCAGGTGCGGCAATCGGGCTGATTATCGGGTCGCTTCTTATTTCTTTATATGGAGAAGGCTCTGCCGGTCTGATGACAACGCTCTATGAGTCATTGATAGCAGTCGGCCTGTTTCTGCTTACGCCTCAGTCCATCACAAGAAAAGTGGCGAGATATATTCCGGGCACTGTGGAACATCTTCAGGAGCAGCAGCAATACGCGAGAAAAATCAGAGATGTCACTGCTCAAAAGGTGGATCAGTTCTCCAATGTATTTCATGCATTGTCAGAAAGCTTTGCAACCTTTTATCAAGCGTCTGACGAACAAACAGATGACAGCGAAGTCGATCTGTTTTTAAGTAAAATTACGGAGCATTCCTGTCAAACGTGCTACAAGAAAAACAGGTGCTGGGTTCAGAACTTTGATAAAACATATGATTTAATGAAACAAGTTATGCTTGAAACAGAGGAAAAAGAGTATGCTTCAAACCGAAGGCTGAAAAAAGAGTTTCACCAGTATTGCTCTAAATCGCGTCAGGTTGAAGAGTTGATAGAGGATGAACTTGCCTATCATCATGCGCATTTAACCCTTAAGAAAAAAGTGCAGGACAGCAGGCGGCTTGTGGCTGAACAGCTCTTGGGTGTTTCAGAGGTCATGGCAGACTTTTCTCGGGAAATAAAAAGGGAGAGGGAACAGCACTTTATCCAAGAAGAACAAATTATTGAGGCTCTTCAGCATTTTGGAATAGAGATTCAGCAGGTGGAAATTTACAGCCTTGAACAGGGGAACATTGATATTGAAATGACAATCCCATTCAGCGGGCATGGAGAAAGTGAAAAAATCATAGCGCCTATGCTTTCTGACATTTTGGAAGAGCAAGTTCTCGTGAAAGCCGAGCAGCATTCGCCGCATCCAAATGGATACAGCCATGTCGCGTTTGGATCAACAAAATCGTACAGAGTGTCTACGGGTGCGGCTCATGCAGCGAAGGGCGGCGGCCTTGTCTCCGGCGACAGCTACAGCATGATGGAGCTGGGCGCAAGAAAATATGCAGCTGCTATCAGCGACGGCATGGGCAATGGCGCGAGGGCTCACTTTGAAAGCAATGAAACGATTAAACTTCTTGAAAAGATCCTTGAATCAGGAATTGATGAAAAAATAGCAATCAAAACGATCAACAGCATACTGTCTCTGCGGACAACGGATGAAATATATTCCACGCTCGATCTTTCTATTATCGACCTTCAGGATGCGAGCTGTAAGTTTTTAAAGGTTGGATCAACACCGAGCTTTATCAAACGGGGTGAGCAGGTGATGAAAGTCCAAGCGAGCAATCTGCCAATCGGCATTATTAACGAATTCGACGTTGAGGTTGTGAGTGAGCAGCTGAAGGCGGGAGACCTCCTGATCATGATGAGTGACGGTATTTTCGAAGGCCCTAAACACGTGGAAAATCATGATTTATGGATGAAGCGCAAAATGAAAGGGTTAAAAACAGATGATCCGCAGGAAATTGCTGACTTACTCATGGAGGAAGTGATTCGCACAAGATCAGGCCAAATTGATGATGATATGACGGTTGTTGTCGTCCGAATTGATCACAACACACCAAAGTGGGCGTCTATTCCCGTTCCGGCCATCTTTCAAAGCAAACAAGAAATTTCATAACGCTTCCGTATAAATCAATTTTCTTCTGGCGAAGATGGAACTATATGAATCTGAGAATCATCGTATTCTCCAGGAGGAATGAATGTGAACAACGGACGTTTAAATCAAATTCTGCTGATAACGGATGGCTGCTCAAATCATGGTGAAGATCCGCTTGCTATGGCTGCTTTTGCTAAAGAGCAAGGGATTACAGTAAATGTCATAGGTATAATGGAAGAAAACAAAATTGACCACGAGGCTATGAAAGAAGTCGAAGGGATTGCGCTTGCTGGAGGCGGCGTGCATCAGGTCGTTTACGCATCACAGCTTTCGCAAACGGTTCAAATGGTAACCAAAAAAGCAATGACGCAAACCCTGCAAGGGGTGGTAAATCAAGAACTGAAGCAAATCCTGGGAAAGAATGTGGAAATGGAGGAGCTTTCTCCGGAAAAACGCGGCGAAGTCATGGAAGTGGTAGATGAACTGGGAGAAACAGTGCATCTTCAGGTTTTGGTTCTCGTTGATACAAGCGCTAGTATGGCGCCAAAGCTCCCTACAGTGAAAGAAGCACTGATTGACTTGTCCGTTAGTCTTAACTCCCGAATAGGGAATAACGAATTTGCGATGTGTATATTTCCCGGGAAAAAACAGGAGGTCGAGCTTGTGCTAAATTGGACACCGAAGCTGCAGTCTCTTTCCACACTCTTTGCGAAGCTATCGACAGGCGGCATCACGCCGACAGGTCCGGCGATTCGTGAAGCGACACAGCAATTCGAAAAAATCCGCTCAAGAAGGAGCATGCTGGCAGATGATGAACGACACTTTGACGAGTTTGGCATGTAGCCTCAAGCCGGGAACGAGAGTAAAGGGCAAGTGGAATGGAAATACTTACACACTGCGTAAACAGCTTGGAAAAGGGGCCAATGGAATTGTGTATTTGGCAGAAGCATCAGATGGACATGTTGCCTTAAAGGTAAGCGATGACAGCCTGTCTATTACTTCTGAAGTGAATGTCTTAAAATCTTTTTCAAAGGCCCAGTCCGTAACGATGGGGCCTTCTTTTTTTGACACTGATGATGCCTTTATTCCCAGTGCTAATACAAAGGTTTCATTTTATGCAATGGAATACATAAAAGGCCCGTTGCTTTTACAATTCGTCAGTGACAAAGGAGCAGAATGGATTCCGGTCTTGATGATTCAGCTGTTAACCAGCTTATCCGTGCTTCATCAGCAAGGGTGGATATTCGGCGACCTTAAGCCGGATAATCTGATTGTCACCGGTCCGCCAGCCAGAATCCGATGCATAGATGTAGGCGGAACAACCAAGGAGGGCCGAGCGATAAAAGAGTATACCGAGTTTTACGACAGAGGATATTGGGGGTATGGGACAAGAAAAGCAGAGCCCTCTTACGACTTGTTTGCGGTTGCTATGATTATGATCAACTGTGTACATAAAAAGGAATTCAAAAAAACAAGCCAGCCAAAGGAACAACTGCGATCTTTAATCGAAGGCAGTCCGGTGTTGCAAAAGTATAAAAAAGTGCTTATTTCTGCTTTAAATGGCCATTATGATTCCGCTGACGAGATGAAAAGAGAGATGCTCGCAGCAGGGCAAAAGGCAGCGCAAAGAAAACAGGCCGGAAAAACGCCAACTTCGGCGCAACCTATCTCAAGACAAAGACAGCAAAAAATGCGCCAGGGAAAAGTAACACAGACGAGATATGCACCTAAAAAGAAGGGCGCTAAGTCCGGAGGGTTATTCGAAACCGCTCTTATCGTAATCAGTGTTTTGGCGCTTTATTTCGCTTACATTATCTTTTTCCTTATTTGACAGCCGCAATCTGCAATACCCATGCTTCTTCTTTGCTTGGAAGGATTGAAAGTGATAGGATATGAATATCTTTAAAATACCTGCTCATTGTGAGGAGGACATTGTGAACAGTGTCAAAGATTTTTTTATCAAACACAATCTTACGTTAAAAGGGGCGACAATTATTGTAGGCGTTTCCGGCGGTCCGGATTCGATGGCTCTCCTTCACGCGCTTCATGCGTTATACGGCCGTTCAGCCAATGTGATTGCGGCTCACGTAGACCACCGGTTCAGAGGGGCACAATCTGAGGAAGACATGCGTTTTGTCCAAGCATATTGTGAGGCTGAACAGATCAAATGTGAAACGGCTCAAATCAATGTAACTGCGTATGCTGAGAAAAACGGTCTCAACAAGCAGGCAGCTGCCCGTGATTGCCGATATCAGTTTTTTAAGGAAGTGATGTCCAAGCATCAAGCGGATTATCTTGCACTTGCTCATCATGGAGATGATCAGGTTGAAACAATGCTTATGAGACTGGCCAAAGGCATACTCGGAGCTGGACTTGCCGGCATGCAGCCGGTAAGACGGTTTGAAACGGGACAGATGATCAGACCATTTCTAGCCATTACAAAAGAAGAGATTCTTCATTATTGCCATGAAAACGCTTTGAGCTACCGGACGGACGAAAGCAACGCCAAAGATGATTACACTAGAAACAGATTCAGAAAAGCAGTGCTCCCTTTTTTGAAACAGGAATCACCGGATGTGCATAAAAGGTTTCAGAAAGTAAGCGAAGCACTGACTGAAGATGAGCAATTCTTACAGTCATTAACGAAAGAAGAAATGAATAAAGTAATCACAAGCCAGTCTAAAATATCAGTTGAAATCAATTCCTCTCAATTGCTTGCCCTCCCGATGCCTTTACAAAGAAGAGGAGTTCAACTAATATTAAACTATCTTTATGAAAACGTTCCATCATCCTTTTCAGCTCATCATATTCAGCAGTTTTTGGATTGGGCGGATAAGGGCGGTCCTTCAGGAGTACTGGACTTTCCGAAAGGACTGAAGGTGGTCAAATCATATCAGACATGTTTGTTTACATTTGAACAATGGCAGTGCAAAAATGTTCCCTTTGAATATCAAATAAGCGGAGCTGCCGATGAGACGGCAGTGCTCCCAAACGGATTTCTGATAGAGGCAAAGCGTAACGCGGAATCTCTTGAAGGTCATGGGAATTCTGTTTTTATTACAAGTCAAGATAAGGTGAGATTTCCCTTGACGATCCGGACAAGAAAAGCCGGCGATCGGATAAAACTAAAAGGGATGAACGGCTCGAAAAAGGTAAAGGATATATTTATTGATAAGAAATTGCCTCTGCAAGAAAGAGACAACTGGCCGGTTGTGACGGATGCAAGCGGTGAAATTATCTGGATACCGGGCTTGAAAAAATCCATTTTTGAAGATCTTGTGATTCCAAACAGTGACCGCATTGTATTACAATATAGACAGCATGAAAAGTGTAGGGGGCAAGCATAATCATGATGAAACATGATATTGAAACAGTTCTGATCTCAGAGGAAGAGATACAAGAGAAAGTAAAAGAGTTAGGTGCAGACTTAACAAGCGAGTATCAAGATAAATTTCCGTTGGCAATCGGTGTGTTAAAAGGAGCTCTTCCTTTTATGGCGGATCTTATCAAGCATATTGATACATATTTGGAAATGGATTTCATGGATGTATCAAGCTACGGAAAATCTACGGTTTCATCTGGAGAAGTAAAAATCATTAAAGATTTGGATACATCTGTAGAGGGCCGGGACATCTTAATTATTGAAGATATCATCGACAGTGGGTTAACCTTAAGTTATCTAGTAGAGCTCTTCCGATACCGTAAAGCAAAATCAATTAAGATTGTTACCCTTTTGGATAAACCAAGCGGAAGAAAAGCGGACATTAAAGCAGACTTCGTCGGCTTTAAAGTTCCTGACGCGTTTGTAGTGGGTTACGGACTTGATTATGCTGAGCGCTATCGCAATCTGCCTTATATCGGAGTGTTAAAACCGGCAGTTTATGAAAGCTGATCGGCAGCCTGCTTCCGAGATGGTTATTGGTTGTATTGGAATGATTTTCTATGGTACTATTGAACATAGTTGTGCTTACTGTGGGAGGAGGTAAGGAATGAATCGGGTCTTCCGTAATACCATTTTTTATTTACTTATTTTATTAGTAGTAATCGGGGTTGTGAGCTACTTCCAGACCTCAAATCCGAAAACAGAAAATATGTCGTACAGCACGTTCATCAAAAACCTGGATGACGGGAAAGTTGATAGCGTGTCGGTTCAGCCTGTCAGAGGTGTTTATGAGGTAAAAGGACAGCTGAAAAATTACGACAAGGATCAATACTTTTTGACTCATGTTCCTGAAGGTAAGGGAGCAGACCAGATCTTTAATGCTATAAAAAAGACAGATGTAAAGGTTGATCCCGCTCAAGAAACAAGCGGATGGGTGACGTTCCTGACGACCATCATCCCATTTGTCATTATCTTTATTCTGTTCTTCTTCCTGCTCAATCAAGCTCAAGGCGGCGGCAGCCGTGTCATGAACTTTGGTAAGAGTAAGGCGAAGCTATATACAGAGGAAAAGAAACGCGTCAAATTTAAAGACGTTGCAGGGGCAGACGAGGAGAAACAAGAACTTGTGGAAGTTGTTGAATTTCTGAAAGATCCCCGCAAGTTTGCCGAGCTTGGCGCAAGAATCCCTAAAGGTGTGCTTTTAGTTGGACCTCCGGGTACCGGTAAAACACTTCTTGCAAGAGCATCAGCCGGTGAAGCCGGTGTACCATTCTTCAGCATCAGCGGATCTGATTTCGTTGAAATGTTTGTAGGTGTCGGTGCTTCCCGTGTGCGTGACTTGTTCGAAAACGCGAAAAAGAATGCGCCTTGTTTGATCTTCATTGATGAAATTGACGCAGTCGGACGCCAGCGTGGAGCGGGTCTCGGCGGCGGACACGATGAACGTGAACAGACGCTCAACCAATTGCTTGTTGAAATGGACGGATTCAGTGCCAATGAAGGAATTATCATCATTGCCGCAACGAACCGTGCGGACATCTTGGACCCAGCCTTACTTCGTCCGGGACGTTTTGACCGTCAAATCACAGTGGACCGCCCAGATGTAATTGGACGTGAAGCTGTATTGAAAGTCCATGCGAGAAACAAACCGCTGGATGAAACGGTAAACCTGAAATCGATTGCCATGAGAACACCTGGTTTCTCAGGCGCTGACTTAGAAAACCTATTGAATGAAGCTGCTCTTGTGGCGGCTCGTCAAAACAAGAAAAAAATCGATGCTCGCGACATTGATGAAGCTACGGACCGTGTTATTGCCGGACCAGCTAAGAAAAGCCGCGTCATCTCCAAGAAAGAACGCAATATCGTGGCATATCACGAAGGCGGACACACCGTTATCGGACTCGTTTTAGATGAGGCTGATATGGTTCATAAAGTAACGATTGTTCCTCGGGGCCAGGCTGGCGGTTATGCAGTTATGCTTCCAAGAGAAGACCGTTACTTCCAGACAAAGCCGGAGCTGCTTGATAAAATTGTCGGTCTCTTGGGCGGACGTGTTGCTGAAGAAATTATCTTTGGCGAAGTCAGCACAGGAGCGCACAATGACTTCCAGCGTGCGACAAATATTGCAAGACGAATGGTTACAGAATTCGGTATGTCAGAAAAACTGGGACCGCTGCAATTTGGACAGTCTCAGGGTGGCCAGGTATTCTTAGGCCGTGATTTCAACAACGAACAAAACTACAGTGATCAAATTGCCTACGAAATTGATCAGGAAATTCAGCGCATTATCAAAGAGTGTTACGAGCGTGCGAAAACAATCCTGACAGAAAATCGTGACAAGCTTGAATTGATTGCTCAGACGCTTCTGGAAGTTGAAACACTGGATGCTGAACAAATCAAACACCTTGTCGATCACGGAACATTGCCTGAGCGTAAGTTCTCTGATGATGAGAAGAACGATGATGTCAAAGTAAACATTCTGTCAAAAACAGAAGAAGAAAAGAAAGACGATACGAAAGAGTAACGCTTTCTGATAAAAACTGCCGGCTGACGCTGGCAGTTTTTTTATGTGAATCCCGCCTCTGCTGCCCCTCTTTTCAATCATCCAATTATGGTATCGATTTGTTTACAAATGAGCCGCCGATCGTGTATGGTATTGTAGAATGTTTGTAAAAGTAATGATAGAGAAACTATTCAAAAGTGGTGATAGAGGTTGTTACTTGTTATTGATGTGGGGAACACCAATACTGTACTTGGTGTATATCATGAGGGTGAATTAGAATATCACTGGCGTATAGAAACAAGCAGGCATAAAACAGAAGATGAGTTTGGGATGATTCTGCGCTCTTTATTTGATCATTCAGGTCTCATGTTTGAACAAATAGAAGGCATTATTATTTCTTCAGTTGTGCCGCCAATCATGTTTGCGTTAGAGAGAATGTGCACAAAATACTTTCATATCGAACCGCAAATTGTCGGTCCTGGTATGAAAACCGGTTTAAATATAAAGTACGACAATCCGAAAGAAGTAGGCGCTGACAGAATCGTAAATGCTGTTGCGGCCATTCACTTGTACGGCAATCCTTTGATTGTTGTTGATTTCGGTACAGCCACAACGTACTGTTATATCGATGAAAACAAACAATATATGGGCGGAGCGATTGCGCCTGGAATTACAATTTCGACTGAGGCGCTGTACTCGCGTGCGGCGAAGCTTCCGCGTATTGAAATCGCCCGGCCTGACAATATTATCGGAAAAAGCACTGTAAGCGCGATGCAATCAGGGATTTTATTTGGCTATGTCGGCCAAGTGGAAGGAATCGTAAAACGAATGAAATGGCAGGCAAAACAAGAACCGAAAGTCATTGCGACAGGCGGTCTTGCGCCATTAATCGCAAACGAATCAGATTGTATAGACATCGTTGATCCATTCTTAACCCTAAAAGGGCTGGAATTGATTTATGAACGAAACCGCGTGGGAAGTGTATAGGAGGTTTTGCAATGGATTATTTAGTAAAAGCGCTGGCGTATGACGGAAAAGTTCGGGCATATGCTGCAAAAACGACTGATATGGTGAATGAAGGACAGAGACGGCATGATACATGGCCGACAGCATCTGCTGCACTGGGCCGTACAATGACAGCTTCACTAATGCTTGGTTCTATGCTGAAAGGTGATGATAAGCTGACAGTGAAAGTGGAAGGCGGCGGGCCAATCGGCGCGATTGTTGCTGATGCAAATGCTAAAGGGGAAGTCAGGGCATATGTCTCAAACCCGCATGTTCATTTTGACTTGAATGAACACGGCAAGCTGGATGTCAGACGAGCTGTTGGAACAGATGGAACATTAAGTGTTGTAAAAGATTTAGGCCTGCGCGAGTTCTTCACAGGGCAAGTAGAAATCGTTTCCGGAGAACTGGGGGAAGATTTTACGTACTATCTTGTATCATCGGAGCAGGTTCCTTCTTCTGTAGGTGTCGGCGTGCTTGTTAACCCAGACAACACCATTTTGGCGGCAGGAGGTTTCATTCTTCAGCTCCTTCCGGGAACAGATGATGAAACCATTACAAAAATTGAACAGCGTTTATCTGTAGTAGAACCTATTTCTAAACTGATTCAAAAAGGGCTTGCACCGGAAGAAATTTTGGAAGAAGTCTTAGGAGAAAAGCCTGAGATTTTGGAAACCATGCCTGTTAAATTCCATTGCCCTTGTTCAAAAGAGCGTTTTGAAACAGCCGTTTTAGGACTAGGCAAAAAAGAAATTCAAGATATGATAGAAGAAGATGGACAAGCCGAAGCAGTATGCCATTTTTGTAATGAAAAGTACTTATTTACAAAAGAAGAGCTGGAAGAGCTTCGAGACCAAACGACCCGCTAAGCTCTTTAGCGGGTTTTTTGAATTTAAGAAAAGGGGCTGACAGTAAATTTGAAATCAAGAACAATCTGGACAATCATTTGGGGCGCGCTGCTGGTATGCTGTATCGCAGTGGCATATACACTGACGAAATCTCAAGCCAGTGCTTCCCCGTCCGACGAGTCCATTGCTACTATTGGAGGCAAAAGCGTCACAAGAGAAGAATGGCTGAAGGAAATGGAAGATGAATACGGAAAATCAACACTTGAAGATATGATCAATGTCCGAGTGGTAGAGCAGCTTGCCAAAAAGAACAATCTCAAAGTATCTAAAAGCGAAATTGATCGGGAATTTCTGCTGATTAAGGCGGTGAATAATTCATTTTACGAAGACGAGCATACAACTGAAAAAGAGTGGAAAGACCAAATTCGCTATAATATTCTTCTTGAGGAATTATTAACAAAGGATATTGATATTTCAAAGACAGAAATGAAATCATTTTATAATCAAAATAAAGAACTGTATCAGTTTGATGATTCGTATCGTATTCGGCATATTGTTGTAAAGGATGAAGAGGAAGCCAGACAAGTTTTAAAAGAGCTTGAAGGCGGCTCGAGCTTTGAAGCTGTTGCGGCGGAACGGTCCACAGACAGGTATACGTCACCGTACGGGGGAGATTTAGGGTTTGTCACCGAGGCATCAGACAACATTCCGTCATCATACATTGAAGAAGCAAAGACACTAAAACAAGATGAATGGTCAAACGAACCGATAAAGGTAAACAACGGCTATGCGATTATTCAACTGAAAGAAAGGTTAAATGCGAGAACGTTCTCATATGATGAAGTGAAGAATCAGATTAAACGCCAGATCGCAATGGATCAGTTAGGTGATAAAGCAACTGTAAAATCGCTTTGGAAAGAAGCTGACGTGTCTTGGTTCTATGGGGAAAAAAGTACTAAATGATTGACAAAAAATTTTGAAATTGATAGATTATATACATAATACCAATACAAATAGTCGGAAATTGAGGTGTCGAGAATGGTACGTGTAGCAAACTCCATTACTGAATTAATTGGGAATACGCCAATCGTTAAATTAAATCGCCTTGTTGATGAAAACAGTGCGGATGTATATTTGAAGCTTGAATACATGAACCCTGGAAGCAGTGTAAAAGACCGTATCGGTTTAGCGATGATTGAAGCCGCTGAAAAAGAAGGGAAATTAAAAGCTGGCGATACAATCATTGAACCGACAAGCGGAAATACAGGAATCGGGCTGGCAATGGTTGCTGCGGCTAAAGGTTTAAAAGCGATTTTGGTTATGCCTGACACAATGAGCATGGAGCGCCGCAACCTTCTTCGCGCATATGGTGCTGAGCTTGTGCTGACTCCGGGTGCGGAAGGCATGAAAGGCGCCATTAAGAAAGCGGAGGAGCTTGCTGAAAAACACGGATACTTCGTGCCGCAGCAGTTTAACAATCCATCGAACCCTGAAATCCATCGCCAAACAACAGGTAAAGAAATCGTTGAGCAATTCGGTGATGACCAGCTTGATGCATTTGTAGCCGGAATCGGAACAGGCGGAACGATTACAGGAGCGGGTGAAGTCCTGAAGGAAGCATATCCTTCCGTCAAAATCTACGCTGTTGAACCGTCAGATTCCCCAGTGCTTTCAGGAGGAAAACCAGGCCCTCACAAAATTCAGGGAATCGGAGCTGGCTTTGTGCCCGACATCTTAAACACTGAAGTATACGATGAAATTTTCCCTGTGAAGAATGAAGAAGCATTTGAATATGCACGCAGAGCTGCACGTGAAGAAGGAATTCTCGGAGGCATCTCATCAGGTGCGGCCATTTATGCTGCTATTGAAGTAGCGAAAAAACTCGGAAAGGGCAAAAAAGTATTAGCTATCATTCCGAGTAACGGCGAACGTTATTTGAGTACGCCGCTGTATCAATTCGATTAAAAAGCTCGAAAAAACTCCCGGTGCCCGGGAGTTTTTTTATTTGTGCATCAAATATGCCGTGTCCGCGACGAATCTTATCCTTGGAAGAGAAATTCACTTTTTTCACTCATGATATTGCTTTACAATAAAAAAAGCAGAAAAAGAAAACAGAGGAATGATATAAATGGCACAACGCAGACCGGCAGGCAAAAAAGTACCTTTTCAAAAAGATTCATTCTTGCAACAATATGAGAAACTTTCACAATCCAGAAAACAGCACGTGCTTCTTGAAAGTGCAAGAGGCGGCAGATACAGTATAGCCGGTCTTGATCCAATTGCGGCTGTCAAGGGAAAAGACGGAATTACAACCATTAAGCATGGGGATGAGACACTGTTTATAGAGGGTGACCCATTACGCGCCTTCCACAGTTGGTTTAAAACGCTGGAAACAGAAACGGATGAAGAATTGCCTGATTTTCAAGGGGGAGCAATCGGCTTTCTTAGCTATGATTACGCACGCTACATTGAAAATTTTAAAATGCTCTCATTAGATGACCTGGAGACACCTGATATCTATTTTCTTGTCTTTGATGATATCGCCGTCTATGACCATGAAGAACAGGCTCTTTGGCTGGTCACTCATGTGAATGATGAGAACGAATCAGCGGACGAAAAGCTGTCCCAGCTCGAACATATGTGGCTGACTGAGCTTCCCGGTGAGCCGTTACAAGAGATGACATATACAGCTGACGGTTCCTTTGCAGCGCCTTTTACTGAAGAAGGCTTTTCTCAGGCTGTAGAGAAAATCAAGCAATACATTGCCAGCGGAGATGTTTTTCAAGTCAATCTATCGATCAGGCAGTCGCAGCCGCTGTCTGCTCACCCGTATGAGATCTACAAAAAGCTGAGAGAAGTGAATCCTTCTCCATATATGGCATATTTAGAAACACCAGATTTCCAAATTATTTGCGGATCTCCTGAACTTCTTGTCAGCAAAAAGGGCAAACTGTTAGAGACAAGACCGATCGCTGGCACTCGTTCCAGAGGGAAAACGGATGAGGAAGACGAAGCGCTCGCAAATGAATTAATCCATAATGAAAAAGAACGCGCTGAGCATGTCATGCTGGTTGATCTAGAACGAAATGATCTGGGCAGAGTTTCCCGTTACGGATCAGTGCGGGTTAATGAATTCATGGCAATTGAAAAATACTCCCACGTCATGCACATTGTGTCTAATGTCCAAGGTGAACTGCAGGATGGATACGACGCTGTAGATATTATTCATGCTGTATTTCCTGGAGGAACGATTACAGGTGCTCCTAAAGTAAGGACAATGGAAATTATAGAAGAACTTGAGCCGACACGCCGTGGGCTTTATACTGGATCTATAGGGTGGTTTGGGTATAATCAGGATCTTCAGTTTAATATCGTGATCCGAACCATTTATGCAGCCGGAGGGCAGGCGTTTATGCAATCCGGAGCAGGAGTTGTGATTGATTCTGTTCCTAAGCATGAATACAGAGAATCATTCAAAAAAGCTTTTGCGATGCAAAAGGCGTTAGAGCTGAGCGAAGCAGAGACAAAAATTAGATGAGGTGAGCGGAGAAATGATTTTAATGATTGATAACTATGATTCTTTCACGTACAACTTAGTGCAGTATTTGGGCGAGCTTGGAGAAGAGCTGATTGTAAAACGCAATGATGATATCACAATAGAGCAAATTGAAGAGCTGTCACCGGATTTCTTAATGATTTCACCCGGACCGTGCAGTCCTGATGAAGCTGGAATCAGCCTTGAAGCAATTAAATACTTCGCAGGCAAAATTCCCGTTTTTGGCGTGTGTCTCGGACATCAGTCTATCGCACAGGTGTTTGGCGGAGACGTGGTCAGAGCAGAGCGGCTGATGCACGGAAAAACCTCAGAAATCGAGCATGACGGCAAGACGATCTTTAAAGGTTTGCAAAACCCGCTTGTGGCGACACGATACCACTCACTGATCGTAAAACCTGAGACGCTGCCAAGCTGTTTCACAGTAACCGCACAAACGAAAGAAGGAGAAATCATGGCTATTCGGCACAATGACCTTCCGATAGAAGGCGTTCAATTTCATCCAGAGTCTATTATGACTTCCTTTGGAAAAGAAATGCTCAGAAATTTTATTGAAACGTACCGCAAGGAAGTCATTGCGTGATGATATATGTAAACGGCCGATTTATAGAGGAGAAAGATGCAGTTCTTTCTCCTTTTGACCATGGTTTTTTATATGGGATCGGTGTTTTTGAGACCTTCAGGCTTTATGAAGGCCGGCCGTTCCTGCTTGATTGGCATATAGAACGGCTTGAACGCGCACTTAAGGATCTGCAAATCGAATACACTGTGACAAAACAAGAGATGATTGAAATGCTGGACAAGCTGCTCGGGCTGAATGATATCAAAGACGGCAATGCCCGCGTCAGGCTGAACATATCAGCCGGCATCAGTGATAAAGGCTTCGCTGCTCAAACTTACGATAACCCGACTGTTTTATGTTTTGTTAATCAGTTAAAACCAGAAAGTCTTCCTTTGCAAAAGGAAGGAAAGGTTTTATCGGTACGGAGAAACACACCGGAGGGGCCGTTCCGGTTAAAATCACATCACTATTTAAATAATATGTATGCGAAACGGGAGATCGGAAATGATCCGCGGTTTGAAGGGATCTTTTTAACGGAGGATTGCGCTGTAGCAGAGGGCATCATTTCGAATGTTTTCTGGAGAAAAGGCAGCTCTATCTATACACCATCACTTGATACCGGAATTCTTGACGGCGTCACGAGACGTTTTGTCATGGAGAACGCAAAGAAAATAGGGATGGATGTCAAAACAGGCCGCTACCAGCTTGAAGCCCTTTTGACGGCAGATGAAGCATGGATGACCAACTCGGTTCTTGAGATCATTCCGTTTTCTAAAATAGAAGAAGTGAACTATCCGGGCCAAAACGGAGAAATAACTTCCGCTTTACAAACGCTATACCACCAAGAAATAAAGAACATGAATTCATGACAGGGAGGAAGAGAATGGCGCGGCAAACGATAGACCAAACACAAGTAATCCATACCAAACCCAGCGCATTATCATATCGAGAAAAGACGCTGGTGATGGGTATTTTAAACGTAACGCCTGACTCTTTCTCGGATGGCGGAAAATATGACAGCCTGGACAATGCCCTGTTGCATGCGAAAGAGATGATTGATGACGGTGCGCATATCATTGATATCGGAGGCGAATCGACAAGACCCGGCGCCGAATATGTGTCCGAGGACGAAGAAATGTCCAGAGTGATTCCTGTGATTGAGCGGATTACAAAAGAGCTCGCAGTGCCGATCTCTGTAGATACGTACAAGGCTTCTGTCGCAGATGAAGCTGTTAAAGCCGGCGCTTCAATCATCAATGATATTTGGGGAGCAAAGTATGACCCGAAAATGGCTTCTGTGGCAGCTGAACACAATGTTCCGATCGTTCTCATGCATAACCGCAAAGAGAGAAACTACAACGACTTAATACCGGATATGCTGTCGGACTTAATGGAAAGTGTAAAGATTGCTGTTGAAGCAGGTGTAGAGGAAAAGAACATTATCCTCGATCCCGGCATTGGTTTTGCGAAGGACTATCACGATAATCTGGCAGTCATGAACAAACTTGAAGTTTTCAGCGGACTTGGCTATCCGGTTCTTCTTGCAACCTCCCGGAAAAGATTTATCGGCCGTGTCTTGGATCTTCCGCCTGAGGAGCGGGCTGAGGGCACAGGCGCAACCGTGTGTCTAGGCATTCAAAAAGGCTGTGACATTGTGAGAGTCCATGATGTAAAACAAATAGCCAGAATGGCGAAAATGATGGATGCAATGCTGAACAAGGGAGGGATGCATCATGGATAAAATCTACGTAGAAGGCATGGAGTTTTACGGCTACCACGGTGTGTTAAAAGAGGAGAACAAGCTCGGACAGCGTTTTAAAGTCGATTTAACCGCAGAATTAGATTTAAGCAAAGCGGGACAAACAGACGACCTTGAGCAAACCATTAACTATGCCGAGCTTTACCACGTATGTAAAGATATCGTCGAAGGTGAGCCTGTGAAACTAGTGGAAACACTGGCAGAACGTATTGCGGACACTGTCCTGAAGAAATTTCATCAGGTGCAGCAATGTACTGTAAAAGTGATTAAGCCAGATCCGCCAATTCCCGGCCACTATAAATCAGTAGCAATAGAAATCACGAGAAAAAAATCATGAACAATACAGCTTATATAGCACTTGGATCTAATATTGGAGATAGAGAAACGTATTTACGGCGAGCGGTGGCGATGCTGCATCAACATGAGGCAGTGACAGTCACAAAAGTGTCTTCTATTTACGAAACAGACCCAGTCGGATACGAAGCTCAAGATGAATTTTTAAATATGGCAGTTGAAATCGAGACGTCGCTGAATCCGTTTCAGCTCCTGGAGCTCACGCAGCATATAGAAAATGAATTGGGCAGGACGAGAGAAGTCAGATGGGGGCCGCGGACGGCAGACCTTGACATTTTACTGTTTAATCGTGAAAATATTGAAACAGAGCAACTAATTGTTCCGCATCCGAGAATGTATGAGCGTTTATTTGTCCTCGCGCCGCTTGCGGAAATATGCACGCGGGTTGAAAAAGAGGCAAAAAGCGCGGAAACCGACCAAGAAGGTGTAAGAGTATGGAAGCAGAAATCTGGGGTAGACGAATTCGTGCATTCAGAAAGCTGAAAGGTTATACTCAAGAAGGATTTGCGAAAGCGTTAGGTATATCAGTTTCTATTCTCGGCGAAATTGAACGCGGAAACCGATTGCCGTCAGCTGCCATCATTCAAAGTGCAGCAGATGTTTTAAATATAAGCGCGGACGAATTAGCGCCGCCAGAAAATAATAACAAATGAAAGGAGGGGAAAAATGTTTAAAATCGGTGATATTCAATTAAAAAACCGGGTTGTGCTGGCCCCTATGGCCGGTGTCTGCAACTCAGCATTCAGATTGACTGTAAAGGAATTCGGAGCCGGATTGGTCTGCGCTGAAATGATCAGTGACAAAGCGATCCTTTACAACAATGCCAAAACAATGGGTATGCTTTACATTGATGAACGTGAAAAACCGCTCAGCCTTCAAATCTTCGGAGGAAAAAAGGAAACCCTTGTGGAAGCGGCGAAGTTTGTAGACCAGAACACAACTGCTGATATCATTGATATTAACATGGGATGCCCAGTACCAAAGATTACAAAATGTGATGCGGGAGCAAAATGGCTTCTCGATCCCGATAAGATTTATGAAATGGTTTCTGCAGTAGTGGATGCCGTCGATAAACCAGTCACAGTGAAAATGAGAATGGGCTGGGATGAAGACCATATTTTCGCGGTGAAAAACGCACAGGCTGTCGAGCGTGCGGGCGGAAAAGCAGTTGCACTTCACGGCCGTACAAGAGTGCAGATGTACGAAGGAACTGCAAACTGGGATATTATCAAAGAAGTAAAACTATCTGTATCGATTCCGGTTATCGGGAACGGCGATGTCAAGACGCCGCAGGATGCTAAGCGTATGCTTGATGAAACAGGAGTAGACGGGGTCATGATCGGCCGTGCCGCGTTAGGCAATCCGTGGATGATTTACCGTACGGTTCAATACCTTGAAACAGGTGAATTAAAAGAAGAGCCGCAAGTACGTGAAAAAATGGCGGTATGCAAACTGCATCTTGACCGCCTGATTAACTTAAAAGGTGAAAATGTAGCGGTAAGAGAAATGAGAAAACACGCTGCATGGTATCTGAAAGGCATAAGAGGCAATGCGGAGGTTCGTAATGGAATCAATCATTGCGAGACAAGAGAAGAGCTTGTACAGCTTTTAGATGCATTTACTGTTGAAGTTGAGGCAAAAGAGCTTCAAGACGCAAAAGTAGGATAACACTCACCTCTATTTGCTGCTCACTGCCAGTTTTACGCTGGCAGTTTTTCTGCTTTTTTCATGAAACAATATCTGTAATGGAGTGATAACAATGAGTCAAGAAGAGCATAATCATGAAGAATTGAACGACCAGCTGCAAGTCAGACGCGACAAAATGAATCAGATGAGAGAAAACGGTATAGATCCATTCGGCGCACGTTTTGAAAGAACTCATCAATCTGAGCAAATTATTGCGGCATATCAAAATCTAACGAAAGAAGAGTTAGAGGAAAAAGCGATTGAAGTGACAATCGCAGGCCGTATGATGACAAAACGCGGCAAAGGAAAAGCCGGCTTCGCGCACCTTCAGGATTTAGAAGGTCAAATTCAAATCTACGTAAGAAAAGACAGTGTTGGTGACGACCAATATGAAATCTTCAAATCTTCCGACCTTGGCGACCTTATCGGCGTAACCGGAAAAGTGTTCAAAACAAATGTAGGCGAACTGTCTGTAAAAGCAACATCATTTGATTTGCTGACAAAAGCGCTTCGTCCGCTGCCGGATAAATACCATGGTTTAAAAGACGTTGAGCAGCGCTACCGTCAACGCTACTTGGATCTTATCGTAAATCCAGACAGCAAACATACGTTCATTACACGCAGCAAGATCATTCAAGCGATGAGAAGATACCTTGATGATCATGGATACTTAGAAGTAGAAACACCAACTATGCACAGCATTCCAGGGGGAGCCTCCGCGCGTCCGTTCATTACCCATCATAATGCTTTAGATATTCCGCTCTACATGCGTATTGCGATTGAACTGCATCTGAAACGCTTGATTGTCGGCGGTTTAGAAAAAGTATATGAAATCGGCCGTGTTTTCCGTAATGAAGGCGTCTCTACACGCCATAACCCTGAATTTACAATGATTGAATTATATGAAGCGTATGCTGACTATAAAGATATCATGAGTTTAACTGAAAACCTTGTCGCTCATATCGCACAAGAGGTGCTTGGCACGACGACAATCCAATACGGGGAAGAGCAAATCGAACTGAAACCTGAGTGGAAAAGAATCCATATGGTTGACGCAGTCAAAGAAGCGACAGGCGTTGACTTCTGGGAAGATGTAACTGTTGAGCAAGCCCGTGAATATGCAAAAGAGCATAGTGTAGAGATTAAAGACTCTATGACAGTGGGCCATATTATAAACGAATTCTTCGAACAAAAAATCGAGGAAACGCTTATCCAGCCAACGTTTATTTATGGACATCCAGTAGAAATTTCTCCTCTTGCTAAGAAAAATCCAGAGGATCCGCGCTTCACAGACCGTTTTGAACTGTTTATCGTAGGCCGTGAGCACGCAAATGCATTCACAGAGCTAAATGATCCTATTGATCAAAGAGAACGCTTTGAAGCCCAATTAAAAGAACGAGAAGAGGGTAATGATGAAGCTCATTTAATGGATGAAGACTTCGTTGAAGCCCTGGAGTATGGCATGCCGCCAACAGGAGGCTTAGGCATCGGGATCGATCGCCTGGTCATGCTGCTTACGAATGCTCCTTCGATCCGAGATGTACTGTTATTCCCGCAAATGAGACAGCGCTAATTTAAAAGAGCGTCAACCTTTCTAATAGAAGGATGACGCTCTTTTATAATTCCTTAGGTTTTTCTTCAAAAAACTATTGCACTATTATTTACAAGGTGGTATATTATTATTCGTTGCCGCTAAACAAGGCGATGACAAAAAAATAACTTCAAAAAAAGTTATTGACTTCAATGAGTCAACGAGTTATAATAATAAAGTCGCTTAAACGAAGTGACAAAATGATCTTTGAAAACTAAACAAGACAAAACGTACCTGTTAATTCAAGTTTTAATATAAAATCGCACAGTAATGTGCGTAGTCAGTCAAACTACTTTATCGGAGAGTTTGATCCTGGCTCAGGACGAACGCTGGCGGCGTGCCTAATACATGCAAGTCGAGCGGACAGATGGGAGCTTGCTCCCTGATGTTAGCGGCGGACGGGTGAGTAACACGTGGGTA
>NZ_JAHVOC010000015.1:0-55600 GCF_025696525.1 Bacillus sp. XT-2
TTCCGCAAGGAAGTAAGATCCCTGAAAGATGATCAGGTTGATAGGTCTGAGGTGGAAGTGTGGCGACACATGGAGCTGACAGATACTAATCGATCGAGGACTTAACCTAATTTCTAATGATGTCACACCTGTTATCTAGTTTTGAGAGAACACTCTCAATTGTTTGGTGGCGATAGCGAAGAGGTCACACCCGTTCCCATGCCGAACACGGAAGTTAAGCTCTTCAGCGCCGATGGTAGTCGGGGGTTTCCCCCTGTGAGAGTAGGACGCCGCCAAGCAGTTTTATCTATTTCTACCATGTTTGTTTATGAAGCTTATATCATTCCGCAGTAGCTCAGTGGTAGAGCTATCGGCTGTTAACCGATCGGTCGTAGGTTCGAATCCTACCTGCGGAGCCATTGCTTCCATAGCTCAGCAGGTAGAGCACTTCCATGGTAAGGAAGAGGTCAGCGGTTCGAGCCCGCTTGGAAGCTTATCTAAAATACGTTGATCTTATGCAGTTTCCGCGAGATATGGAACTGTTATTTTTTTTGTCTAAAATATGTGGGTGTCATACGGGTGGCAAATTAGAGTATTTCTCTAAAATGTCCCCGTTTTTAATATATTATTGATTGCATCAGCAACTAAAATATCTGACTCGCGGTTAGCGTGAGTGTAAATATTCAATGTGGTTTGGACGTTAGCATGGCCAAGCCTCTGAGAAATAGCTTTAATGTTTAATCCAGGTACTTTCCCAATTTGATTTATTAACATTGTTGCGTGTGAGTGTCTCATATCATGAAGACGTCCTGGCTTGATATTGTGCCTCTTAGTGAATCTCTGCCACCAAGTATTAGGTGAGGTTGGATACTGGGGTTGCCCCATATCCCCACCAAATAACAAAAGCTTATCTGTTCCTCTCCACAGTTCACCCAACAGTAATTTATTCTTCTTGATCTCTCGTAGCAAAATAGCTGCTTCTTGCATTATATCAGGCGGCATCGTAACTTTACGGAAAGAGTTACTTTTAGGGTCTTTAAACCGATAACCTTTCTTCTTTGTATATTGTAAAGACTCATCAATTCTGACTTCATTAGTATCAAAAAATAAATCTGTTTCATCGATTGCCAATAGTTCACCTCTACGAAATCCACCAGTAAAAGCAAATTTAATCATAACTCTGTTCCTCAATGGAGCGTGTTCATTTAATAGCATAAAGATTTCCTTTATTTCTTCTTCAGTATAAATTTCATATTCATTGTATTTTTGTTTTGGTCGCTTTACGTTTTCAGCAGGGTTTTCTTTTATAATTTTCCACTCAGCTGCTCTTCCTAAGATATCTCTAATGATTCGATATCTTGCATGAATGCTTGACGTTGAGACATCATTTTCCCGTTGATATTCTTCTAAGAAATTTAATATGTGAATCGGCTGAATCTCGTCTAAGTACATGTCTCCAAAATAGGGTTGTATTTCTTTCCCCATAATATATTCATAAGTTTCACGAGTTTTATCATCGAGATGATCCAGGGCGTATTTTTTCTCCCAGTCCTCTATGAACATATTGAATGTTCGTTTGTGTGGTGTGATATAAGCGCCGGCTTCAACTTCTGTTTTGAATTTATACCATTCACTCTCCAAGTAATTGCGCAGCTTTTTAGTGGTTTTTAATAAAGCCGGATCCTCTATTCTAATTGTTTTGACCTTTCTTTTACGCTTGCTCTTTGTACCGATATCAACAACTAATCGAAATGACTTTTCGCCTCTTTTTTCAATTGTTGGCATATAAAATTTTCTCCCTTTCTTTATTCTTTTGAATCATAAATGATTGGTACTTAAAGTTGAATAACTTACGGAAGTACATATCCAATCTTTTTTCCGCAAAAGGATGAGTAACCTGAAAAAGATCAGATATGAGACTTATAGATTCCCGCTTGGTTGCCGGTAATTTAATGTTTTTCAGCATAAAGCTAGGTACAGCAAAGTGATACATAAATGCATTTGCTTGATTCTCCTGTAATTCTCTAAAAAGTGGGGGTAATTTGTATTGAACACCCACATGATTTATGTGATGGCACAGTTCATGGGAAAAATCTTCCCATTGCTTTTTTTTGGATAATCGTGAATCAAGAATAATGCAAGCCATTCCCAGCAGTTTTACTGCTACAGATGAACGATTTTTGTAATGGACTATTATTTTTAACCTATCTGCAATTAGTTCCAAGTCCCATGAACCAGGCTCTGTAATACCGATGCCGGTGTAAATTGTTTGTATTCTTTCCTCTAGAAGTGATAAATGATACAAGGTAAAGCCTCCTACTAACGAAATGCAAACTTATGTTCGGTTTTATTTTCTAAAGAAAAGCCCAAAACAGGGCTTGTTTTTAATGCTCTAAGTTAATTTTTAAATCAAGATCGTCACCTAAAGCATTTGCGTCCTCATCAACCGGAAGAGCGATTCTCAGTCGAATTGAATCTAAATCTTTTATATCCTCTTCGTTTTCAAAAATATAAAATACGGATCCACTATCGTTTACTTTCCCCACATACTCTCCAAGAAACTTTTCATTTTCGCTAGTAGATGCCTCATCGATTTGTACCCCAGTGCTTGTTGCTAATTTTGCATCATCTAGGCCGAAATAAACTACTTTATCTGATGTATTTTCCGCTTCAAGTTGAACCTCAATAAAAGGTGTTTGTTCGTTGGCCACAGCGGCAATTACTTTTTTTACAGTTACTTGCATCGGGCCAGTTTTCGCAGTGGCTTCTTTATTGCTGATGGCCATTACTTTCGCTGTACCGCTCTCAATTTCATATACATCGCCAACTTTTTCAGGTCCATTAGTAGAGATGTCTTGGCTTTCTGATGTGTTGGTATCAGTTGTATTGTTTGTGTCTACTGATGATGTAGAAGACTCTTCACTATTTTTGCATGCTGCTAGCAATATCAGTGAAGTGATTAATAGTAAAGTCCCCAATTTTTTAAACAATTTAAGTTCCCCTTTTTACTCCAGTTAAGTTTTCTTTATCTTTCATTTAACTCAATTAATGTTAAACAGTTTGTTTTACAGTGTGCATCAGTCATAACCCTTGATATATCTATGTTTTTAGGGGATGCAAAAAGTTTTATTTAACACTTAGGTTTCTTTTTATTAAACAAATGTTTAACAAATGTTTTACCAGAAGAAGAATTAAAGAATTAAGAATAAAGAATAGCTGCTATTGTTCGTCGAACTCTTTTTTCAAAAGATAATACAGGAGCTCTTTAGCTTGCTCTTTCGAAATCGTACCATCACGACCAGCAATTAAGGTCTCGGGATCATTTAAAATTTCATCGAGATCAAATTGTGCATGTGTGCCTTTTAGAAGAAAGTCAGTTGAAACTCCTAATATATTGCTTAATTTAGTAAGGGTCTTTAAATCAGGTTCAGCCTTACCGATCTCATACTTCCCATATCCTTGTCTCGTAATTCCTAAGAAATCCGCCATCTGTTGCTGGCTATATCCTTTGGAGGTACGGCATTTTTTTAAACGTTCTCCAAACATAGTAGGTTCCTCACTTTATTTGCCTTTGACAATTATTATATAGAAACAATTAGTTTCGTAAACAAAAGGAAACGAAAAGTTTCATAAAAGTGTTGACAGAAACTACAGGTTTCTTTTATTATTAACAGCGTAGAAACAAACAGTTTACAAAAAGGAGGTGATGATTTGAAAAAGACATCTGCTCTTACTCAGTATTTAATTAAAGCTAGAAAAGACCGGAACCTTAGTCAAAAACAAGTTGCTGATCTTTCTAAGGCTGGAATCACCAGTCAATACTATGGTTTGATTGAGAGAGGTGAGAGACAACCATCACCTTCTGTAGCTATGAAACTTGCTCCGGTATTAGGTCTTGATTGGACTATTTTTTTTGAACAGAATGTAAACCACAGGTTGCATAATCAAGATTCTGCTTAAATGGAGGTATTTACATTGAAACGAACAGCTTTAACCCCTCAAGAAGCCGCAGACTTTTTGGGGGTTCACAAGGAAACAATTTATATCATGGTTAGAAATGGTCAGATTCCTCATTTCAAAGTTAGAAAGAAAATTTTCTTTCGTGTTGATTCTCTTAATGAGTGGATCAAACAGCAGGAACAAAACAGCATGAAAGAGTTAGCATAACCGCTTCTAACTAAAGTTTACCAATTGAAAACGAAAATTTTGGTAGAAAAAGGAGAGGTTTAAAGTGAAATTTGGTAGAGCACCGAAAGCACTAAAAAGCGCTCGTAAAGAGGCTGAACTTACACAACAGCAGTTATCTATGGACGATGAATTATTTCTTTCGCGTGAATCTGTATCTCATCAGGAATGCGGCCGCCATAAAGTTCAGCCGGAGGTGGCCCAGTATTTTGCTGAGAAACATAATGATCCACGGCCTGCCCTTGAAGCTGCTTCTGATTATACAGGCTGGGGACCTTTAATCTTGGACGGGGAAACAGCCGATTTGCACAGGGTGAACCTTCTTGTTCAATCCAAAATACAAATGACAGAAGCCTTGGACGCCTTGCAAAATTCAGTCGAACATATTTCAGTCAATCCCAAAACATTGTCAGATACAAAAATGATTGAGAAATCGATTCAGGAATGTTTAGACGTCATAACAGCTTTAACTCAGCTAATCGTTGTTCTCTGTAAGGAATATTCGATTTCATGGGTGAAGATGTGGGGCAAGCATAAAATGAAGCTTTTAACGAGGGGGTTAATCAAAGGTGCTTCTTGAGGACATGGTTTTGAAAAAACACGCTGATTCAGTAAGGCGAGAACAAATTTTTATAGAGGAATACTCAAAGCTCTTGATCAAAGCTGTTGCTAACGGAGATATGAAAAAGGCGAATGAAACGGTTAATGAACTTCGCAAATCTGTAAAACAACTAGATCACTACATAAAATCCAAGCGAGACTTCGATCGCATTGTTGAAGTTATTCCGTCAAAAGATTTTTTTGAAAAAAAGTTAGAGGGGATGATTTGAATGAAATTTGTATTATCTGCAAGCCGTTTAATGAAAGCTTCTGAGGTTGTGAGTCATTGTCGGGAAGTAAAGAGGAATCCAGCACAGATTCTTCTGGTGAATGCCGAGGCGAAGAAGGCTATTGAAAATATAAAAAAGCAGCAAGCTCCTACACTCACTGCTTAAGCAAATAAAACGTTACGGAAGTATTATAGCGCTCTTTTATGAGCACGGCAAGCTTGTTCTTGTCGTCAGGCCAGGGGGAGAACTTTTTTATCCATCCATTCCCCCTTTTAACTTACAGCCACTCTCTCTCTGGTCTGACGATGCGTGCAAGCATCAGAAAGGAGGATTTCTGTGTTTTACCTGGTTATTCCGCCAAGAAAGTGCCCTAATTGCGGAAAGATTGAAGAACAATCTTACAAAATTTATTGCAGCAAATGTGAACACAAAATTCCTGATAGTGTTCAGGAACTACTTCAAAAAGTGAAATAAAAAAAGCTCGCTTTGCAGAGCGAGCCGTAGAAGGTGTTACCAACTTTGGTATTCATAGTTTACTGTATCACCTTCCAAAAATCAATCTTTGGAGGTCTTTGACAAATGAATGATGTTATTTACACTGAACCATTTAGTGATCGTCGGCGTGATCAGATTAATCTTGTTACTGTAGGCGGATCAATTTCCTTTGATCTTAAGGGGAATACATGCTTTCACTTCCCGACAGCTGAGGCACGAAATGAGTATCTTTCTCTCAAGTCTAAAGAGAAAGGACGTGATGCCAAATGAAGAAGGAAATTAAACTGCTCAAATTAGAACTTCGTAATTTTAAGGGGATTAAACATTTTACTCTCGATACTCAAGGCGAGAACGTCAAGGTCTACGGTGATAATGCAACAGGAAAAACAACTTTGTTTGATGCTTTTATTTGGCTCTTATTCGATAAGGACAGCCAAAACAAAAAAGATTTTCAGATTAAAACTCTCACAAAAGAAAACAAGCCTATTAGCGGACTGAATCATGAAGTCAGCGGCTTGTTTTTGGTAGATGGTGCTGAATTGTCTTTGAAAAAGGTGTACTCCGAGAAGTGGACAAAAAAGCGGAGTAGTGCTGAAGCCGTATTCTCTGGCCATACCACTGATTATTTTATTAACGAAGTACCATCAAAGAAAAAAGAGTTTAATGATCGAGTCAGCTCAATTATTGAAGAAGATAAATTCAAACTCATTACTTCTCCATCATTCTTCAATGAGCAATTGAAATGGCAAGACAGACGGAAGATTTTACTTGAGATCAGTGGCGATGTAACAGCCGAGGAAGTATTCAGTAAAAACCCTTCTGTGGCTGCCCTGGAAAGCATCTTAAAGAAACGGTCGCTTGAAGAGCATAGAAAGGTGATCGCGGGAAAACAGCGTGAAATAAATAAACAGCTCGATGCAATACCGGTAAGAATCGATGAAGTCCAGCGCACAGTCGAAGATACATCTGGTCTAGATGAACAAGAATTACATGACGAGATAAATTTTCTTCAAAAAGAAGTTGAGTCATTGGAGGAGAAACTTCGTTCAGCTCGTAATGGTGAAGCTATTTCTGAGAAGAGGAAAGTAATTCTCCAGCTGCAGAATGATCTTCAGGAAATCAAAAATGGTCATCAGGAAAAAGAATACAAAAAGATCAATGAGATTAAAGAGCAGCTATACCCTGTGAAAAGCAAGATTGATGAAATTTCAATGGAGATTAAATCGAATCAGCGGCAGTTATCACTTGAAAAAGACAATTTGGATCGATTAAATACGGAAATCGAGTCGCTGCGCCAGAGTTGGTGCGACAAGAATGAGGAGACGTTTGATCAACATCAAACTGAATGCCCTACATGCGGCCAAGAATTACCGAAAGAAAAAATTGATCAAGCCATTGAAAAATTCAATTTTCATAAAAGCCAAGCTTTAGCTGAAATCAATGAAAAAGGCAAGTCGGTTAAGAGTCAAAAAGAAAAGTCTGAGGATGCTATTCAGGAATTAGAAGCTGCAATATCTAATTTGCAGGATGCCTATAAGAGTGAAGAAGAGACTTTATTATCACTTGAAAAAGAATTAGAGGGCGCGCAAAACAATAGATCAGATATTTCAGTGGATCCAATTTATCAAAATAAACAAGCTGAGATCGAGGACATCCAGAAGGAAATTCAGCAATTAGAATCTTCCACAGATCAAGCCGTTCAATTGATTAAGGATGATATCAACAGTAGAAAACAAGAGATTTTGTTGCTTCAAAAAGATCAAGCGAAAATTGATCACGCAAAGCACGTTAATGATCGAGTAAGACAGCTTGAGCAAGAACAAAAAGAGTTAGCAGAACAATATGAACAGCTGCAACACCAACTCTTTTTGACTGAGGAATTTGTTCGCACTAAAGTGAATCTCCTCGAAGAGAAGATAAACAGCAAATTTAAATATGCTCGCTTCAAGCTCTTCAAAGACCAGATCAACGGAGGACTTGAAGAGACGTGTGAAACCCTTTTTGACGGTGTGCCGTATTCGTCCGGCTTAAATAATGCTGCACGCATTAATGTTGGACTGGACATTATTAACACACTTAATGATTACTACGGAATCACTGCTCCTATTTTCGTTGATAACTCTGAAGCGGTGACGAAATTGATCAACACAAATTCACAGATCCTCAGTCTGATTGTTTCCGAGAAAGATAAACAGCTGCGGATTGAATTAGATGATAGCTCGCTCATTCCAGTAGATTGTGAGGTAAGTGCATGAGTGAAATTGTCACAGTAACAGTCGTTACGAGTAAAGGTTGGGAAGATCTACGCCGTGAAACCTTGCTTATAAATGGGAAAGAAATCATGCATGTGGGTCCGCTTTGTGAATGTCCAGAAGACGCAATTTTAGAAAGAGATTTAGTCGGACCTTCCGACTTTGCTGATCTGCTTGAAAATTTCTTGATTGAGCATAAGGGGAAAAAAGTGAAATTTATGTACGAAGATGAGGAGGATTCAAATGAGTGAACAAAATGAATTAATGACTAAGCCCGTTGAGTTTTCAGTAAACGGTGAATCCGTAAAGCTTACAGGAAAAACAGTAAAGAATTTTTTGGTTCGTGGAAACTCTGATGTAACTGATCAAGAAGCGGCAATGTTTATAAATCTTTGCAAGTATCAAAAACTCAATCCATTTTTAAATGAAGCTTATCTTGTGAAATTTAAAGGCTCACCGGCTCAAATGATTGTTGGTAAAGAAGCATTTATGAAGCGTGCAGAGAATAACGAGCAATTTGAGGGGTTTAAAGCTGGAATTATCGTTGAGCGTGAAGGAGATATGGTTGAAATAGAGGGCGCAATCAAGCTTCCTAAGGATAATCTAATTGGAGGATGGGCTGACGTTTACCGTGCGGATAGGCAGCAACCAATTTCAGTGCGTATAAGCCTGGATGAATTCAGCAAAGGACAATCCACGTGGAAGACAATGCCCTTAAATATGATTCGAAAAACAGCAATAGTAAATGCCCTGCGTGAAGCTTTCCCTAATAGCTTAGGAAATCTATATACAGAGGAAGAGAAGCAGGCTAACGATGATATACCGGCTGAAGAACGGGTGCGCCGTGAGGTAAACGAAAACGCGAATACAGAGGTTATCGATATCGAACCAATTCCGGATCCACAAACAGAACAGCCGGAGCCCCAACCAACAAAAAAAGATGAGAAGCCCTCAGTCTTTGAATCGGACGGACCAGATTTTTGATTGAAATTACAGCCCTGTCATCGAGCAGTAAGGGGAATTGCTATCGGGTCACCGATGGTAAGACCCCACTTCTTTTGGAATGCGGCATCAACTTTAAACAAATGCAGAAGGGGTTTCAGTATAAAATTTCTCAATTCGCTGGCTGCCTTGTTTCTCATGAGCATGGGGATCACTGCAAAGCAATTAAGGATGTTCTGAAAGCCGGCATTGATTGTTACATGTCTCCTGGGACGGCCGGAGCAATTGGCATTTCTCATCACAGAATAAAGCCTGTGCGCGCTAAACAGCCGTTTAAAGTTGGTTCTTGGTCTATTATGCCCTTTGACGTGCAGCACGATGTGGCGGAGCCGTATGGCTTCCTGTTGGCTAATGAGGACGGTGACAAGCTTCTGTTTGCCACTGATACCTATTACATCAAATACAAGTTTCCAGGACTCACTCACATTATGGTGGAATGCAATTACTCGAATGAAATACTGAACGACAACATCGAAAGCGGCCGTACACCGCCATTTATGAAAAGACGACTCTTACAGTCGCACTTCAGTTTAGAAAACGTAAAAGAGTTTTTGAAGGCAAATGACTTGAGCAGGGTTCAGGAAATTTGGCTGCTGCATCTTTCTGAATCAAACAGCGACGAGGAGCTTTTTAAAGAAGACATCATGAAATTGACTGGAAAGGTTGTTTATATACCATGACTGACAATGACTTAATTGCGGTTCCTTACCCTTATTGTTATGTGTCATTGGCCAAGACAGTGGCCCCAGATATGCGTAAGGACACTCTATTAATGTACGTTTCAACCTATTTTCGAAAATATGAACCCAATCTTACTCTTGTGACAATCAAAGGGTTAAAAGCTATCTGCAGAAAGAAATAGCGATGGAAAGGAGGCGAAGCCCTTGGCTGGATGGGTGAGACTATATAAGTCAATGGTCGATCATGAGATCTTTACAGATAATGTCGGCTTTAGGTTGTTCACTTTTTTAATTACCAAAGCTGCGTTTCAGGACGGTATGAAGATTAATGATTATGAGTTGAAAAAAGGTCAGTATATCCGCTCATATTCAAAACTATGTGATGACTTAGCGATTAAAAAGGGCAGAGGTTTAACAAAATTCACAAGAGCCGCAGTAAAGGCTGCAGCTGAAAGGCTTCAGGCAAAAGGAATGATTACTGCAGAGGAAACTGAATACGGAATGCTTTGGACCGTATTAAATTATTCGAAATTCCAAGGTGCTGCTGAAGAACCTGCAAATGAAAGTAAGGCTAAAGAAAAGCCAAGAGCACCTCAGCTGAAGGACGAGGGCTCGACTTCTTTCCAAAAAATCGAAGATAAATTCACTTCGAGAAAAGGCTCTATATTTTTATCTGCTATAGATACAGCGGCAATTAAAAGGGTCATAGAGGCAGAGATACCTATCGACGATGTTTTGACTTGGATAGATGAAATTTTTGATCAATATAAACCAAAATATCCAGGAGACAAGATAAATTCTTTTTCTTACTGTGAACCAATTATTCGTGATAGATGGGCAGCTAAACAAAGCGAAAAACAGCCTTCTAATGTCTCAGAATTTAGGCCGCGCGGATCGATACAAGAAAAAAGCTTTGCCGCTCTCGAGGATTATGCAAAAGAGAACGGCATTAAGGTGAATTAGGAAGGTGATTACTTTGGAAAAAGCAGAAGCAATGAAATTATTGTTGCGGCTTTCCGCAGCATATCCGCGTTTTGACTTAAGCGGCGATGTTGGGAAAGAGCGAATTGAATTGTGGATGGACCATCTTCAAAAAATGCCGTTCGAAGCCGCAAAAACAAAGATAAATGAGCATATTGCAAGTAAACCATTCCCTCCAACAATTGCGGAGATTAGCGTCAAACAACCAGAGAAAAATGAATTTTTAGAGCAACAGAAAGAGTGGGAACGAAATGCAAAACATGCTAAAAAACCTTGAAGCAGAAGAGAGCCTGTTGGGCTGTATCCTTGTTGAAAGCGAGCTGATTAAGGAAACCACTTTGGAGCCAAAGCATTTTGCAGATGAGCGGCATAAGCGGATTTTTAAGGCTATGCGTGATGTTGATTCCTCCGGACAACCTGTTGAAATGGTGACAGTAGTTACAGAGTTAGGGGATACAGTCGAAGCGATCGGCGGCACCTCTTATCTTGTAGATCTAGCAAGTGCGGTTCCTTCCGTTATTAATTTTGAAACCTATCAAACATTAATCTATGAAGCTTTTAAACTTCGAGATATGCAGAAGGCCGCGCTTGATTTTGCAAACAATCCAAGCGATGAGGGTATTTTGCAAGTCTATCAGAAGACCGTGGAGCTGCAGGAGATTGGAATTAAAAATAATCGCACCAAGATGGATGTTTTAACTGAAATATACAACGACATGTATCAAGAGAAAGGCGAAATAACAGGAGTGGAAACTGGGCTAGCTGATCTAGACGCTATGACCGGAGGCTGGCAGGATAGCGACTTAATTATCGTAGCTGCCCGGCCTTCCATGGGAAAAACAGCTTTCGCTCTAAATTTGGCCCAGAATGCGGCGCTAAAAGGTGGTGTTGTGGATGTTTTTTCTTTGGAGATGCCCGACCGTCAACTTGTTAATCGGATGCTCAGCAATTTAGGTTCAATCGAAGGTACAAAATGGAGAAACCCGCACAAGTATTTCAGTGAAAAAGACTATGAAAACGCCAATCGGGCCATCGGTGAATATGAAAAACTAGACATCTATATTCACGACAAACCGTCACAGTCAGTGGCTGATATTCGTTCTGCCATTCGGAAGACCACAAAGGAACACCCGGATCAAAAGCATTTGGTTGTGATTGATTATCTTCAATTAATCCGACCTATTGGAAAATTTGAAACGAAAAACTTAGAGGTCGCAAGCATAACAGGCGAATTGAAGAACATAGCCCGGACCTTCAATGTTCCAATCATTCTGCTTTCTCAACTTTCTCGCGGTGTTGAGCAGCGGCAAGATAAGCGGCCGATGATGTCTGATCTTCGAGATTCAGGCAGCATTGAGCAAGATGCCGATATCGTTAGTTTTCTTTATAGGGATGACTATTACGATAAGCAAAGCGACCTAAAAAACATAGTGGAGATCATTTTTGCAAAACAAAGAAACGGCTCGGTGGGCACTGTCATGGCTGCCTTTATTAAAGAGTACGGCCGATTCTTAAACCTTGATAGACAAATGGAAGCGAAGCTCGCTTAAAAGAAAGGAGCACATATTATGCCTTCAGATATAACACAGACTGCCACAGACGAGCGGCGGGAATTTTTAACGAATGAGCTTATCAAGTATGGCCAGTATGAATCGGAGGACGGGCAACAGCTGTATGAACTGCCTTTGCCGGAACTGGAGCGGCTACATATTAACGTTAAATGTAAGTTTGGCCGTGAAATGTCCTTCGAGGAGGGAGATTGATGCTCGGCACGCTCCGCTCCTTAACATTCATAATCATGAACGCGGATTTAATAATGACTGAAATAGAGCAGCTGGAAGCAGCTGACGGGAGGTAACGGCATTGATTAGTTTTACAGTTTACGGTGAGCCAGTAGCCCAAGGGAGACCGAGAGCCACCACGATTAATGGGATGACCAGGCTATATGATCCAAAGAAATCAAGAGACTTTAAGCAATATGTAAAGCTGGCTGCTTCAGATTATCGTCCATCTAAATTGCTAGAAGGACCACTTGAATTGTCAGTAAGGGTTTATAAATCCACTCTGAAAAGCTTCAGTAAGAAAAAAGTTGCAGAAGCAGAACAAGGGCTGTTAAGGCCCAGCAAAAAGCCAGATGTTGATAACTATATAAAGGGCATTAAGGACGGACTAAATAAAGTCATCTGGCATGATGACAGCCAAATTGTAGACCTCCATGTCAGTAAGTATTATAGCCAAAATCCAAGAATCGAAATACAAGTAAAGCCACTATCACAAGAGGAGGAGCAGTTATGTCTTTCATTAATCTAAAATCTCTCGTTAAAAAGGTGAATATGAAGCCTAAAGGTATTACTGAAATCGTTTTGGAGGTCAGCACAAAAGAATTAGGAGGGTCTAGAATTTCACGCCTTTCTGAAATGATTGATAAAGAAGTACAAGCTCAGCTGGAATCTGAAACAGTTCAATATGTCTTAGAAATAAATGCGAAAACCGAGAAACCAATTACAAATTACACGGTTGATCAAAGAGGAATTGTTAATGTTGCGAATCCTGAACCCGAACAACTTGAGGCAGAGTTGGGGCTCCCTGAAGAAAAACCAAGAATTGAAGAGAAAACAATGGAGATAGATAGGGGAATTGTTGATTCTTTTATCACTGAAGGCACGCCACCAATTCGTGATGGTTTTCCTGAAGAGATTGCTGAAATTGCAAAACGCCGTATTGAGGGGGAATCATACCGCAGGCTTGCAGATGAGCTTGGAATGTCTCCAAGTGCCACTATAGACCTCATTAATGAGTACAGAAAAGAAATTGCTCCAATCGCTGAAGCTTGGTGGAATTGGAAACAAGATCAAGCTGCAGAAGCGGAACCTATGGAAGAAGAAAAGCCGTCTGTTCCTCTGGATGAAAGCAGCGAATACGATTTGCCTTCAAACGATGAAAAAGAGGAAGACAATCAGGATGAGGGCGAACACGGAGCGGCTTAATGGTTAAAAGGCAGCGGCGTTGGTATTTGCTGTTTCGCATGGAGGATGTACGAGCAGTCCACCTCTATGAGCCTTTAAGAAAATGCGAGCTACTCCAGCGGCTTAAAAATGGATGGAGGGTTATTGGTGGCTTCAAGGAGAGAGTATCTTATAAAACGTCTTACGGAAGATTTCATGATGGTTCCAGGACACGGACCTGACTTTTCCCAGATGACAGATGAAGAACTTGAAAAGCAATTGAGATTTTTAGAATCTGCTTTTGAGATGGCTTGGGAAGAAAAAGAGGGCGAGGAGGAAGAGGATATATAAAAAACCGCAGCACAAGGCCCCGGTTTAGTTAATCTCGACAATTAATTATAACACGGGGAGTGCTGCAAAATGAACCGACCTATTGAACTTGAAAACTTACACCAACTTTCCGTTGGAGACTTGATTGAACGAAACAAAATAAAAGTGGTTATTCTTGATGGCTGGAATGGTTCAGCACATATATCAAGTACACCAGAATATGGGAAAACGAGTGTTCAGACAACAGAGGGTAAATTTTCGAGAATTAACTTTGATTATGGTTATAAACTTCCCTGATATTGCATTTTAGGTTGACTTTTTTTATAATAAACGTAAAAGAAGTTTATTTTTAAAAAGAGGCAGGGGATTTCGGGATGCGAAAATATGATTTGGGAGAAACAGAGTTTAAATCTAATTTGGTTAGGGCTTTTTCAGACCCCGTTAATACATCTCTCCAAGATTTGAAAGAATTTATGGGTTATAAAGCAACTTTTAATTCTAGAGGTATGAGTGGATGGGATATAAGATTTAATCGTATTCAAGCCCTTGAAGATGAAAAAAGTGACACAAGGACTTTGATTTCGAATAGAAGATTTTGGGGATTTGCAATGAGCTTAAAAAACCGTACTCTTTACATATACACTAAAGAAAGCAATCTAGAAAGAGTTCGGAAGAATTTTGGGAAAAGTAAAATTCATTATTTTCATGCTTTGTTGTTAAAAAATATGAAATTTGATGATCAGTACCATGTTTCAGGGGAATGTGTACAGGAAACACTGTTTAATTCAGGCATTGAAGATTATAATGAAAAACGTAAATTTGAGGCTATACAGATGTTGGGTGAAAATTATACGGAGATTGATCAGGTAATTTTCGTGACTTTAAAAGAAGAAAAGGGGAAAGCTGTGAAGGTAGAAGCTAACTTGTTTTCCTCCGATTTTAGATTGGTTTATAAAGAAGATTGGAGTGCCTTCATAAATCCTTCTTATGAAGAATCTAAAGTTGATGAACAAGTTAATAACTCTAAAAATGGAACGGATAATATTAATAAAACTATTCCAGTATTAAAGCCAGAAATTCAAAAGAAAATTCAGGACAAGAAAAAGTTACCTAATCTTAAAAACAACAAGAAAAATCACAAAAAGGATAGTTGATACTTTCCTGTTAAAGTGGAGGGTATAATATCATGATAAATACTAAATTTAACGGAAATAGATTAAGGGAAGGGAGAATATACAGAGGATTAACTATTACTGATTTAGCGGATAAATTAGGTGTTAGTAAACAAATGATCTCAAAATATGAAAATGGAAAATCATCACCTCCTTTCGAGAGTGTACTTAAATTAATTGATGTATTAAAGTTTCCGAAAGATTATTTTTATCAAGAAGGCATTGATGTTAAGACTGGGAACACATATTTTAAATCACTACTATCCACTGGAAAAAAAGAGAGAGAAATGCAAAATGATCGAGTGAAATATCTCACTGTAATACGTCATTTTATGGAAGAATATATTGACTTTCCAGCTCTTAATTTACCTCAATTCGACTATCATGTACCTTTAGATATAGAAGAAGTTGCAATGAAAGTGAGAGAGCATTGGGGACTTGGTAGTGAACCAATAAGTAATATGGTAGGGTTACTCGAAGAAAATGGGTTTGTTGTTACGTCAATTAACACGAGCATTAACAGTATTGATGCTTTTGGCAGTAATCAAATTATTGGAGATAAGGAATATTACACAATTGTATTAGGTAGTGATAAGAGATCATTTTATCGAAGACAGTTTACTGCAGCTCATGAATTGGCGCATAAAGTTTTACATGATCCAGAATTGAACACCGACGAAATATCCAAAGAGGAGTTCAAGAAAATAGAGGAAGAAGCTAACGAATTTGCTTCTGCTTTCTTATTACCCAAGGATGCATTTTCTAAAGATGTTTCACTGCATCGAACTGACCTTAATTATTATAAACACTTAAAGAAAAAATGGCGTGTTTCAATTAGTGCAATGATAGTAAGAGCTCATAGATTAGGCGTAATAACTCCTAATCAATATCAATATTTACAGAGGCAAATAAGCCGAAATAATTGGAGGGTAAATGAGCCTTTTGATGATACTAAGAATTTGGAAGAACCAGTTGCTATTAGGCAAGCGGTTGAACTTCTGATTGAAAATGATGTTTTAGATGGTAAAGAATTTTTGCAAAAACTCTCTAAAGATTATGAGTTAAGTTTGCTTAGAGAAGAGGTTGAGCTCCTTTTAGGTTTGGAAAAAGGATATCTAAAAACTGAAACTGAGAACGTACGTATAATTAGGATTGAAGATCTAAAAAATAAAGCTTAAAGTCTTGAGGAGATACCCGGACACCAACCAAATACAATTTGTATTTGATTGGTGTCTTTTATTTGAAATAGGGGGGATTAAATTGTTGGTTAAACAATTATCATTAATTCCAGAAGTTAATGAAAAGGAAGTACGCAACCTTGTTATTAAAGAGTTGAAAACCTATAGATCATTAAAGGTTCAGGCGGAGAATAGGAAAGAACAAAAGGAAAAGGGAGTCATCGGGTTATTCCCGCAACTGCGGAAAAGCACCGAATATAATGAGCTGAAGGTCAAGCAGATGAATAGGGCGCTAAAGCACTGCCTTGATCAAGATGAATACAGCATCATAGAAAAGAAATATTTGTCTCCGGATAAAATAAAGGATCTTGAAATCATGATTGAGCTAGGTCTCAAAAGGGATAAGTTCTATCAGGTTAAAAGACAAGCTATATACAATATCGCGACAGCGCTCGGAATAATCTGAGGGCTGTTTTTTTATTAATGGGTACTTAGTTATGAAAGTATAGGAACAAATTCCCCTTTTCTGGAAATAGGTGTTTATTTAATTTTGATTGTGATAGCCTTGAGCCTTGGGAGGGATTTATAAGTGAAAAGGAAAATTGTAAGCATAATTCTTGTATTGAGTTTAGTCTGCGGATTTGCATTACCTTCTTTTGCGAAAACCTCTACGAATAATGAAAATGTACCACCTGTTAATGGAATGAAGATTATTAATCAGTCTGAGGATGCTTCAACTTACACAATGGAACTTGACGGCAAGCAATATCTTATTGATCAAAAGACACTTGATAAAGGCACGTCTAAAGAAGCTATCAAGGTCGATCAATATTTACTAACAGAGGGCTCAAAAAAGTTAGTTGATACGGCTACCGTTAGGGTCTCTGAGGTAACCAGTGATGCTTCGGTTATGGCTTGCAGAGGAAAGCAGAGTGTGAGAGTTAAGGTTCCAATTGTACAGGTTAATATGAATTCATGTAAAATCAAAAGCTTTTTAAATATCATTGAAGATGCAGATGGAGCAGCCGGAGCCATTGCTGGTATCGCGGCATTACTCAGAACGTTACCAGGAATCTCTGTGTACGCAGGTGCTCTTGCTGGAGCATTGTGGGCGAGTAAATGGGCAATAAAGAAGGTTTCCGATAATGGTAAGTATGGGATTTCATATCATTGGTTAATTGGCACAACAGTTATTGTTCCATGGAGAAATGCATAAACGAGGTGTTAAATAATAAATGAATCGTATATTAGTTTCAATTGCTATAATCATATTCATCATTGAATATTTTATAGCTCCACTCACACATTTAGACACAGGGAAGTACGGTACGTTTATTGGTTTGATTTTATTAAGCATTGTGGTTCTAAGATTAGATGATGATAAAAGGAAATGAATATAAAGGACAGGATAAATCCTGTCCTTTTTTTGTTTTTATCGATAAAATGCCGACAAAAAGCCGACAAAATGGGGGATTAAATGGGTACTTTTTTCAATTGTGTTTTGTCATACGATAGAGACAAGAAAACGAACGTGAATAACAGTCCAAAAAGGAGATACCTACGGACGCTGATCTTTTGTACGAGTGAATTTGTACAGCTGATTAGTGGCCGTTTTTTTATGGCCAAACCAGGAGACGCACCTTTCCTTTATCAAGTGTGCACTCGGATGTATCGAATGACTATGAAGGTCGTTAGCTTCACAGGAGGAGCGGCTGGAGTCTATGCAGTATTGCGCGCGATAGTCACGGGGAACGCAAGCGGTGAGATCCCGCTTGCAAGGAAAGTCTTAAACCGGCTCTCCATTTTCTTTGCTTACCTCCTGGGGAAAATCGGCGGGCCACAAATAAATAAAAGCGAATAGCGTAAGGCGGTGCTTATTCGGCAAGGAGTAATGAAAGATGAAGATGAGAGACGTTTTATCAGCTGACACGAAACAGCAGCTTAAAAAAGTGTTAAGCCCCTCCACAAAGGCAGATGAACCTTTAACGAGGCAGGATTGGGAAGAAATCATGGGAACGAAACGTGACACCTTCAGACGTGTAGGCGGCCGTATCCGGAGAAAGTGAAATGATGGGAACAGCCGTCATGTATCGGGAGTATGGCTGCCGGTGCTTTGGAGAGGGATAGGAGCACAAAAACAAAATAAGGGAGGAAATCGGAATGGCTTCATTAAAAGGAGTAAGCGCCAATCCAACAAAACAGAATCATATTTTAGCAGAGGACAAGGTCGTTAGGGTTGCTGTCAAAAATGACAATGACTATATCGCAGGTCCTAACCTTATTCCTCAGCGGAAAGAGAGCGGGAAGTGGAAGACTCTTAATGCAAATTCTCCAAACCCACTCAAGCCCGATCAGAAGGATTATGATGATTGGGGCATCAAGGAGATGTTCGACAACAAAAAAGGCACATATCGCTTTAAAGTTGAAGTTGAGCGCTATGATTCCAAAGGAAATCCCGTCAAAACAGAAGGAACATTCTATACTGACGAATTTTATATTAAGTAAGCATTCTATCTTGAATTGCTAAATATTGAAAAATCATCCCCGATATATACTGGGGGTGATTTTTATGAGTAAAAGTAAAGAAATAAATGAGTTTGGCGAGATCAAGAGCGTTCTCGTATATTTGGAACAAATTAAAAAGGGCATACATAAAAAAACTTTATCTGAACAGATTGAATTCAAAGATAAAATAAAAAAGTGTCATGATAAAAAGCAAATTCAAATGCTCCTGGGCAGGATGGAAGATATGATCGAAAATAAAAAAGCTTCAAGTCACTTTACTACAGCTTTTTTTGCAATTCTATCTTTTATTTTAGGAAGTACATTAAATTATGGTCTCAGTCGAACAGAAGGTCTCAGTCTGACAGAAGAAGCAGAAGGAAGTGCTGCTTCGACAATTATCATATTGGTTTTTTATATTGCCGGAGGAATTTGGTTTTTGTTATCTTTTATGTATTCAAAGAGACTAAAAAAATTGAGCAGTTATAAAAGATTATTACAAGAGTGTTTAGATGAAATGCCAGACAAAAGACATTTTAGAAGAAGAGTATAAACAAGTACCAGGCACCTTACTGAATAAGGTGTTTTTTTATTGGAGGCGAAACATCATGGATATTAGAACTATACCAGTAGAAAAGATTAACCCCGCTGCATACAACCCTCGTATTGATCTTCAGCCAGGTGATCCAGATTATGAAAGAATAAAAGCATCTTTAGAGCGGTTCGGTAACGTAGAGCCGCTTGTTTGGAATGAAAGAACAGGAAACCTCGTAGGTGGCCATCAGCGGTTCAAAATACATATGGAGAATAACCCTTCAAAGCTTACTGTTTCGGTGGTAGACCTTGATGATAACGAGGAAAGAGCGTTAAATCTGGCGCTGAATAAAACAGGCGGCGATTGGGATGAATACAAGCTCGAACAAGTTTTAAGAGAGCTTGAAGAAAATAATTTTGATCTGTCCTTCACTGGCTTTTCAGAAGGTGAACTAAAAAGTATTTTAGAAGATCTGACAGAGCATGCAGGAAACGGCGGGAAGGTTACTGATAATCATGAAATCGATCTTGATGATTACGAAGAGGATCAATTTGAACATACCTGCCCTAAATGTGGATTCTCTTTCAATGAGTAGGTGAGCAACAATGAACAATTATAAATGGTATTTGTCTGATCTGAAAAATATTGAACAGAACGGACTGAAGGTTTTTAGTACGTTTTCATGTGGCGGCGGTTCCTCCATGGGTTACAAGCTTGCCGGATATAATCTTCTCGGGAACTGTGAAATAGATCCGCAAATGATGAAAATCTATAGAAAGAATCACAATCCTAAATACTCGTTTTTAATGGATATCAGGAAATTCAACAAATTGGACGATCTGCCAGAGGAATTATTCGATTTAGATATTTTCGATGGATCTCCACCATGCAGCGTATTTTCAATGGCTGGTGATCGTGAGGATGCTTGGGGAAAGGAAAAAGCTTTCAGAGAGGGGCAGGCCAAGCAGTCGCTTGATGATTTATTTTTTGATTACCTGGATGCAGTTGAAAGACTGAAACCGAAAACTTTTGTAGCCGAGAACGTGAAAGGCATGATCATTGGCAAAGCGAAAGGATATGTGAAGCTTGTTATAGAAAGAGCGAAAGAAATCGGGTATGACGTTCAGGTATTTTTGTTGAATGCTGCCACAATGGGAGTCCCGCAAAGAAGAGAGCGGGTCTTTTTTATTGGCCGAAGAAAAGATCTGAACCTGCCTCAGTTAAAGCTCTCGTTTAATGAGCGGCCTATCCCTTATAAAGAGTTTAGGAGCGGGCGTGGATCCAGATTGAAAGAGACATCAAAATTGTATAGGAGATGGGTGAAGAGAAGGCCGTCAGATAACAACATAGGCGATATCACTAAAAGAATTGAAGGGAAAGAATCTAATTTCAATACGATTTTAGTGAAAAACAGTATTGTCCCGCCTACACTTGCGAGCGGTTCTGTCTTTGTCCGATATGACGAGCCTTATTATATCTCTGAACGAGACATTATATTGATGCAGTCTTTTCCTCTCGACTATGATTTCATGGACGCTTCAGCGCAGTATGTTTGCGGTATGAGCGTGCCGCCCTTGATGATGAAGGGGATTGCAGAGCAAATTCATAAACAATGGTTCTTTGTAGCTTAAGAAGGCCCAAACAGATTTATCCTGCTTGAGCTACATGATTATCGTTGACTAGGATAGTAATTTGGGGAGAAAGTTATTTCTTGGCAGTCATTACAATTAGCCACTGAATACACAGCATCTAAATACCAATCCCCTATTGTACTTGGGCACTCAGTTGTTGTAGACACACATACTGGATCAACTGCACGAGGATAGTTTCTTTTGTAAACACAACACTTCAAATTACTATTGAAGTATCCTGATGGGTGCATATAATTTGATTGCCCCCAATATTGATTCATCATAAATCACCTCATGATTAGATTAGTCAAAGTATGTGTATGTATAAAAATAAACTTTGTGCAGGATAAAAGATCGATTTTTCAATAATAAAAAAGAGGGTGCTGCTAACACCCTCCCTTTCTAAACAGAGAGAAACTCCCTGTCAAAGAGCGTGATCAAGACGCGGCCGCGTTGTGGAAACATCACGCTCTAATCTCATATTGTACTGGAGGACAGGGAGGATGGCAATAGAAAATAGAAACGTATGTTCCCTTTCTGACGATGAAAAAGAAAATCTCCTTCTCCTGCATAGTGCCGAGTTGTTAGAGAACATCAGTCAATCAAAAGAGAAATACCGAAAAATCATTCAGGCAGGTATCGCCCAGTGGGTCAAAGACTTCCAAAGTGGCCATATAAAGGTGAATACTGTGGACGACTTAAAAAAGCTCATAGAGCTTGATATAGAGCTTCAGAAAGATGAAGATTTGTACTAATTAGTCACATAGCAAAACGCCATAAAAACTTCTTATGGCGTTTTGCAGTTCACAGGGAGGTGAGTTTAAAAAAGGCTTTGGATTTACTCTCAGATTAGTAAAGGAATGTAGCTCCAACAATGATTAACAAAATGAATAGCACCACGATCAAAGCGAAGGAGCTACCATATCCGTTTGAGTAACCAGTATTTCCGTTAGAATATCCACCGAAGAATCCCATACTTCCACCTCCTTTAGGGGAGATAGTATAAGGTATGCCAAACAATAATTTTCGACATAGATTTAAGTCTATAAAAGAAGAAATGAATATTTTGTCTAAAGGTGTAATAGCCAGACACATCAGCAAAAACTATTAAAACAAACACAAACTTAATTATGAGGTCCGGAGGTGGGTGAGATGTAATGCCGAGACCACGAGATCCTAAACGAGATGAAGCGTTCCGTCTGTGGGAAGAAAGCGGCGGAACCCGCTTACTAAAAGATATAGCTGAGGAGCTCGGTTGCTCCCCGTCACTTATTCGTAAGTGGAAAAACCAAGATCATTGGGAAGAAAAATTGAATGGTAACGTTACTAAACAAAATGATAATTCCAATGGTAACGTTACTAAACGCCCTGGCGCTCCAAAAGGAAGTAAGAACGCCAAAGGGAATAAGGGAGGAAAAGCGCCGCCTGGTAATCAAAACGCCAAAGGGAATAGAGGTGGCGCAGCTCCTAAAGGAAATAAAAACTCTGTGCGTACGGGTGAGTATGAATCAATCTTATTTGATTTCATGGATGATACAGAAAAAGAACTGTTTGGCCAGATCGAAACAGACCCGCTCTATCAAATTGATATAACAATAAGGGAGCTGAGTCTTCGGGAGCGGCGCATGATGCAAAGAATAAGTCGCATAGAGAATGGCTTGAATGAAACGCAACGCCGCGTCCTTCAGCAATTGCGAAAAGTAAAAGACATCGTGCCTACCAAGGACCAGAAAACTGGTTTAGTAAAGCACCAGGCACTTATGAATGAGCGCCTTGTCGTTACCGAAATTGAAGAGGTATCTGAGCCGAGTGTAGATAAGATTCTTCGTTTGGAAGAAGCAATGACCCGCGTCACTGATAAGCGGTTAAAAGCAATCCGTCAGAAATACGAAATGATTCGATCCATGGATGAACACGAGCTGAAGCTACGCGGCATTTACCTTACAAATGAGACCAAACAGGCAGAGCTTGAAAGGCTCACAGCTCGTCCGGTTGATAATTCAGTTCACATTACGATAAAGCGCAAGCGTAAGGATGAGGACAAATGATTGAAAAGGTAAAGCCAGTAAATCCGCACTTCGAGGATTTTCTTTTTGATTGGAATCAAAAGTTTCAGTTTCTAGTCGGCGGTTATGGATCCTCGAAGAGTTATCATGTGGCGCTCAAGATTGTTCTTAAATTACTGGAAGAGAAGCGGACCGTTCTTGTCGTGAGGGAAGTATACGACACGCATAGGGACTCAACCTTTTCCCTCTTTGATGAAATTATCAATGACCTTGAGATCGATCATATAGTTAGATGCGTTTCTTCACCAATGCA
Organism: Bacillus sp. XT-2; assembly: GCF_025696525.1. Taxonomy (NCBI): domain Bacteria; kingdom Bacillati; phylum Bacillota; class Bacilli; order Caryophanales; family Bacillaceae; genus Bacillus; species Bacillus sp. XT-2. The sequence goes on from NZ_JAHVOC010000015.1 coordinate 23,017, forward strand.
GATCCGCTTTCCAAACGGAGGCCGGATCATATTTAAAGGGCTGGATAAGCCGGCCAAACTGAAATCGATCAATAATGTTTCTCTCATATGGATTGAGGAATGTTCTGAGGTGAAGTATGAGGGGTTCAAGGAGCTGCTTGGACGTCTGCGTCACCCAACATTGCCGCTTCATATGATTCTTTCAACAAACCCGGTCGGAGAAGAAAACTGGACATATAAGCATTTCTTCAAAGATGACCGCCAAAAACGGTTTGTGATCGATGATAAAGAGTTATACGAAAAGCGGACTGTCGTAATTAACGACACCTATTATCACCACTCAACAGCGGACGATAATTTATTTCTTCCGGAAAGCTATGTGAAGCAGCTTGATGAAATGAGAGAATACGATCCAGACCTTTACCGAATTGCGCGGAAAGGTCATTTTGGCGTGAATGGGGTTCGTGTGCTGCCTCAGTTTGAAGAGCGGCCACATGAAGAGGTTATGACAGCAATCGATAATATTAATCGCCCGCTTAAACGAGTAGGCATGGACTTTGGTTTTGAGGAATCGTATAACGCCGTTGTCCGGCTTGCTGTGGACCATGAAAAGAAATACCTCTATATCTATTGGGAGTATTACAAAAATGGAATGACGGACGACCAAACGGCTGAAGAACTTAGTGAATTTGCTGAGACCAAGGAGTTAATTAAAGCGGACTCAGCGGAGCCCAAAACAATCCGATATTTTCAGCAGCAAGGATTCAATATGGTGGGCGCCCACAAATATAAAGGATCCCGCCTTCAATATACAAAGAAGATCAAGCGGTTCAAGAAAATCATTTGTTCTGATCGATGTGAGAACACGATATACGAGCTGAAGCCGCTCACCTACGCGAAAGATAAGCTAGGACACATCATTGAGGACGAGTTCACCATAGACCCACATACACTTTCAGCGATCTGGTACGCCCTTGATGATTACGAGGTAACCGATCTGAAGGAAGAATCAAAAGGAAGACCTAAACGGTCAAGACCACGAAGCAGAGAAAGGGGGGAATTGAATGAGTAAATCCAAAGTTAGAGCGCAGGTTTTTAAAGCTGCTCCGCCTACTGAAACAACAAAACAGATTTATAAAGATGAATTTGAAGATATGTACGGAGAGAATATCATACCCCCGCCGTATAACCTTAAAGAGCTTAAACACATCGCAGAGTATTCGACGATCTTACAGCAGTGTGTCGATGCGTACAAGACCAATATAGTGGGCTTCGGCTTCGAGATGAAATACTCAAAGGATATCAATTCTGATGAAGTGGATTCTGCAGAAAAAACGGCAGCGGATAAAGAGTGGCAGCAACTTGAAGAATTCATTAAGTATATTCATTTTGATGAATCAGCTGAAACATTATTGGGTTTTAGCATAGAAGACCGGGAAAAGACCGGTAATGGATATATCGAAGTAATTCGAAACGGGAGCGGGAAACCGGCTGGCATTGAACATATGGCATCTGAATATGTCCGAGTTTGCTCATTATCAGAACCTATTGAGGTTCCATACAATTATTTTGAGTCAGGTACGTTAAAGAAGATCCAGCGTCAAAAACGCTTCCGGAAATATGTGCAGATCGTCAATGGCAAAAGGGTGTTTTTCAAAGAATACGGAGATCCTCGAATCTTGAATTCTGAAACAGGAGAATATGATGAAAAGACTCCTTTTGATAAACAGGCCAATGAGGTTGTGCATTTTAAAATCGGGAGCGGAGCATACGGGAAGCCGCGGTGGATTGGCCACATCGTCAATTTATACGGCGCGCGTAAGGCTGAAGAGTTGAATTTCATGTACTTCAAACAGGGCCGGCACGTTCCCGCTGCTATAACCATTGAAAATGGAATGCTGTCTGAAGACTCATATAAGCAACTGCAGGACTATATGAACGGTCTTGAAGGTGTAGAAAACGCACATAAGTTTCTTTTGCTTGAAGCGGAAGGGATAGCCAAGGGCAAAAACATTCAAGGTGATGAGGAAATCACGCCAGTTAAAGTGGAAATCAAGTCACTGGCTGAAATCCTTCAGCAAGACGCATTATTTCTTGAATACGATCAAAAGAGCAGGGACAAGCTCCGCTCCGCCTTCCGGTTGCCGCCGCTCTATACTGGCGAAGCCCAGGACTATAACAAGGCGACAGCTGACACGGCCAGAAAGATCACTGAGGAACAAGTATTTCAGCCGGAAAGAAAATTAATCACAGGTAAGCTGAATGCTTTATTCTTAAACGATCTTGAAATTCATAAGGTTGAGCTGCAGTTAAAAGGACCGGATTTCCGGGATCCTATCGAGATAGCAAAGGTTCTGACTCCTTTTATTAATGCTGGCGCAGTCTCGCCGAATGATCTGCGTGATCTTGCTGGACGTATTCTTGGTAAGACACTTGAAGAATGGCCAGAGGAAGAGTACAGCAGGCCGATAGGTAAAAATACCGCGGCACCCGCTTCTGATCCGTTGGCTGCGCTCTTTAAGTCTAAAAGCGGCACCCCTAATGTAATCGGCATACTAAAAGATATGCGGGATGTTCTGGAGGATCTAAAGCGATGAACAAAACGGATAAGCTGCTGGAGAGTTTAAATCTCTTTATTCAAAAAGCCGAGGAAGATGACAAAGAGAAGCTCGTGGAGGTCGTACCTGATTTCCCCGGCCTTTCTAAGATACCCGGATTTGTCGAAGAATATGAAAAAGGCATCGCCAGATTGCTCAGACGCCAGCGTAAGAAGTTTTTAAATGGTCTGAATGGTTTTATAGGCAAAGATTCAAAAGAGACGCTGGAAGCCCTTCTGGTGTTTTTTACGCAGAACTTATTTGCAGAGGATGACTTTGAGGAAGAATTTCAGGAGCTTACCGAGGGATTCCTGCAGCAGACCGTTGAGGAGCTCGCTGAAGTGATCATGGATTCATTAGATCCAGATGTCCCATTTAAAGCTTTATCAACCAGGGCAGCTGATTGGATCAAAGGTTGGTCTGAAAAGTTGGCCAAGATCATGAAGCTGAATACTCATGAAGCAGTTGAAAACGTGCTGACGGATGCCATCGAGAACGGATCATCTATACAGGACATTGAGTTGACTCTCAAAGACATGCCACAATTCGATAGGGAGCGGGCTCGGACCACGGCCATTACTGAAGTGCTTGCCGCTTCATCTGCTGCTCAGCATGAATCATATGCACAATCGCCGGCAGTAAAGAAAAAGAAATGGCGGCACAGCGGAGGGAAGAAAAACAACCCGCGTGAAAATCACATCGATCTTGACGGCACAGTCATTGGAGTGGATGAAGAATTTCAGATACCAGGTAGTAGTGAGACCTGCATGTTTCCAAGGGATCCTAAACTATCAGCAGGCGAGCGGGTTCATTGCCATTGTGTTTTATCCCCAGTTGTAGATAACGAAATATTAGGTTTGACAGCTGAAGAAAAAGAAGAAATTCGAAGGGAAACCTTAATGAATTTGAAGTGATTTCTGAATCGAATGTATAATTTTTTTTGTGAATCATAACCTACCTTTTAAAAAGGTGGTAGTTTTAATGTCGTTTTTGAAGAAATTGCAAGATGTGGTCGATCATACTGTAGAGGCAGTAACCCAAGCAGATGTTCAAAGTGTCCAGGACATCGTTGATCAGGGAGTTGAAGATATACAAAATCTAAGTGTTGATGATATACCTGATGCACCTTCTTCTGTATCTATTGGTCCAACCGAAATTACTATACCTCCCATACCTACAGTTGCGGAAGTAGCAGAAAGCGTTCAGGATCAATTAAATACTGCAGTGAAAGATAAGATAGTCACTGTAGCGACAAATGCAATTGAAAGCCTTAGAAGTAGTGTTCCCGATCCGTCAGATTTTGCTCAAAAAATGGTTGCTGAAATAGAATCTTATAAAAACCAGTTAGAAACATTATTGGAACAATTGAACCCATCTGTTTTAATTAATAAGGCTCTCGATGATGCGGAGAAAATAATAGAAGCCTACCTTGATTCTCATTTGAATTTTGAAATGGTAAATTTAAAAGGACTTTCTGACATTAACATTACTTTAGATGGAACGAAAGTTAGTGTGAATAGCGGTGTTTATTTGGTTTTAAAGGATGCTACTAACTTTGATCAATATTTAAGTAACTTCGTTTTTACAGTTGAATGTGATATAACTAACCCTTTGAATTATACAATAAATCCCAACCCTCTTGCTTTAGGCGATAGTAATATTGACCTTCAGGATGAGGTGAAAAAGACAATTAATGAAAAAAAAGGCGAGTTAATAGCTGAATTAACACTAAAAATTACAGAATGTTATTTCCCGCCTCTTAAGGTAATAAAATCATTTATGGATTTACTCAAATTATGACGGCGAATTTAAATTCGCCTTTTTTATTTGAAAGGAGGTGAACAACATGCCAAGAGAATTAGTAAACGCAAAAATCACACATGTTTCGTATGTAGACAAGGCTGCTAATCAAAAGCAGTTCTTTTTTATGAAGTCAGAAAAACAGCCGGATTTTCAAAAGGAAGTCAAGGTCATTGCAAAAGAAGCGGACGAGCAAAAACTTGTGTACGGTATCGTATATGAGCCTGATACAGTGGACGCTCACGGGGATTTCATGACAGCTGCAGAAATCGAAAAGGCCGCTCATGGCTTCCTGAAAGATGCCCGCGAAATTGACAAGCAGCATGATTTTCAGGGTGGCGTTGGCGCGGTGGTAGAGTCCTATGTCGCACCCGCTGACTTTGTAATTAATGGGGAAACCATCAAAAAAGGATCCTGGGTCCTTGTGACAAAAGCCTCCGAGGAAGTATGGGAAGAAATTAAGAAAGGCGAGATCACCGGTTATTCAATGGCCGGCATCGCAGATATTGCAAAACAAGAAGAAAAGCCTGTTTCTCAAGGAAAACATGACGAGAAAGGGCTTTTTAATTTGTTCAAAAACTTTATCAAAGGTAATGCACACCTTCTTAAAGGTGCTGTACAGGACAAGTATGATGAAGGACGTAAACGCCGTGAGTTTTGGGCGGCTCAAGATGCGTTAAACTCTGCTTTATTCAAATGGGATTACTCCGAAGGTATGGAGACGGATCCCGAAAAAATCAGAGAAGCCCTGCAAGACTTTGTGAATATCGCCCAGAATGTATTGATTTCCGATGACATTTTGAAAGCGATTGGACCAAAGCCTGAAGAACTGCAAAAGGCCGGCCGTAAGTTCTCAGCTTCAAACTTACAAGAAATTAAAAGCGCTCATACCGCTCTCGGCAATTTGCTGAGTCAGGTAGAGACGGAAGGAGAGGAAGAAGAAATGAACGCAGAGGATGTAGCAAAATCCATCGAAGAAGCATTAGAGCCAATTAAGAAGCAGCTCGCAGAATTAGAAAAAGATGAGGATCCTAAAAAGAAAGATGAGAAAAAAGCAGAAGAGGAAAAAGAGGAAGAGAAGTTGAAAAAAGCTATTAATGATGCTGTTCAACCGCTCGCTGATCGTATTGAAGCGATTGAAAAAAGCCGCGGAATTTCTAAACAAGATGAAACAACTTCCGAAACTGAAACACAAGTTAATAAATCAATCTGGTCAGGGCTCCTTTAAACCCTGACTCTTTTTATAAGGAGGAAATGAAGTGACAAACCAAGAGGCAATTAGAAAAGCAGAAATGACGCTGTCCAGTTTAAACACAGGCGGCTTAATGAACCCTACCCAGGCTAGTGCATTTATTCGCATGGTTCAAGATGCGCCAACTATTTTAAAGGATGCGCGTGTCATTCCTATGGATCATGATACTCAAAAAATCGAAAAAATCGGTTTTGGTCAGCGTATTTTAAGAGCTGCTCAAGAAGGCAAGGGATTGACCACAGATCAAAAAGCAGTACCTACTACAAGCACAGTTGGTTTAAGCACAAAAGAAGTAATTGCTGAAGTTAACCTCACATACGATACACTCGAAAACAACATTGAAAAAGAAGGTTTGCAAAATACAATCATGCAAATTTTAGCAGAACGAGCTGCTGTTGATATTGAGGAGTTAATCGTCAATGGTGATAAAACTTCATCTGATCCGTATCTGGCGCAGTTGGATGGTCTTCGTAAACAAGCGGTTTCTCATATCGTGGATGTAAACGGTGAAGAACTAACAAGAGCAACCTTTAAGAAGGGTGTAAAAGCAGTTCCTTCTAAATATTTGCGTATTCCGCAAGACTTCCGTTTCTATACTTCACCTGGTCTTGAGGTCGAGTGGAAAGATCGTGTGGCTGATCGTCAAACAAATCTAGGGGATGCAGCTGTTCAAGGTGGCCTTTCTTCTGCTTTTGGTATTCCGGTTAAAGGAATTTCCAATATGCAGCCTTACACGATTGGTGAAGCAGAAGCGACAACAGATGTTTCTGACATCATCCTAACCCATCCGAAAAATATCATTCTTGGATTCTCTCGTCATATTAGAATCGAAGTTGATAAGGATATCCGCCGCCGTATGTTTGTTATCGTCCTGACAGCTAAGCTGGACAGCACATTCGAAGAGGAAGATGCTGTGGCTAAAATCGTGAAAGTGAAAGAGTAGGTGAATAAAAGATGGCCGACAAATATACAGCGGAGTTGATAGCAGGCCAGACATACGATGTTATGGGGTACGTCTTCCTGCTTAATCAAATGCGCGAGGTGGAAAAGACCGTTTATTCTTATTTGAAGAATAATGACCAGTTTGAATGTCATTTAATTAAAGAAGAGCCGAAAGAAACGGAAAAACCAAAAAGCGATGATGACACGGCATCAAAGAAGACGTACACAGAAACAGAATTGAAGGGCATGAATAAAACTGAACAAGAAGCCATTGTTACTGATCTTGGCGGCAATCCGTCTGACTTCAAAAACGCAGACGAAAGAATTGCCTTCATCCTTAATCAGCAAGAAAACAGTGGGGAGTGAGCGGCGTGTTAATCACTCCTGCTGACCTGAAGGAATACACTGTTTTTGAATCTGTTAAGGAGCGGTCTGATTCCCTTCTTTCCCAGGACATCATAGAAGCTACAGCTGATATCACCTATCAAGTTGGCCATAATTTTTCTGATCCGGAATATGATCCGCTCCCTGAAACAGTTCAGCTGGCTTTATTGAAAATGGCACAGTATTTCGCGTTGATTAATTCCGATGAGTCAATCACAAAAGGATATACAACCGAGAAGATCGGTGACTATTCATATTCGCTTGGAAACGGCAGCTCTATTCAAAAACCAGACGTCTACACACTGATTAAAGATTACGTGAAGTCAGCTGAACCAAGTCTGGAAGGCAGGGAAGTAAAAATGCGGATGAGGTCCATATGAGCTATCGATCTTTGTTAACTCATCGATGCGACGTTTATCACCTGCAGAATAAAGCAGAAAACAAAAAACAATCCTTTGGGGTGCCGGTTGAAAATGTTCAGCCGGCTTTTTCATATCCTGAAGTTCCAGATATAGCGGGACAGCCGTGTTACTTCACAGAAAAGAACCAATCCATTGTGCAGCAGGAACCGAACACGGCCATATATCAATCATTTCTGGTCCATTTCCCAGCCTCTGCAGATATTCGTTTGAACGACAGGGTGGTTTGGGAAGGCACAGCTTATAAACTACAGAAGCCGCGCAAGATCAGGAATCATCATTGGGAAGTAACGGCAGTCCGGGAGGTGGAATACTTATGAAAATTAGGGGTCTCGATCAGTTCATACAATCATTAGACAGGGCTTCTCGAGGGGGACTGAAGAGGAAATATGAGCAGTGGCTTGAAGCAATGGGTTTTGAGTTCTTAGATACCATCCAAGATGAGATCATCAGGACAAAGACCGTGGACACCCGCCGCTTGCTCAATTCCTTTCAGAAAGGTGACCAGGATAATATTTTTTCAATGACATCAGGCAGCTTAAAACTGGATGTCGGAACAAATCTGGAATACGCCTCATACGTGAATGACGGGCACTTTACAATTGATCCATCTAAAAATCAGGATCGTCGGTGGGTCCCCGGACGATGGAAGGGTGAACGGTTCGAGTATGATCCCGCTGCCAAAACCGGAATGCTGCTGAAATTCCAATGGGTTGATGGATCCGGCTTTTGGGATAATGCTATGGCCATCTTTGAACTAATGTTTGAGAGAAGCCTTGAGCGGAAGCTGCAGCAGTGGATCGATGAAGAATTTTAAGGCGGTGCTGCCATGAATCAAGAAGTGGGCTCAATTATGGGCTGCCTATACAAACTGTATCCTGTGCAAGTGTATGAAAAAGAAATACCGCAGGACTTTGTTGTCCCATCTCTTTACATTCCACCGGCTTCCACAGTCGATGGGGTGGATACAGTATCTACGTTTCAAAAATCCTATGTTTTAAACGTGAAACTCTTTCACAAAAACGCGCAGGAGGCTCATAACGAAGCGGAAAGGATTGCGGATACACTTAGGAGTAAGAGAGGATTAATTCCGCTCATTCGGGAATCTGGTGAAGATACGGGCGATTTTATTCGCTTATCACGTATAGAAACGCGTATCTCAGATGATTATGCGAGCATTGTCTTAAATTGGACGAGTCGCTATTGGTATGAACGAGAGCAGCATCCTTCTCTTGAAAACTTTGAATTTACAAGCGGGGTGAAATGATGGCCACGAAAAAGGAAAGAACAGAAAATGCTTTTTATATTAAGGATTTGCGAGAGCACAGTCGAGAGCTCTTTGGGGTAAGGCCCGAGGTGTTTGACGGTGCTCTTTTTCATACAGAAAAAAACAGCATCACTAAATCAGAAGCGAAGAAGCTGATCGCTCAGTTTCTTCAAAAGGAGGTCAAATAAATGAACGGCGGAACATTTACAGTCGGCAAGGAAAAAGAGCGTGCCGGTATTTATTTTAACTTTAAAACGACCGCAGAGGATCGGGTATCAGTAGGCGAACGCGGAACAGTTGCACTGCCGATAGCGTCCAGCTGGGGAGAGGTTAAGAAATTCATTTCTATCTCTTCAATCGAGGACTTGAATAAAAAAGTAGGGTTGAACATTGATGATCCTTCGTTGTTGCTTCTTCGTGAGGCAATGAAGAAGGCAAGTACAGTCTTGCTTTACCGTTTGACGGAGGGGCTACGCGCACAAGCAGACATTAGCGAAGGCGTAAAGGCAACCGCTCTTTATGGCGGGACTAAAGGAAATGACATCATTATCAGAATTACAGAAAACGTTATTGATTCTTCAAAAGTTGATGTCACAACCTATCTTGATCAGTCAGAAGTCGATAAGCAAACGGTATCGAAAGCTGAGGAGCTGAAAGCAAATAAGTTTGTCGAGTTTACAGGCAAAGGGGATTTAACAGTTTCTATTCCACTAACAGGCACAGCTCCGGAGGACGTCAGCGGGGATCTTCCGGCATCTTCCGGAATTCGCTTGTCAGGAGGCACAGATAAAACACCGACAAATGCTGATTACACAGCTTTCTTGGAAGCGGCTGAAACCGAATACTTTGACACAATCGCGCTACCTGTTGAGGATAACGAGCAATTGAAAGCGACGTTTGTCGCATTCATCAAACGGCTGAGAGACAATCAAGGCTTAAAGGTTCAAGGCGTACTCTCTAATTACAAAGGCGATCACGAAGGTATTATTAATGTCACAGGCGGGGTGCTGCTTGAAGATGGAACGGAGATCACTCCGGAAAAAGCCACTGCTTGGGTCGCCGGCGCCAGCGCGGGAGCGACGTTCAATCAGTCGCTTACGTTCGTAGAATATACGGGAGCGGTGGACGTCCTTACTCGACTGGATAGCGACCAGGTAATTCAGCGGCTGGCGAACGGGGAATTCCTGTTTACTTATGATTCTCGAGACAAATCTGTTTCTGTTGAGAAGGATATTAATTCTCTCACAAGTCTTACAGCTGAGAAGAATAAGATGTTCCAGAAAAATAAAATTGTCCGAGTGTTGGATGCAATCAATAATGATTTGACATCTCAATTGAAAGCACTGATTAAGTCACGTAAAGCGAGCGGTAGCGACGTTCCTGCTACAAATGACGGCCTTCAATTCGTGAAAACGTTGATTACTCAATATTTGAGTGTTCTTCAGGATAACGGGGGCATTACCAATTTTGATTCAGAGAATGACATCACAATTGCTCTAAATAGCGATCGTGACGGTTTCCTGATTGATCTTGCTGTACAGCCAGTTGATGCAGCTGAGAAATTCTACTTTAACGTGGAGGTGAAGTAAGGTGGCTTTTAAAGCGCAGAATACGATATCTGGTAAAGAGGGACGTCTTTTCTTGGACGGTGAGGAACTGGCGTTTATCAAAACATTTGAAGCGAATGTGGAGAAAAATAAATCGGAAGTCAACGTTATGGGGCGCCGCATGACCGGTCATAAAACGACAGGCGCAAACGGAACAGGCACAGCGACATTTTATAAAGTCACATCCCGCTTTGTGCAGCTTATGCTGAACTATGTTAAAAAAGGTGAAGATCCTTATTTCACGCTTCAAGCGGTTCTGGATGATGCGTCTTCCGGCCGCGGAACTGAGCGTGTCACACTGTATGATGTGAATTTTGACTCTGCTAAAATTGCAGGGCTTGATGTTGATTCTGAGGCATTAGAGGAAGAGGTACCGTTTACCTTTGAGGACTTTGATCTTCCTGAAAAGCTGAAGGATACGTTTTAAATGAGAATAAAAAGGCACACAGTTAAAAGCGCCTTTTAGTTACTTTTTGTAACATTTTTGTGTTTGTGATTGCTAATTTATTATTAATTTTGCTATACTAAATGTATATAAAAATGTCAAACAGCCGTTTTAAAAGGTTAACGTCTTGATTTTTTGCATAAAATAAAAAAGATAGAGTGCGGCAACACTCCATCTTTTAAAAATTACCCTTCCTGAGGGTCCATTTTTTCACTTGGACACTTTTCCGATCTTGTATAAACCGGATGAGTGTCTTTTTTCTTGAAAGTGAAAATAAAGGTCAAAAAAGTCAAAACCACAGTCACAACACTGCCAAGTAAACTAGCAAAGTTTATGATGACCATGAATGTTTCATAGGCAGACATATGAATTCACCTCCTTCTACAGAATATAAATTAAGTAATGATTGTATGGAGGGGCCTACGCAGCTTAAAGCAACTTTAAGCTGCTTATTTAATATTATAACTGAAAAAATTGGTAAGGCATATTTTTTATAGAAAATATGCCTTTTTTATTTCCGAAATGAAAAGGGGCTAATTAACATGAGCGAAAAACAAAACGAAAAAACTTATGATCTTTCATTCTTTATGCCAGGACAAACAATCGAAGCGGAAGAGGTAGAAGTTCCGATTTCTAAACGATTCGTAGACAAAGCAGGCAAGGTTATTCCTTTCGTGTTCAAAGCCATTACTACGGAACGTATTGACGAGCTGGAGAAAGAGAACACGACTTACAAAAATGTAAAAGGCCGCGGCCGCGTGAAAGAGTTGGACAGCCAACGCTTCTATGCTCGTATTGCCGTTGAATCGACTGTTTACCCAAACTTTAAATCTAAAGAGCTGCGCGAAGCTTACAAAACAGAGGATCCGGTGGAAGTTGCAAAGCGTGTTCTTTCTGTTGGTGGTGAGTATGCGAACTGGCTAAATAAAGCAATTGAAATCAACGGGTTTGAAGACGATCCAGAAGATCTAGAAGAAGCAGCAAAAAACTAATAGAGGGCGGGGATAAAGAGACCGTGTATCTTTATTACGCTATGCACGAGCTCAAGTACGCCCCGTCAGAATTACAAGAATTATATGAGGCGCCGAGAGAATTCAAGGCGCTTCTATATGGGTTAATCAGTTACAAGCTCGAGCTGTTAGAAAAGGAAGCGAAGAAGGGAGGTAATTAACTATGGCTAAACTAACAGCTACATTTGATTTACATGATAAGATTTCCCGCAAGCTTCGAATCATACAAGGAAATGCAGAAAGACTTCAGAGGGCCGCTAATGGCCCTCTTATTTTTGATGCTGAAGATCGAACTGAGCGGGTTATGAGACGAATTGACAGATCAGCGAGCCGCTTGACGGGACGGTCCCGATCGCTTGAAGTCGGTTTAGATGATCGGGTTTCGAATGGTTTACATTCTATACGCCAACAAACGGAGGATCTTACTGAGGGTAGCCATGAAGTGACGGTTTCAGTTAATGATCAAGCTACACCGCGTTTTCGCTTAATTCGAGGAGGCCTTTCAGATTTGAACCGCTCACACGCTGAACCTACTGTTTCAGTCCGTGATCATGCATCAAGTGAATTAGACGAGATTCGCCGCCATGTGTCCGATGTAGACGGCGAACATGCTGAACCTACTGTTTCTATTAAGGACAAGGCTTCAGCGGCTCTCGATGCAATAGAAGCGAAGCTGGACGGCCTGAAAAACGCTACAATCACCCTGACAGCTGCAGGCGGATTGTCTGCCGGTGCAATTATGGGCAGCGGGAAAAGCGCCATGTCCCAAGACGCCTATGTTTCAGCGACTTCGAATGTCAGCAAAAAAGACGCTGCTAGAATGACAGATCAGATCTATTATGACAATAAAGCGGGAGGATCCCGGGAAGAAGTCAGCTTATCTCTGAGAACCTTGTCACAACAGACTGGAGCATCTAAAAAAGCCTTGGCTGAATTGACTGAGTCTTCTAGCAAGATCGCACAGCTCATGAATGCTGATCAGGCGGAAGTGGACCGGGCCTTCAGCTCAATGTATAACAACTTGAAAATGTCCGGGAAAGACAGCGGAGATTTAATCGCTTATGTGTACCGGAACGCCGGGGATCAGGCTGACGATTTGCTGGACACGATGAATGAATACAGTTCCACCTTTAAGGACATGAAGCTTACAGGCGGCCAGATCGCTAATGCGATGATTAAAGGGACAAAGGGCGGGGCTAGGAACTTTGACAACCTCGCTGACAGTATGCGTGAATTTAACATCCGTCGTACTGAAATGTCTGATAGTCAAGTGGACGCGTTTAAGTCGCTATTCGGTGCCAAAGAAACAGAGAAGATGTTCAAAGGGTTTAAAGACGGCTCAATTAGTGGTCAAGAAAGCTTATTTAAGGTAGCTGACGCCCTATCAAAAGTCAAAGACAAGACTAAGCGGGCATCTATCGCCACAGAGCTAATAGGAACGCAATATGAAGATCTGAAGCAGCCGATTTTAGATATGGCCGAAGGCATTGGCACAAGTGCAAAAACAAGCAGTGAACTGGAACGCAGCTTTTCTAAGCTTAGGGATAATAACCCGATGACACCGATTAATGACGCCATGCGGGATTTTGAAAGCATTTCTAAGGATATGGGAACCTCACTGCTTACCGGTTTAGGCCCAGCCTTTGACAAGATCGACTCGTTCCTAAACAGCAAGGAAGGTCAAGAGAAACTCAAAGAGATCAAAAAAGATATTACTGATCTTGGCGAGGCGATAGGTGACAAGCTAAATGTGGCCATTGAGTGGACGGTGAATCATTGGGATGAACTGAAAACAGCTTTTAAAGTTGTGATTCCTTCTTTAATAGGTTTAATAGCTTATTTGAAAATCCTACGGCCTCTCTTAAAAGGCATAGGCACTGTCGGAAGTGACGCAGCGGGAGTGATTCGAAGGTTAATTCCGAACCGGACACCGGATGCTGATCCAAACACACGAAGCGGCAGAAGAAATGGAAGGGCTGCTCGTAATGCCAGTACAAGGGGCGGAGGATCCAGATCTTCCTCAAGTCCGACAAGTTTACCACGTAGCGGCGGCTTAACTTGTTGCTGTTGTGGTGGAGGTGCCGGGAACGGTCGTAGTCGAAGAGGAAGAGGTTCTTCAGGGCGGCGCGGAAACCCAACCCGAGTAAACCCTTCTAACAGATCAATCACTGTATCATCTGAACAACTGGAGAGAAGGCGTTCAGGAAGAACAGCAGCTGATCCTGTTAGAAGCGCAGGTTCGAGAGCTTCAGTAAACACCACCAGATCCGAACTTCGTGCAGCAGGCCGAGCGACAGGCGGAGCCTCAAAGTTCGGGAAAGTTTTAAGTCCTCTGAAAAGTGTTGGTAAATTCGCGAAAGGTATCCCTCTTTTGGGGACTGCATTAGCGGCAACCGATTTGCTCGGGATGAACAAAGAAAATGCAGGTGAGAAAGTTGGTTCTTTCGCCGGGAATCTTGGTGGAGCTGCTGCAGGTGGAGCCGCAGGAGCAGCCATTGGTTCTGTTGTCCCTGTTGTCGGCACTGCGGTTGGCGGAGTCGTCGGGAGTATCGCAGGCGGTATAGGGGGTTCTGATTTAGGATCCTCCATTGGCAAATGGTTTGATGATGGAGGCGCTTCTAAAGCATGGGATGGAATTCAGGACGGTGCAGGAAATGCCGTCGATTGGATCGAGGATACTTGGTCTGATTTTTCGGATTGGTTTATGGATAATGTCTGGACCCCTGTTAGTGATTGGGCCGGAGATAAGATTGATAAGATCACTGACAAATTCGAGGATGCTAAGAAATGGCTAACTGATACCTGGAATGACGTATCATCCTGGTTTGTGGATAACGTGTGGACACCTATTTATAACACGGCAGTTCCAATTATAAATTTAGTAGTAGGTGCTTTTTTATTTGCGTGGGATGGTATCAAGGCTCTCTGGAAGATTGTCTCCACTTGGTTCATGGATAATGTCTGGAATCCATTAGTTGACGGTGTCACTGATGCTGCTGATTGGATTTGGACAAAAATAAATGACGCTTGGACTTGGATCTCAGACACATGGTCCACTGTCTCCACTTGGTTCATGGATAATGTTTGGAATCCCATTAGTGATGCAGTGGCAACTGTGGCTGGCTGGATACAAGCACATATTGATTATGCGAGAATCTGGATTCAACTAAAATGGCTTCAAGTGGCAACTTGGTTTTATGACAACGTCTGGAATCCAATCAGTACAGCAGTTAGTAACGTAGCAAATTGGATTTGGACGAAGATCAACGAAGCATGGACTTTTATTTCAGATTTATGGTCTACAGTTTCAACTTGGTTCATGGAAAATGTTTGGACGCCGGTAAGTGATGCTGTCACTAATGCAGCAAACTGGATCTGGACAAAGCTTAACGAAGCATGGACGTGGATATCTGACAAATGGAGTGCTGTTTCAGCTTGGTTCAGTGAAAATGTGTGGAATCCAATTGTCTCAAAAGTGGAAGATGCCAAAAAATCCATTTCGGAAAAATTCGAGTCAGCCAAAACAGCAGTTAAAGACGCTTGGAAAGGTATTGAGACTTGGTTCCGTGAAAATGTTGGTGATCCGTTAAGTGACATAGCCGACGGAATTAAGGAGAAATTCCAAGATACTTTTGCATGGGTCATTAAACTCCAAGAATTGGCTGGCGCTGGAGGACGGTTCATAAATAACCTTATCGGTAGAGGTGAAGATGCAACAGGTCTTCATCAAAAGAAATCTGGCAAGTCTTCATCTAGTGGAAAATCTAGCGGTGGCGGAGGAATTGCTGGTCTTGTTCAGTCGCAGTCATCAGCGCCTCCAAGTATTTTCCCTAAACAAAAGAGCGTTCTTGAAAGGAATGCGACGGGTGGCTATATTACGAAACCGACCATTTCATGGATTGGCGAAGCGGGTAAAGAGTTTGTGATCCCTGTTGATAACAACAAGGGCCGCGGTAAAATGCTTCTTTCTCAGGCTGCTTCTAAACTAGGAATGAGCGTTGTTGATGACATGGCTTCTGCTTCATCAGCAGGTGGAGAAGCTGCTGTTTCTCCATTAGCTGGCGGATCAACGGTTTCCGCTACAGTATCTCCTACCGTTGACACATCGAGCCTTAATGAACAGGCTGCTTCTTTCGGTCAACAGTTCACGCAGGGCTTTGATCAAGGTATTGCCGATAATGTCGTTTCAATGGACGCTTGGAAACAGAAAAACGTTGGCCAGCCTATGAAAAATTTGATCTCCTACTCTCCGAATTACGGAAAACAAGTGGTCAATGGTTATGCTAACGGCCAGAACAGTACGGCAACAGGAACAGATGGTTTCCTGCAGACGAAAGTCAAAACACCATTCCAAAACAGTGTGAATAAATCCTCTTCATGGGGAACCGGTACGATCAAAGGTTTTGCTTCCGGACAAAACAGTTCTCAGACCGGTACTGATCAGTATGTTAATACTCATGTGAATAAACCGTTTATCCGCTCTAAAGAATCATCAAACGGCTGGGGAAGCGGTATGATCGGTAATTTTGTTTCTGGCATGACTTCTAAGGCAAGTGAAGTCCATGAAGCTGCCAAGGAACTGGCGAAAAAAGTTGAGAAGGCATTTCGTGAGGAGCTTGATATTCATTCACCTTCTCGTGTCATGATGAGCTTGGGGCGTTTTGCCTCTGTTGGTGTTGTAAAAGGTCTAGATTCTGTCGATGTGAAAAAATATGCTGAAAAACAAGCTGGATCACTGGCAGCTGCTTATTCCGGAATGGGTGCAATGGGCGGAAATGTGAAACAGTGGCTTATGGCTGCGATGATGGCCACAAAGACACCGTTAAACTGGCTTCCAGGGTTAATGACAATTGCAAAGTATGAATCTGGTGGAAATCCAAACTCTATTAACCTGTGGGATAGTAACGCGAAGGCAGGCAATCCATCCCAAGGGCTCATGCAGACAATACCGACCACCTTTAATGCACATAAAGCGCCGGGCATGGGTAACATCAGAAATCCAATTCACAACGCTGCTGCCGCGATCGGCTACATTAAAAGCAGATACGGCTCAATTGACAATGTGCCTGGCATTAAAAGCTTGAGACATGGCGGTCCGTATGTTGGTTATGCTAACGGCGGCCTGATCACAAAAGAACAAATTGCTCGTGTCGGGGAAGGAAATAAACGTGAATGGATCATTCCGGAAGAACGGGGGATTCGCGGGCGCTATTTGTTAGCTCAAGCAGCTAAGGCGCTCGGCATGGAAGTCACAGACCCGGCTCAAACCGGTCAAACTGAACTACCATCAGGTCAAGTCACAGCTGCTACCGCAGGAAGCAATCAAACAACTGTGACAGCTGCAGGCGGTAAAGAGGTTGTCATTCAGTTTAATGGTGATCAGCATTTTTATAATGATCAAGACGTGAACAGCTTTGTCTCTAAAATTAAGCAGGCCCTTGTCGTTGAACTTGAACAAGATATCAATATTGGAACGAAGGGAGTCGTTGCGTTTGACTAGATCCGTTTATGAATTTTGGATTTCACAAGGGAAGGACAAGCTGCGGCTTCCTGTCCTTCCTGAACAAATTGATATATCAAACACAATTCAAAATGAATCTGTAAAAGTGGCCAGTTTTGGGGAAGTCACATTTATTGATAAACCGGGAGCGAAAGAAATTTCGTTCTCTTCTTTTTTTCCGAAGAAACACAGCCCGCTTGCTGAGTATAAGGGATTTCCTTCTCCTGAAAATGCTATCGCTAAGATTGAGAAATGGGCGAAAGCAAAAAAGCCAGTTCAATTTTTGATTACTGGCACGAAAATAAATTTCACCTGCAGCATTGAGGGTTTTTCTTATAGTGAGGGACAAAAAGACATAGGTGATCGTGACTTTGAAATAAAGCTGAAGGAATACAAAACCGCTTCGCCGCGGAAGATCAAGCAGAAGAAAAAGACGAAGAAGAAACGGCCATCTAAATCAGCTCCTAAAACATACACCGTTAAGAAAGGCGATACACTGTGGGACCTTGCCGGCAAGTTTTATGGAGACAGTACAAAATGGCGCAAGATCTGGAACGTCAATAAAAAGGCTATGATTAAGCGTAGCAGACGGAATATTAGACAGCCAGGACACTGGATCTTTCCTGGTCAAAAATTAAAGATACCGCAATAAGCAGGTGATGACATGATAGAACTTTTCGTCATTAAAGAAACGGAATGGCTTGAGTTGGTAACTGAAAGTGTTTCACTCGAGGGACAACGGTATCAGGCGCCGCGATCGATCACAGCAAAGATCGTAACGAAACAAGGAACCCATTCATATTACAGTGTATCTGAAGGGGATACGGTTCTGTTTAAGTGGAAGGGCAAAGAACTTTTCCGGGGCATTGTGTTTTCTCGCAATCCGGAAGAACACGGGCTGACCTTTACGGCTTATGACATGCTGCAATATTTGGTCAAAAACAAGGATGTTTATGTGTTCTTTAATAAGCGTGCAGACGAGATCATAAAACGCCTGGCAAGAGACTTTCAGATTCCTACGACGTCTATTGCAAACACAGGTCATACAATTAAATCACTTGTGTTCAAAGACGATACGAGCCTTTATGACATGATTCTGAAAGCCTTGAAACAAACGAAAAGCCAAACCGGAAGGAATTATCAATTATATTCTGCGAAGGGGAAGCTTGGCCTTCGCGCTTGGCCTGATCCGTCAGAAGTATGGGTGCTGGAGACGGGTGTGAACATCACCGGATATCAATACAGCACTTCAATTAATGACACGGCCACAAAAGTAAAGTTGCGGCGTCAGAAAGACAATAAAACATACACAGCCACCGCAAGCGACAGCTCAGGCATCAGTAAATATGGTGTGCTTCAGTATGTCGAAACGGTTTCCGATAACATTAACCAGGCGCAGCTTCAGGAGCGAGCGAAATTCAAACAGGCACAGAAAAAGGGTGTGAAAAAAGAACTCAAAAGTATTCAAGCGATTGGTATTCCGGATCTTCAGAGCGGATTGCCCGTCTATATCTCAATTCCGGAAGTCGGGGTTAAGAAGACATACTGGATCGATACAGACAAACACGAATTTAAAGGATCCACGCACACAATGACCATTGATGTGGTTGAGAAAAACTCTATTCCTGATGGTGTTTCCTCATGAGACTAAGTGAAGCTATCAAACATTTGGCTGTCGGTGCCGTTGGTTCTGAGTCGCCGGTGGATATTCTGCCGGCTGAAGTGGTTTCCGTTTCTCCTGTTGAAATTAAGCTCAATGAAAATGAAAAGCTAATTATTCCGTCTGATTTGATTATTATTCCTAAGCGGTTGCGCGCTGGAGGAGATGAAGAACTGAATATAGGTGAGAATGTGATGGTTGTCTCCTTAAAAGGCGGACAATCATTTTTTATTCTCGATAAAATCTAATGATAGTAATCCTGAAAAAATAAATAATTGTATAGACCTAATCTATGCTTTAGAATAACTATAATATTTTGAAAATTTTATCCGAGGTGGGTTATGAAAACTATTGGTCTAATTGGTGGAATGAGTTGGGAATCTTCAGCTGAGTATTATCGAATTATCAATGAAGAAATAAAAAAGAAGTTAGGAGGGCTTCACTCGGCAAAATGCCTTTTATACAGTGTTGATTTTAAGGAAATTGAACATTATCAATCCGTAGGGGCTTGGGATAAA
Organism: Bacillus sp. XT-2; assembly: GCF_025696525.1. Classification (NCBI taxonomy): domain Bacteria; kingdom Bacillati; phylum Bacillota; class Bacilli; order Caryophanales; family Bacillaceae; genus Bacillus; species Bacillus sp. XT-2. The sequence continues at coordinate 42,397 of NZ_JAHVOC010000015.1, forward strand.
GCAGGTGAAGCTTTAGGGGAAGTTGCAAGATCATTAGAAAAAGCAGGTGCAGATTTTATTGTAATATGTACAAATACTATGCATAAAGTTCTTGGATATATACAAGAAATGATCACTATACCTATTTTGCATATTGCTGATGCAACTGCAGAACAAATTATTAGACAAGACATTCGCTCAGTAGGATTGCTTGGTACTAAATATACGATGGAACAAGATTTTTATAAATCACGTATTGCATCTCATGATATTAATGTCATTGTTCCTAATGATGATGAAAGGGAATTAATAAATAATATTATTTATCAAGAACTATGTCTAGGTGAAATTAAACAGTCTTCCAAAAATATTTATAAGAAGATCATAAATAATTTGGTGGATAGAGGAGCAGAAGGAATCATTCTTGGATGCACTGAAATTGGACTATTAGTAAAGGTAGAGGATTCAGAAGTGCCATTATTTGATACAACTTTAATCCATGCTCAAAAAGCAGTAAATAAATCCCTTTCGATTTCTTCTTAGAATGATTACTTCTTATATTTAAAAACCGCTCTTTAGGAGCGGTTTTTATTATGGTTCATTCAATCAATAAATGGAAGAACGTTATAGGAGTGTTTTTTTTATGACCCTTTCCCCAGAAATTGAATTTGAGGATATAGAAGATGACAGCGAAGTCATAGAGACCTCGCAAACCTACAAAATAGATTTTGAAAATGGTCGTATCACAAATGAAATCATCACAGGCCTTGAAGCGATCAAGCAGTTTGTATATTTATCCCTTCATACTGAGCGATACGCCTATTCTGTTTTCAGTCATGACATTGGAAATGAGCTTCAAGACGTCCTGGCAGATAATGAAACAACAGACGCATATAAGAAAATGGAGATTCCACGGCTGATAGAGGAAGCACTGATCTATGACGATCGTGTTTCCTCTGTGTCAGATTTTGAAATAGAAAAACAAGGCGATTCGTTCCATGTTTCCTTTACAGTCGAAACTGACGAGGGGACATTGGAGATCGAGGAGGTGCTTGGTGAGGATGTTTGAAGATCAAACCTTTGAAGAAATTATGGACCGTATGCTGAACAGCATTTCCGCGGACATCGATACAAGGGAAGGCAGCGTTATCTATAACGCCTTAGCTCCTGCAGCTGCAGAATTGGCCAAGTCTTATATTTGGCTCGATACTGTGCTGGAACTTGTCTTCTCGGACACAGCACAAGGTGAATTCTTAGATCGACGGGCTACGGAAGCCGGCATCGAGCGAACGGCTGCCACAAAAGCAGTCAGGGCGGCGGAGTTTACTGAAGGTGTAACCATTCCGGTGGGTGCCCGCTTTTTTGTTGAAAACCTCTACTTTCAATACACAGCAGACGGGACGTTGGAATGCGAAACAGCCGGAGAAGCAGGGAACGCAAACATATCCGGCCAGAATCTATTGTCACTAGACACTATACCTGGACTTCAAAAGGCTATTGTGAAAGAAATCCTGATTCCCGGACGTGATGAAGAGGATGATGACAGTTTAAGGGCTAGATATTTTACCCGCGTTCGCCGAGAAGCTGTCAGTGCAAATAAAGAGCATTATAAACAATGGGCGGAAGAAGTTGACGGAGTCGGAAAGGCAAAAATCTTTCCGCTTTGGAACGGGGACGGCACAGTCAAAATTGTTGTGACCAATGCTAACTTGGAACCTGCTTCCGATATATTGATTTCTAAGGTTAAAAATTATATTGATCCTGAACCAGGACAAGGCGAGGGACAGGCGCCGATTGGCGCCTTTGTCACAGTGGAGAGTGCGGTTTGGAAAGAGATTGAGATATCAGCTGAGGTGCTACCCGAGGTCAACAGCTCTATTGATCAGGTGAAGAAAGAAATCGAATCAGGAGTTCTAAATCTCTTTAAAAAGATGGCGTTCGAAGACAATGTCATCCGCTTATCGCAGATCAATAATATTGTCTATAATTCACCCTCAGTAAGTGATTATGCAGATATTAAAATCAACGGCGTGGCCGAAAATATGATTCTTAGTGACGTAGAAATTCCTAAGCTTGGGAAGGTGACAATCATTGAGCAAGCTCGATGAAATGACCGCTTACTTGCCGCCGTTCCTTACCAAGTTGAAGGAAATGGCCGAACTCCTTCACGCAGAAGCTCCGGAATTTGAGAAGCAAAATAACAGCATCTTTGATCTGACAGATCAGCTGTTTGTTACAACGGCAACCTGGGGGCTTGAACGGTGGGAAAAGATATTGAACGTGCCTCGAGAGCCCGGTGATACGTATGAAATCCGAAGGCTGCGACTAATCTCTAAAATGTCCAATATACCGCCGGCAACATATAAAGCCATTGAACAGGCATTGAACCGGTTCTTAAAGAATCCGTCTGCTCAGGTCCGGCTGCTTCCCGGAGAGTACCGTTTTAACGTGGATATTGATATAGATGATATGCAGCACATGAGCGAGCTCATAGAAACTTTGGAGAATATGAAGCCGGCCCACTTAGCATATACTCTGCGAGCTGCTTTGAATGAGCCGCTGCAGATAAAAGATACTGTCATTCTGAATAACAGAAGATATCGAAAGGTAAGTGAGTTAAAGGTGGGTTACTCCGTCACGCTCAATAATAACGAGGTGGTTTTAACATGATTTCACAAGTCTATAGAGAGCGTACAGCTGCAGATCTAAAAAGTAGAATATCAAAAGTGCTGCTGAATGGGAATGAAACAGAAATTGTGGAACTCACCATTCAGGGGGCGGTTGTCACGGTACTTACTCACCGGGAAGAAGATATCAAACACATTGAGAGTGTGCAGATTCTTGATGAACAAAACAACGTGATTACGGAAAGAACAACAGATTTAGACGTCAGTAATAACAGAACGTTGGATTTCAGATTTACTTTTGAGGTGGTGTAACAAATGGCATATGAATCAAAAACAGACTGGCTGCCGGATGATCCGATCAATGAGGATGATGTGAACCGTTGGGAGAAAGGCATTCAAGACGCGCATAAAGATTTAGCAGCACATAAAAATGACATGAACAACCCTCACAAGGTGACAAAGGAACAGCTGGATCTGGGTAATGTTGATAACGTGCAGCAGGCAGCGAAAAAAGATTTTGATCTACACAATCAAGATCAGGAACGGCATATTACGAATGAAGAGCGCGGTAAATGGAATGGGGCGCAGCTATCCAAAATTACAAAAGACGATGGATCCATTCTTATTAACATCGGTCAAAGTTATGACTTTCATAGTGTCGTAGCAGGACAAAAAAAGACTTTTACTTTTTACATTTCGAGTGATGCCATTAATGCGCCGTCTCAATCGGCTCGTGGTATTTACTTGTATTCCTCCTCGGCCAATGGAGAAGCAATGGCAATGGGCACAGATGGCGGCTTTTGGAGAAAGTCATTAGTTAATGGAACCTGGTCAGATTGGATAAAGTACGAAACAGAAGAAGGATCAATAAAAAGATTGGCTGTTCACACTGATGATAAAGATATCCATGTTACTAAAAGTGATAAGGATAAATGGAATGGTGCTCAACTATCTAAAATTACAAATGATGTTGGGGGTGTATCTTTTGCAGTGAATGAAGGCGAAGATATGCTTCAGGCAATTATAGATAGAGGTAGAAGTATGGGCACCTTTTATGCAAATGGAAAAGCAGTAAATTCTCCTTCTACCGCCTCTACGAGAGGATTTTATCAAATGACAAGCCAATCATCTGACGGTAAAGGCAGCTATGGCTGGGTTTATGCCATGGACTACAGAAATAATGTCTTTACGAATTATTGGGATGGTAATACTGTCGGATGGCAGGGGTGGAAGAAGTTAGAGACGGAAACCGCATCACAAGAGAAAGCTGATAAGGCTCTTTCTGATGCAAAAGCTTTTGTTCAAGATAACTTTACAAATCAAAAACTGACCGTTCTTACTGGAACAAACGCAATTCAGGACGCGAGAACAAGCGGAGAATCATATCCGCTCGGACTTACTCTTATGGATATTGGCCAAGGAAATACGACCGGGTACCCTTTGCGATATGGCATTGTGAAAAATGAGAAGTATAATAATTCCCGTTTCACACAATATTTTTACGGCACAGGTAATGAGTCTGGAACTTATATTGACAGTACGGGTGTATGGATCAGGCATTGGTGGAGTGGTTCCGGGTGGACTCCGTGGGAAAAGATATCTGGATTTGTGCATACGAATATTGGTACAACTGGGAAGCAGCTTCTTATAAAAGGGGAACAGCAGAAAGTTCGGTTTAATAGAAAGATAAAAGACAGTCATAATGCTTTTGATGTCACTAATAACCGGTTTATCTGTCCTAATAGCGGTATGTTTTTAGTCAATGCAGGTTTATATATAGAGAACGTTCAAAGATATGCCAACTATGAGATGGAGATTTATCTTAACGGAAAGATTTATAAAAATATAGCGCATTACAGAAACAGTCCAGCAAATCCTTCTGATACAACACAATTCAATGTAGGGGTTTATGGAGCCGCCACTGTTCCGGCTAATGCGGGCGATTATATAGAGATTTATCTCTATGTTGGATATGACGGGGATGTTCAACGTTACATTACTGACAACTCAGGATGGTATAACTATTTTGATATCACTGAAATGGGCGGCAGAAATTATCCGAGATTATAGGAGGTACTTTTATGATTTTGTATGATGCAATTATGTACAAGTACCCTACTGCGGTACCGAGAAAGGATTTTGAACTGCGGAACGACGGGAACGGCTCATATATCGAGAAATGGAATCTCCGGGCGCCGTTACCGACTCAGCAGGAATTACAAGCTTGGTGGGAAGAATCGGAAAGCAAACCACCATATGAGCCTCCTGATCAGGTCGAGTTACTTGCACAAGAATTGTCTCAGGAAAAACTAGCTCGTAAACAGCTTGAAGAATTAAACCAGACATTAGGAAATCAGCTGTCTGAAATAAAACTGCAGCTGCTTTCCCTTGAAGGAGAGAAAAATGTATGAATTATTGGGTATTAGCTTTGCATTATAACTGGGCTACCCCTGAAATGGTGAAGCAAGCAATCCACTATAAAGATTGCTCGCCTGAAGATTTACAGGAAGGAATAGAGAAAAATCTAATCACTGAAGAACAGTATAAAGCGATCACAGGAGAAGCCATATAAGGCTTTTTTATTTTGCCTGAAAGGGGATGGTCACTATGTAAATCTCTTGAACAACCATTATATATCAATAATAGCAAGGAGGAATCTTTAAATGACGCAGTATAGTTTTCAATTTCCCACAGATGTAGCCGGTAAGCCAGGAGCGGCCAAGCCATATAGAGAAGGGAACAGAGATTTTGTGGTGCCGGTGGCTGCCATTTCCGGTAACGCGGATCTGCTGACAAACGCAGTCTTAAAAGCAACTGAAGTTTATACACAGTATGGCCAAGATCGATTAGGTCAGGTTTTAATATCTAAAGTGAAGGGCCACGCTTATTCTGATCGTGAAGGAACCTTATTCATTGAAGAAAGTAATGATATGAATACATGGACCACAGTATCTTCTTTAGTGGTTAAGGCAGGGACACTTGGCGAGACTGAATGGATCCACTTAACCCAGCGATACTTCCGCTTCAGGTATGCAAACGGTAATCTGCAGCAATCCGAATTCTTACTTTATCAGTCACTTGGCGCTGGTGAAGAAGATATAAATATTAAACAAGCCGTTCCAATTACGACAGCTGCTCCGCTCACTATGCAAATAGATAAGAGCGGCTTAACCGATGATGGTCGCTTAAAAGTTCAGACTGAAGGCTTGGATCTCAGCTCATTAGACACTCAAGCAAAAACAATGGATGTTGTTTTTCATGATAAAACAGAAACAATCGGGGAAGGTACTCCATTAACTGTTGGATCATTTAAAACGTTGCTCATTGAGGTTTATGGGACAGCTGAGACAAGCGAATTAAAATTCTGGGGTAAATCCCTATCAGGAACAAAAAGAGCCCTGAGAGGGCAGAAAGTGGATGACGGAACGTATGCCACTAGTACAAAAGGAAAATCGGAAGCCTGGTCTTTTGACATTACCGGTTTTAAAGAAATCATGATGGAGCTCACAGCGATAACAAATGGAAACTTTTCAGTAAGAGGGACGGCCGTCTCATAAAATCCGGCTGTCCTTTTATTTTGCCTCTAAGGAGGTGATAAAGAAATGGAGGAAACGAGTGTGTTTATTAACATTGAAACGTTAGATTTAGCGAGAATTTATCTGTTTGGTGGTGTGAAATATCTTGATTTACTACTAGTTCTCAGCATTCTTGACGTTATAACAGGCGTAATTAAAGCGTGGAAATTCAAGAAGTTGCGTAGCCGCAGTGCTTGGTTTGGTTACGTCCGGAAAATGCTTAGCTTTCTAGTGGTCATCTTGGCAAATATCGTCGATACAATTCTCAATCTGAACGGTGTTCTCACATTTGGAACCGTTCTTTTTTACATTGCAAATGAGGGGCTTTCAATTACAGAGAACTTGGCACAGATCGGCGTTAAGATTCCGGCTGCCATTACGGACCGGCTTCATGTAATTGAAGAAGACAACGAAAAAACAACCAATAAAGAGGAACAAGCTGCTGGGTAACTGGCAGCCTTTTTTTAATCTAAAAAGAATAGGAGAGGAAATGTTATGACCATAAAAGTGGTGAAAAATTTAGTTTCTCAAGAAAAATACAGTTTGAAATGTCCGAATCCTATGGTTCCGGAATATATCACTATTCACAATACAGCAAACGATGCTTCAGCGAAAAATGAGATTTCATACATGAAGAACAACACAAATTCTACAAGCTATCATTTTGCAGTTGATGATATACAGGTAATTCAAGGACTTCCGTTAAATCGTAATGCATGGCACACAGGGGACGGAAAAGATGGTCCAGGAAACCGAAAGTCCATCGGAGTAGAGATCTGCTACAGCAAGTCAGGAGGCGCTAAATACTACGCTGCTGAAAAATTGGCAATCAAGTTTGTGGCACAGCTCCTTAAAGAGCGCGGTTGGGGTATTGATCGTGTTCGCAAACACCAAGATTGGAGCGGTAAATATTGTCCGCACCGTATTTTAGATGAGGGTAGATGGGATGAAGTGAAGGCGGCTATCGCAGCTGAATTAAGCAAGATCGGAGGTGAAAGTTCAACGTCTTCAGGTGGTTCTTCAGGACACGGAACAACATATACAGTGAAAAAAGGAGATACGCTTTCCGGAATTGCAAAGGCTGAGGGAGTAAGTGTGGCAAACCTTCAAAAATGGAATAACATTAAGGATCCGAATAAAATTACAGTTGGCCAAAAGTTGAAACTGAAAGGATCCAGTTCATCCAGCAGCACTAAAACAAGCAGCAAAAAGACATCATACCCGCTTCCTTCCGGAGTTATTAAAGTGACAAGTCCGATGACGAAAGGAACGAAGGTCAGACAGGTTCAAAATGCTCTAGCGGCTCTTTACTTCTATCCAGACAAAGGGGCGAAGAATAACGGTATAGACGGCGTATATGGTCCGAAAACAGCAAATGCAGTCAAACGGTTCCAGTCAGTTAATGGTCTGACTGCTGACGGCATCTATGGGCCTAAGACTAAAGCGAAAATTGAATCGAAATTGAAGTAATAAAAAAGCCTCTCATATAATGAGGGGCTCTAAATTGTAATTAATTTTGACTTAATCGTCCCAGTCTTCATCTTCTTCCCAGTTTTCTTTTTTTTCAAGCAATCTTTTATAGAAAAATTCAATAAAGCTATCGGCTAGCTTGTCCTGGTATCCAAGCACTCTATCCCAAATAAAAACAGGACATTCATTATTACTGTTCATTTTGTTAGTATCTAAGGCATATGCAAAAAAATCTATATCTTCTATTACAACAAGTCCCTCAGATAAATTAAAATGATTACGATATTCTTCTGTGGTTTCAACTACAGAAGCTCCACCATAGTCAAACCCCAAAGTATCAATTCCGTATAAGCCACCAGAGCCAAAGTTTTTCAGAAACCATTTATAACTATCAGGAAGTTGTAATTGGAGCTCCTTCTCTATATTAATAATCTCTTCTTCACCTATTCCTCCAGTAAAATAACTGTCTGCTTTATTATCAGTTATAAATTCTATAGTTTTTTCATATAAGTCCATTGATATCTCTCATTCCTTTTATTTTTCATATTGTTTTGCTCTCCACTTCCAATACCTATCTCGGAAATTATCATATTGGGCTTTCAAAACTGGATCGTTTCTAAAGCTTTCGCCGTCAGATTTAAGCTTATGGATAATGCCACTATATTTAGTATGTAAGCTATTTGGAATTTCAAGCATTGGGCCAGGTTCTTCTTGAATCAAGTGATGTAAATTAATCTGTGTGCCATCTTTTGCAAACGGAGCGTTACCATTTTTCATAAGTTGAAGATTCGTAAGACCTTTACGATTTTTTTGATTAAGGTCGATATCTTTCATCGTATATACTCTACGACTTACATCTTTAATTTTCCCTTTCGCCTTTACATTTCCCTTTAGTTCATATGCTTCATACTTTTCTTTATTTAACCAAGGTGGATTTATCTTTTGCCCAGTAAACGGCTTTCTACTTTCATCTAATTTTTTAGCAAGCTGGAGCAGCCTGTCTTTTGCGCTAACATCGTTGATGACATTATAAGGCATGCCACCTGCTACAACTACATCTTCTCGTATGACAAACGGTTTAATTGCTGTTAGTGGATCAGGAGTTTCGTCTAGTTTTTTAGACACTTTTTTGACTGCAGCTTTTCCAGCTGTTTTCACTCCTATTTTAGCAACTGAACCAGCACCTTTTAAGCCAAAGATGTTTACTGCTGCATATGTAAACCAATGAGCCTTTGATTCTGTGTCACCGTTCTTTACGTCTCTTACATAGGAGGTTATAATTGCATCTTTAATTGAATTAAATGTGGAATCATAGTGATAAACTGCAACTGCAGAATTAATAAGCATGTCGACAGGATGATTGTGTGCCATATAGTCTAATGTTTCAGCTGTCATATCATAAAGAGCTGTAACAGTACCTTTGGCTCCAGCCATCAACTCACGTGTGTTTTCAATTTGTGTGAAATACCTCTGTTGATCTTTAGTAAGATTCTCAAAACCAATGGTTTTTGCCATTGAGTAAAATTCATCGGCATTCGCATAATCGTAGTTTTTTAGTCTTTCTTTCAGTTTTTCAATTTCTCGTTCTTTTTCTTCCTTCTTCTTAATCGTCAAATAAGCTTCAGTACGTTTTTCAATATCGCCTTTTTTCTTATGTATGTCGCTTTCTCTATACGCTTTGGCATTATAGTGAATAGGTGTAGCATTTTTCCCTTTGCCTGTTGATTCTTGAAGTTTTTTAAAATCTTGTTGAATGAATTGTTCGTTAGGCTCTGTTAATGCATATTCAGTTGTTAAATCATCATCAACTTGTCCAATTTTATCAATTGTTTTTTCACGTTTCTTATCTGCACTGGCAAGTTCAACTTTAAAGTTTTCTGTTGAAAACAAATCAAGTGGTAGGATATCGTCAATATCATTCAGAATGTCCTTCATTGCTTTCTTCTGTTCAGACATAATAGCCTTTGATTTCTTATAAGCATTTGCGAGTTCATGCTCTAAAAAAGACTCCTCGACGTATGCATCTGACAAGCTGGCTTCCTCTATAACTCCAGCGACACTTGTAAGGAAAGCAATTTTCATATCGATAAGATCAATCCATTGATCTGTAACACCGACATGATCATGATAAAATGCTTTGATATTGTTTGCACCTTTACCTGAAAACTCGCTGTCATCCAGGTTAGCTACGTCTTTAAATGCTTTTCTGAGCTTAACCATTTGTGATCTGAGTTCCTTGTACTCTTTTGCGCGTCTATCTGCTTCAGAAAGCAGTGATTTAGCTTCAAATACCTTCATGATTATATCCTTTCTTATTAAGCTTTGTGTTTCACTGATTAACAAAATTTTACCATATAAAGATATTGAGAAATACAAAAAACCTTTTATTGGGAAAATGAACTGCAACGAAACTAACCGAAGAAAATGTTTGCGGTTTTTTTGCGGCATAAACACTTTTTGGAAATGTTACAATATTACAAAAATAGACATAAGAGGGAGGGGTATTTATGGACCAAGTTTTACCGTCATCCCGAGTGGGAGTCAAGATCAATGAATGGTATAAAATGATTCGTCAATTCAGTGTTCCTGATGCAGAGATCTTAAAGGTGGAAGTGGAGCAAGAAATAGAGGAAATGGAAGAGGATCAGGATTTACTTGTTTATTATTCGTTGATGTGTTTCCGTCATCAATTGATGTTAGATTCATTGGAGCCAGAAGACAGATATCGGGATCGTCCCACAGTCGATGAACTACTTGAAAAAATAGAAAAACCGCAAAAAAGACTTACAGGCCTTTTAAAATATTACTCATTATTTTTCCGAGGGATGTATGAATTTGATCATAAAGAATACGTTGAAGCGATAAGTTATTATCGTAAAGCTGAGGAAGAATTGACTGCAGTTTCAGATGAAATGGAGCAAGCTGAATTTCATTATAAAATAGCAGATGCCTACTATCAAATTGATCAGCATTTTGTGTCCCTGAATCATTTGAAAAAAGCTAAGCATTTGTTTGAAAAGAATCAATTATATAAGGTGAAAGTGATCGGATGCAATATGATGTTTGGAGCTAATATGTACGATATGTACCGGCTGAGAGAGGCGGAATCATATTACCGAGAAGCTTTAAGTGTCGCTGAGGGAATGAATGAGAAAAAGACAAAAAGGATCATTGGAGTGATCTTTCATAATTTAGGCTTAGTTTATTTAAGGACCCAAAACCTAAGTGCAGCTGAAGAGCATTTCAAAAAAGCGATAGACATGAAAGAACATCTTGATACAGTGTATGGAGTAAGATCATTATATATGATGGCAAATGTACTTTACCAAAGCAACAAACCTAAGGAAGCACGTTTCTTTTATGAAACAGCTTTAAAACGGGCTGAAGATTCTAATGAAGAAGAATATATGGCGAAACTAAAGATCATTAATTCAATATATGAAGAATATAATGAAACAGAAGTTAATCGAAGCTTAGACTATTTGGAAAAGAAACGCCTGTGGTCTGATTTTGCAGAATTAACAGAAAAATTGGGTGACTTTCATTATGAGCAAAGAAACTATGCAGAGGGAAGAAGCTTCTTAAAGAGAACTATACATGCACAAACACAAATACTTAAGGTTACGGAGGCTATATAATGAAAAAATTTTTAATCAGCTCCGCTTTAATCGGTATTCTTTTTGCAGGTTTATTAAATGTGGAAAATGTATATGCTGCTATGAATGATTCTGGAACTTTCCATGTAGCCGAAAAAGCTATTAATATCTAAGTGATATTATCCTGTTAAACCCCATCTTTTTAAGGTGGGGTTTTTACACAATCCATTTATTCTTTTTCTTATCCCATTTTAACAAACGCTGCCTCATAAGATTCTTAACGGCTTCCCGTATAGCTCGTTCATCCTTCCCAGTTTTTCTCTTCAATTGATCCAACGAAGGATTTTTTCCTAAATGGGTCATATTAAAAATAATCCGATATACTTTTTGTTCAAAATCATTCAATTCAATTGCCTCCTTGAGTAAATAATACAAGAACAAACATTCGCTTTTCAACTTGAAATAGAACAAATGTTCGTATAAAATAATGGTAGAGAAGGAGGAGGAAAGCATGGAATCGATTTTAAAACGTTCATTAACTGAGAAAACAGCATTAGATATGATTTATATGAGAAATGACGGTCTTATCACGAAGAGATCAATTATTGTTCGGCAAATTAATCAGAGTTACATACGCGCTTATTGTTTCACCAGCCGTCAAACAAAGACGTTTACTATCGAAAATATCCTTGCTGTTTCTCCTGCAGCATATAAAAGAGGGGTCAGGAATTATGCGTAAAATTACAGAAAGACAATTTGAAACGCTCCAGGTTATCGAGAATTACATTAAGGAAAAGGGGTTTGCTCCTACATATAGAGAATTAATGAATCTGTTAGGGCTAACCTCAACGAGTACAGTAAAAGGGTTGTTGGATGCTCTGAAAAGAAAAGAATATGTAACTTGGGAAGTGGGGTCTCCGAGAACGTTGAAAATTGTTAAGTCAAAAACCATCTATATATAAGATGGTTTTTTATTTTGCCCTCGTATTCAGTATTTAATGAAGTGGTTGCCGGGTTTAATTTCAGTTGTCCGCCACCCTGGGTGGCAGAAAGGTGGCAAACACGATTATTCGCCACCTTTCTAAATTTGTTTAAATCGTATTGACATTTATCAAAACCCTGCTATAATTACTTTTGTTCTATGAAACCGGAGTTAAACTTTCAAGTTGCTCTTCCATGGTAAGGAAGAGGTCAGCGGTTCGAGCCCGCTTGGAAGCTTTATTTAAATGCATTACTCTTACCAAGGTTTCTCAAAAAGGAGAAAGCTTTTTTTATTGCGATATGCGGAAGTAGTTCAGTGGTAGAACATCACCTTGCCAAGGTGGGGGTCGCGGGTTCGAATCCCGTCTTCCGCTCCATTTTTTCATCCCAACGGGATGTTGATACAAGTGAAAATGCGCCCGTAGCTCAATTGGATAGAGCGTTTGACTACGGATCAAAAGGTTAGGGGTTCGACTCCTCTCGGGCGCGCCATATATTTTATCAATATGGGAAATCGGGAAGTAGCTCAGCTTGGTAGAGCACATGGTTTGGGACCATGGGGTCGCAGGTTCGAATCCTGTCTTCCCGACCATTTTTATGGGGCCTTAGCTCAGCTGGGAGAGCGCCTGCTTTGCACGCAGGAGGTCAGCGGTTCGATCCCGCTAGGCTCCACCAAAAAAAGATTTAAAAAAGTTGTTGACTTTGAGAAAGCGACGTTGTATAATAATAAAGTTGCTTTAACAAAGCGATAACAAAATGATCTTTGAAAACTAAACAAGACAAAACGTACCTGTTAATTCAAGTTTTATTATAAAATCGCACAGTAATGTGCGTAGTCAGTCAAACTACTTTATCGGAGAGTTTGATCCTGGCTCAGGACGAACGCTGGCGGCGTGCCTAATACATGCAAGTCGAGCGGACAGATGGGAGCTTGCTCCCTGATGTTAGCGGCGGACGGGTGAGTAACACGTGGGTA
>NZ_JAHVOC010000016.1:0-15888 GCF_025696525.1 Bacillus sp. XT-2
TACCCACGTGTTACTCACCCGTCCGCCGCTAACATCAGGGAGCAAGCTCCCATCTGTCCGCTCGACTTGCATGTATTAGGCACGCCGCCAGCGTTCGTCCTGAGCCAGGATCAAACTCTCCGATAAAGTAGTTTGACTGACTACGCACATCGCTGTGCGATTTACATTAAAACTTGAATTAACAGGTACGTTTTGTCTTGTTTAGTTTTCAAAGAACTTTGTCGCCGCTCTTTAAGCGACTTTATAATCATAACATTTTACGTCGTTTCCGTCAACAACTTTTTTCGTAATTTCTTTAAAAAGCTTATCCGTCATCAGCGACGTATATTAGAATAACACCCTTACGTCTTAAAGTCAACATATAACATGAATTAAATAATAAAATGCTTAATCACTACTAATGCTGCTATTCCCGGTATGCCCAAGATTCCGCTTATGGCTGTTGTGACAATATTAATCGGCACATGGATGCCGAGGCTGCCTCCGAACATGTTCACACATACCAGCAACAAAGCACCCGCTACACATTTAACAGCAGTTATACCAATCCACTTTAAAGGCTTTGCAGGCGAACCTGATAAAAACAGAAGAACAACTAGTCCTAAAATAATCCCTATAATAAAAATTGGCTCCATGAATCTTCTCATCCCCTTCACTTGTTCTAGTACAAGCTTATGAGAAGATCCAGGAGTTTAGACCACTTACTTCCACCGGCTGATTTTCAAATTCCGCTGTTTCGCTTCCCTCAAGTAAAAAAAATACTTCGCTTCAGCTACCTTCAGCTCGCATAAAACTTCAGCTGATGGTTCAAGGCTTTTTTCAACCAGCTTCTTTTGCCTGTTCCACTCTTCCTTTTGCTTAAAAAGCTGCTCGATTAGTTTTTCATCAAACTCTCTTCTCAATGTTTTCTTGCGAAGAAAACCCATGGATCGCTTTTTCCTCCCTTACAATTCACGTCTTCCTTCAAGTGCCTTAGAAAGAGTGACCTCATCAGCATATTCCAAGTCACCGCCGACGGGCAGTCCGTGGGCAATACGGGAGAGCTTAATACCAGATGGCTTCAAGAGCCTTGATATATACATCGCTGTTGCTTCCCCTTCTATATTAGGGTTTGTTGCGAGAATCACTTCTGTCACTTGATCATCCTGTAATCGTTTTAACAATTCTGGTATTTTTATATCCTCTGGTCCGATGCCGTCCATTGGAGAAATGGCGCCGTGGAGAACATGATACTGGCCGTTGTATTCTTTCATTTTCTCCATAGCAATAACATCCTTAGGGTCTTGCACAACACAGATAATGGACTTATCCCTTCGTGAATCTTCACATATATAACAAGGGTCCTGGTCTGTAATATGCCCGCAAACTGAGCAATATGTCAGATTGCGTTTCGCATTTACCAACGCTTTCGCAAAATCTAATACCACATCTTCTTTCATACCTAGAACAAAAAAAGCCAGACGGACCGCTGTTTTCGGTCCGATCCCTGGCAATTTCATAAAGCTGTCGATCAGCTTTGATATTGGTTCAGGATATTGCATTTTCTTTTATCCCCCTAGAACAAACCTGGCATGTTCATTCCTTTTGTAAATTGACCCATTGTTTCGTTTGTGATCTCGTCAACTTTTTTCAAGGCTTCATTCGTTGCAGCAAGCACTAAGTCCTGGAGCATTTCGATATCTTCCGGGTCAACTACATCTTCTTTAATGATGACATCCAGAATTTCTTTTTGGCCGTTTGCTTTAACTGTTACCATACCGCCGCCTGCAGTTCCTTCAACTACCTGTTCTGCAAGCTCTTCTTGAGCCTTGGCCATATCCTTTTGCATTTTTTGCATTTGTTTCATCATTTTTTGCATATTTCCCATTCCGCCACGCATATTATCCACTCTCTTTCATTTTGTTAGTCTTTTATTTCAATTAAATCCGCTCCGACAAGCTTTTTCGCTTCTGCAATAAGCGGATCTTCTTCAGCCGGCTCATTTGATCCTTCATTTTCCTGCTGATGATCTACTAAAAATTCTTCTCTTATTTTACCCCATTGTGCTTCTGGAACGCCAATCAAATCCATTCTTTTTCCGAGCATAGATTCTAAAATCTGTTCAAGATTAGTCCGGACACCGTTGTTATCCTCGGCGACCATTTTACAATGTATTTCATATTTGAATTTCAGTACAAATGCCGAAGAAGCTGCAGCCACAGGTTCACTGTCATTCAGCAGCGCAGCATGTGATACTTTGTTTTGCTGTTTCAGGTGAGCCAGAAGCTTGCCCCAGCTGCTTCTGAGCTGATCAAGGTCCGTCCTCGTTGCTTCCTTCAAAATTTCATGAATTCTACCTACCGGCGCTTTGTAATTGGATTTCCCGCCTTTTGGCGCACGCGGCGCTTCTTTTTTCGGACTTTCCGCCGCTGCTTTTACGCCGGTTGTTTTGAGCCGTTCTACTTCTTGCTCAAGCTGCTGGATTTTTTTCATCAGCATATCAACTTCAGGCAGGTCTGCAGCAGCTGGTGTATGAGACGTTTGGCAAATCTTCACCACAGCCACTTCAAAGAAGATGCGGGGATGGTTCGTCCATTTCATTTCCTGGTGGCTCTTGTTCAGGATATCAATCATTTCATATATCGCCTGGGTCGGAATTTGTTCACTCAATTCACGGAACGTTTCATCGACTTTTACTTTTTCCAGTACACCCTCTAAGCCAGGAGCTGTTTTGAACAGCAGCATGTCCCTGAAATAGAAAATCATATCCTCTATCAGCTTCGCCGGGTCTTTCCCTTGCTGAAGCAGCTCATTCAATGTTTCCAAAGCTTCAGAAACATGTTTTTCATGCAGAGATTGCGCAAGCTTTCCTATATATAATTGAGAAACTGCTCCGGTAATCAGAAGCGCATCATCAACTTTTAGCTCGTCGCCGCTGAATGAGACTGCCTGATCAAGAAGGCTCAAAGCATCCCTCATACCGCCATCTGCAGCACTCGCAATAATGTCGAGCGCCCCTTCTTCAACCTGCAGCTCTTCAGCATCAACTATTTTGTTCATACGTCCGACAATCGCTTGGGATGTAATTCGCTTGAAGTCAAAACGCTGACATCTGGAGATAATGGTTAAAGGAATTTTGTGCGGTTCTGTTGTTGCTAAAATGAAAATACAATGCTCAGGCGGCTCTTCTAATGTTTTTAATAACGCATTAAAGGCGCCGATAGAAAGCATATGCACCTCATCTATGATATATACCTTATATGTGACGGCCGATGGGGCAAACTTCACTTTGTCGCGGATGTCACGAATTTCATCAACACCATTGTTAGAAGCGGCGTCAATTTCTATGACATCGGATATGGACCCGTTTGTTATCCCTTTACAGGCTGCACATTCGTTACATGGCTCATCAACAGGAGCGTGTTCACAGTTGACAGCTTTGGCAAATATTTTGGCCGCACTGGTTTTTCCCGTACCCCTTGGCCCGGAAAACAGATAAGCATGAGAAAATTTCTTTTGCAAAAGGGCATTTTGAAGCGTTTTTGTAATGTGCTCTTGTCCGACCACATCTTCAAAGCGCTGAGGCCTGAATACTCGATATAAAGCTTGGTAACTCACGGGTGCGCCCTCCTCCGTTATTCATCATTCCCATTATACATGAACCGTGTATCGATTCCAAAAGCTCTTTTACATAACAAAAAACTCACCTAATATTAGGTGAGTTTGAAAATTTGATGATTGATTTACCGTGCACCTTCTGTCGATTCGCTACCCTAAGCGTTACTTAAGCAGTTAGCTCGGCCCAGGCAACCCTGCGGCACATGAGAGGTTTCACTTAATGCTGCTTCCTTCCGGACCTGACATGGTTCATGAATTCCCATTGCGCAGGACCCAAACGTCAACACCACTTACTTAAGGCAGACCTTAAAGTAAACGAACCTCGAGAAGGGATTCGGCCCCGCTAGAGCGGATTGCGGGTACAGGGCACCGCTACCTCCCCGCTTAGCACGGCAAAATAAATATCAAATTTTATGTCGCATCTATGACGATGCACACATAAGTATATCCTTTTCCCCTAAAAATTGCAACCTTACTACTCAGACAAGTTTTTCCTAGAAGCTTTCTTCTTTTTTCTCAGATCTCTGAAAAACGCACTGAGCATTCCTCCGCATTCTTCCTCTAGCACACCGCTCACCACTTCAGCCTGATGATTAAAGCGTTCTTCCTGAAGAAGGTTCATTAACGTGCCTGAACAGCCTCCTTTTGGATCAAATGCGCCAAATACTACTTTCTCCACGCGTGAAAGCACGACGGCTCCGGCACACATCGGACAAGGCTCGAGGGTAACGTAAAGTGTTGCGCCTTCCAGTCTCCATGTTCCAAGTGACTTGCACGCTTCATCAATCACAAGCATTTCCGCATGAGCGATAGACCGCTGCTCTGTTTCTCTTAAATTGTGCGCGCGTGCCACGATTTTATCATTCACAACAAGCACGGCCCCAATCGGCACCTCGCCTTTCGCTTCAGCTTTTTTCGCTTCTTTTATTGCTTCTTTCATATAAAGTTCATCTTGATTCATCAGATTAGCTCTCTTTTCAAAGTTTTTTCCTTACCTAAAAAGGCTACATATTAACTATAACTTAAACAGAAAGGAGACTGTCGATGTCTAAAGCAGACACAGCTCTTCTCATTGTAGACATGATCAATAATTTTGAATTTGATATGGGAGAAAGTCTCGCCAACAAAACAGAAAAAATCGTTCCTCACATTTTATCATTAAAAAAGCACGCAAGACAAAATGACTGGCCGATTATATACATTAATGATCATTACGGGCTTTGGCAAGCGGATATCCAAAATATCCAGCAAGAATGTGAAAACGAGAAAAGCAAGGCCATTATTGAAAAGATATCGCCCGAGGATGCCGACTATTTTTTAATCAAGCCGAAACACTCCGCTTTTTATGAAACAGCCCTCCATACCCTCCTGACTGAATTACAGGTGAAACGCATTGTCTTAACAGGGATAGCCGGAAATATATGCGTGCTGTTTACTGCTAATGATGCTTACATGAGAGAATACAGCATTACAATACCTAAGGACTGCATTGCTTCTAACAGCGATAAGGACAATGAATTCGCTCTAACCATGATGGAAAATGTTCTTTTCGCAGAAATTACAACTGAAGAACAAATTACAGAAAAACAAACATGATTAGCGCTTTCCTTTCATACATTGTAGCGATATGAAAGGAGGCGTTTTTCATTCAAATTTATGTGGTGAAACAAGGCGACACTCTTTCTGCTATCGCTTCACAATACAGAACAACTGCAAACGAAATCACAGAAACGAATGAAATACCGAATCCCGACAGCCTTGTTGTCGGACAAACCATTGTTATTCCAATAGCTGGCCAGTTTTATGATGTTCAACAAGGTGATACCCTGACATCCATCGCACAGCAATTTAATACAACAGCAGCTGAGCTTGCCAGGGTGAACCGCATCCAGTTAAATACCGTACTGCAGATTGGTTTCCGTTTATACATTCCTCCAGTTCCAAAAAGAGACATTGAATCAAGCGCTTATTTGGAGCCACGCGGAAATCAAGTCAGCGAAAATCTCCAGCAGGCGGCCAGAGAAGCATCGCCCTACTTAACGTACCTTGGCGCATTCAGTTTCCAGGCACAGCGTGATGGAACCTTAGTCGCACCGCCTTTAACGAATTTAAGAAGCATTGCAGAGAATCAAGGCACGACATTGATGATGATTATAACGAACCTAGAAAACCAGGCATTCAGCGATGAGCTCGGCCGGATCCTTTTGAACGACGATACTGTGAAAAGAAGACTTTTGAATGAAATAGTCGAGAATGCCAGAAGATATGGCTTCCGTGCTATTCATTTTGACTTTGAATACTTACGGCCCCGGGATAGAGAGGCATATAATCAATTTCTCCGCGAGGCAAGGGATCTTTTTCATCAAGAAGGCTTAGAAATTTCTACGGCGCTTGCCCCTAAAACAAGCGCAACACAGCAGGGCAGATGGTACGAAGCCCATGATTACAGAGCACATGGCCAAATTGTAGACTTTGTTGTCCTCATGACATATGAATGGGGATACAGCGGCGGACCCGCTCAAGCCGTTTCTCCAATAGGACCTGTTCGGAACGTCATTGAATATGCTTTAACCGAAATGCCCGCCAATAAAATTGTCATGGGGCAGAATTTATATGGATATGACTGGACACTGCCATATACAGCAGGAGGAACTCCGGCAAGAGCAATAAGCCCTCAGCAAGCCATTGTCATAGCCGAACAAAACAATGCCGACATCCAGTATGACCAAACCGCCCAAGCCCCTTTCTTCCGCTATACTGATGCAGAAAACAAAAGGCACGAGGTGTGGTTTGAAGACGCCCGTTCGATTCAGGCCAAATTCAATCTGATTAAAGAGCTTAATTTAAGAGGGATCAGCTACTGGAAGCTGGGGCTTTCCTTTCCTCAAAACTGGCTGCTGCTTTCTGATCAATTTCAAGTTGTCAAAAAGACGTTCCGTTAATTTGGAAACGTCTTTTTTTCATAGGGGAATCCAAGGGTTGTGATACAATATGAAGGTCAGCAATTGACGGACGTTTTTTAGAAATAAGGAGGATTCCAATGAATACAGCCCCTTTTATCGCAGTTGAAGGTCCTATCGGGGCAGGAAAAACAACGCTCGCGACGATGCTTTCACAAGAGCTTGGATTCCCTATGATCAGTGAGATTGTTGAGGATAACCCATACCTTGATAAGTTTTATGACAACATAGAGGAATGGAGCTTCCAGCTTGAGATGTTTTTTCTTTGTCACAGGTACAAACAGCTTGAGGATACCAGCCATCACTTTTTAAATGAAGGACAGCCTGTGATAGCTGATTATCATATTTATAAAAATGTGATTTTTGCTGAACGAACGCTGTCTGAACAGCAGCTCAACAAATACAGAAAGATTTTTCATCTTCTTACCGATGATCTTCCTAAGCCAAATTTCATCATTTACATAAAGGCAAGTCTGCCCACATTGTTACACCGCATTGAAAAACGCGGGCGTCCCTTTGAGAAAAAAATTGAAACAAGCTATTTGGAACAGCTGATCGCAGATTATGACATCGCCATCAAGCAACTGCAGGAAGCAGACCCATATCTTACGGTGTTAACAATAGATGGCGATTCAGAGGATTTCGTTTTGAATAAGAGCGATTTTGAACGTATTGCCGCCCATGTAAAGGAGCTTATAAAATGAAGGAACATCATATCCCTGAGAATTCAATCATTACAGTAGCAGGAACAGTAGGTGTCGGAAAATCTACTTTAACAAGAGCATTGGCTAAACGGCTTGGCTTTAAAACCTCTCTTGAGGAAGTCGATCATAACCCATACTTAGAAAAATTCTATCATGATTTTGAACGCTGGAGCTTCCATCTGCAAATCTACTTCTTAGCTGAACGATTCAAAGAACAGAAAAATATTTTTGAAGCCGGCGGAGGGTTTGTACAGGATCGTTCTATTTATGAGGATACTGGGATTTTTGCAAAAATGCACGCTGACAAAGGGACGATGTCAAAGATTGATTATAAAACCTATACAAGCCTGTTTGAAGCAATGGTCATGACACCGTATTTCCCGCATCCTGATGTGCTGATCTATTTAGAAGGCGATCTGGAAAACATATTAGCCCGGATTGAAGAACGCGGACGTGAAATGGAGCTTCAAACAGATCGGTCTTATTGGGAAGAAATGCACACGCGTTACGAAAACTGGATCAGCGGTTTTAACGCTTGCCCTGTCCTGAAAATCCGTATTGAGGATTATGACTTGAAGAATGATGAAAGTTCTATCGAGAACATTGTTGATCAAATCGCAACTGTCATTCATGAAACGAAAAAAAAGTGAATCTCATGACCTGAGATTCACTTTTTTATGATATTAAAAAATCCGTTGCAAACGATGCAACGGACAAAACAATCTCCAATATATGCTTGAGTTTCATTAGAATTAAAATCAATATGGCGGAGGAAGAGGGATTCGAACCCCCGCGGGCTTTGACACCCCTGTCGGTTTTCAAGACCGATCCCTTCAGCCGGACTTGGGTATTCCTCCGTATCGACAAGACTTACTATATCATGAATGTTTTATGATGGTCAAGCATTTTTAAAAACTTTTTTGTTTTTATGAAAATGTTTAATTTAAATAGCAAAAGGCGCGCCTTATCAGGCACACCTTTTCAGCTTTACGCTTTGATGACTTCTCTATTTCCCATATAAGGACGAAGCACTTTTGGTATAATGACGCTTCCGTCTTCCTGCTGATAATTTTCTAAAATAGCGGCAACTGTTCTTCCAACTGCCAAACCTGAACCGTTCAATGTGTGTACATGCTCTGGTTTGCCTTTCACTTCACGTCTAAAACGAATGTTCGCACGTCTGGCTTGGAACGCTTCGAAGTTGCTGCAAGAAGAAATTTCACGATATGTGTCTTGGCTCGGAATCCAAACTTCTATATCGTATTTTTTCGCAGCCGTAAATCCTAAATCTCCCGTACACATGCTCATTACACGGTATGGAAGTTCCAACAGCTGGAGCACACGCTCAGCCTGGTTTGTTAGTTTTTCTAACTCATCATAAGAATCTTCCGGCTTTACAAACTTCACAAGCTCCACTTTATTAAACTGGTGCTGACGGATTAATCCGCGTGTATCGCGCCCTGCTGAACCAGCTTCTGAACGGAAACAGGCACTGAATGCCGCATAATTAATCGGCAGGCTGTCACCTGACAGAATTTCATCCCGATGCATATTTGTAATCGGCACTTCAGCAGTCGGAATCAAGAAGTAATCCTCTTCCCTGATCTTAAACGCATCCTCTTCGAACTTTGGAAGCTGTCCTGTTCCCGTCATGCTTGCACGGTTTACCATATAAGGCGGGATAACCTCAGTATAGTTATACTCATCCACATGAAGGTCAAGCATAAAGTTATAAAGCGCACGCTCCAAACGAGCACCTAAGCCTTTATAAAACACGAAGCGGCTTCCTGTTACCTTCGCAGCACGTTCAAAATCAAGAATGCCGAGCTCATCAGCAATATCCCAATGCGGTTTTGGCTCATGTGCAAATGAAGGTGTTTCGCCCCATTTCCGGATTTCTACGTTATCATCTTCCGTTTCACCGACTGGCACTGATTCATGCGGAATATTCGGGATTGAAAGAAGAATGGTCTCAAGCGCAGATTCTACTGTTCTTAATTCTTCATCAAGTTTTTTAATTTCCTCGCCGACTTCACGCATTTCTTTAATGATGTGATCCGCGTCTTTTTTCTCGCGTTTCAAAGCAGCTACCTGCTGGGATACTTCATTCCGTTTTCCTTTTAGTTCTTCTACTTTTCCGATAAGCTCTCTTCTTTTATCATCAAGCTCCTCGAACTTATCAAAATCTGTTAAGTCTTCGCCTTTGTGTATAAGCTTTGCTTTAATTTCTTGAAAATTTGCTCTCAGCATTTTCGTATCAAGCATGCGAAACACTCCTTTTTTCATTAAATTCATTGAATTATCGAAAATAAAAAGAGCCCTCATCCCCATGAAAGGGACGAGAGCTCTCGCGTTGCCACCCTGATTGAAAACAAGCCATAGACTTGTTTTCCGCTTTCACACATAACGGTTATCCCGTAAATGCCTACTTCATTCAGCATTTCGCTCAAGGATGGATTCAGACAGCATCTTTCACCGATTCGCACCAACCATCGGCTCTCTTAGAAAGAGAGGCTTCCTACTAGTTCCTATCAACGCTTTTCGATCTTTATTTGTGTTTATAATGTACTATAAGTTTCCACAGCTTTCAACTGTTTTATACAAGGGCTTTCTGCTTGTATTCCTCTACCATTTGAACGAACAGCTTTGTCACTCGATGATCCTCTGTCAGCTCCGGATGGAACGAACAGCCTAAGAAATTACCCTGTTTAGCCGCAACAATGCGTCCGTTATGCTCAGAAAGCACTTCAACATTTTCACCGGCTTCCAAGATATGCGGCGCACGGATGAATACACCAGTGAAAGGTTCGTCCAGCCCTTTAATTGTTAAATCAGCTTCAAAGCTGTCAACCTGCCGGCCAAACGAATTCCGTTCAACAACTACATTCAGCAAACCTAAATGAGCGTTATCTGAACCGGCAATTTCCTTTGCTAAAATAATTAAACCGGCACATGTCCCAAACATCGGTTTTCCCTGAGCAGCAAACTCACGCAATGGCTCCATGAATTGATACGTATCAATTAAACGGCGCATTGTCGTGCTTTCTCCGCCCGGCAAAATTAAACCATCAATTTCGTTTAGCTGCTCTGGGCGTTTAATAACAAGTCCAGCTGCACCGCATGCTTCAATTGCATGGATATGCTCTCTTACTGCTCCTTGAAGTCCTAGTACACCTATTGTTAACATGTCGCAGCTCTCCTATATTCTTACCAGCCGCGTTCTTGCATACGCTGTTCTGGAAGTAAATTTGAGATTTCGATCCCTTTCATTGCAGTTCCAAGCTCTTTTGAAAGCTCTGCAATCAATTTATAATCAGTGAAGTGAGTTGTTGCTTCCACAATTGCTTTTGCAAATTTTGCAGGATTGTCTGATTTGAAGATACCAGAACCAACAAATACACCGTCAGCGCCAAGCTGCATCATAAGTGCCGCATCAGCAGGAGTCGCTACGCCGCCAGCCGCAAAGTTAACGACAGGAAGTTTACCGTCTCTTTTAATTTGTTGAAGCAGCTCATAAGGCGCTCCCAAATTTTTCGCTTCAGTCATCAGCTCATCGTCGCTCATTGCAACTACTTTGCGTACTTGAGCGTTTACCTTGCGCATATGGCGAACAGCTTCAACGATATTACCAGTTCCAGGCTCACCTTTTGTACGAAGCATAGAAGCGCCTTCAGCAATACGGCGTGTTGCTTCGCCGAGGTCACGGCAGCCGCACACGAAAGGAACTGTATATTCATTTTTATTCAAATGAAATTCTTCGTCAGCCGGAGTCAGAACTTCACTTTCATCAATGTAGTCAACACCCATAGCCTCAAGCACACGCGCTTCAACAATATGTCCGATACGCGCTTTTGCCATTACAGGGATGGATACAGCATTCATTACTTCTTCCACGATTGTAGGGTCTGCCATACGGGCAACTCCTCCAGCCGCACGAATATCAGCTGGTACACGTTCTAGCGCCATTACAGCGACAGCTCCAGCCTCTTCAGCAATTTTCGCTTGTTCCGCATTGATGACGTCCATGATGACGCCGCCTTTTTGCATTTCTGCCATTCCGCGTTTTACACGTTCAGTACCTGTTTGAGCCATTTCTTGGTCCCCCTAATCAAGGTATAGTTATATGATTTCTATTTCTTATTGTATCCTAGAAATCCAATAATTCATATGGATATAACTTATTTTATTCGGTTTTTAGGGCTTTGAAAATCATTTTTTATTAAAAATTGGGTTTTTTCAGTATATTAAGCGAAAGAGCCCTAACATCAATCAGAGCTCTTTCAATTCATTAAAACCAGCCAGTTACTGTATCAACAATGCTTCCCCAGATACCAGCGAAAAATCCGCCGATGCTGCGCATTGTTAAAACAAACCAGTTTGCTTTATCTACATTTTCTTTCGTCACAAGGTCTACACCTGCCAGGCTGCTGTTAAGGAACCCATAGTCCTTTTCATCACCTGTATATTCCGCAGTCAGTTTCCCAACCTTCGTCCCTTTTTTCACAGGGGCAGTCAAAGTGTCTTTGTTTAAAGTGACTTTTGCTTTGTAATTCTTTTCTTCACCATTTTTGACAGGAAGAGAAAATGCCTTGCTTGTGACAATGCCTACTTCTTTCTCTTTACCTTTATCTACAGAAATGGTTTTATGGCCTTTTACCTGATCGCCTTCAGCATAAATTTCTTTCATAGAGAAATTGTTGAAAGCATAATCAAACATTTTTTTCGTTTCATCGAAACGGCCAGTGTGAATGTTGCCTTTTGCGTTTAACACCACAGTGATGACACGCATTCCGTTTCTTTCAGCAGTTCCTGTGAAACATGAACCCGCAGAGTCAGTAGAACCTGTTTTCAGTCCATCTACAGTTGCACCTTTGTACTCGCTGACTAGACCCTTCAGCATAAAGTTCCAGTTCGGCATGTCCATTTCATCATCTGTGCCTTTTCTGAACTTCATTTTTGAGATGCTGGAAGTTTCTAAAATCTCAGGGTAGTCAGTAATCAGGTGATCTGCAAGAATAGCCATATCCTTAGCAGAAACTTCACTTTCTTCATCTACGCTTGTCCCTTCAGGCTGCTTGCCGTGAAGATCTTTGTTTTCAAGACCTGTTGCATTAACAAATTTGTAATTTGTTAATCCCAGTTCTTTTGCTTTTGCATTCATTTTTTCAACGAACTTTGTTTCAGAGCCTGCAATAACTTCTGCAATGGCAATCGCAGCCGCATTTGCAGAATAGATTGCTGTCGCTTGATAAAGTTCTTTTACTGTGTATTTTCCGTCTTTTCGAAGAGGAACGTTTGATAAACTGTTATCTTGGGAAATCTCATACACATAGTCATCAGGCGTATAGGTTTGATCCCATTTTACTTTGCCTTCATCAATTGCTTCTAATAACAGATACTCTGTCATCATCTTTGTCATACTTGCAATTGGCAGTCTTTTCTCTGCGTTTTTGCTATAAAGAATTTTACCTGAAGAAGCTTCGATCATAATAGCAGCTGATGCGTTGATATCAATTGGATCGCTGGCAGCCTTTGCTTTTGACATTGGAGTCAGGCAAGTTACGGCCAGTGTTAAAACAACCAATGACATCAATAGCTGTTTACATTTCTTGATGTTCAATCGTACGACCTCCGTATTTCATTTTTCTTCATCTATAATTAAGCCGTTAAGGACATTTTCAATGCACAACAGTATAAATTTTATCATAATCGGTATAAAAAAAATAGACAGAGTCAGAGACCCTGTCAAATGTTTTTAATTTGTAACAATTTATTTATGAAATTGTATAGTTCGGTGATTCTTTTGTAATCTGTACATCATGCGGATGACTTTCACGAAGGCCTGCACCAGTCATACGAATGAACTGAGCTTCTTCTCTTAAAGCGCGAAGATCTTTAGATCCGCAATATCCCATACCAGAACGAAGACCGCCGACTAGCTGATAAACTGTTTCTTCAACTGGCCCCTTGTAAGGTGTGCGTCCTTCAATGCCTTCTGGAACGAATTTTTTATTTTCTTCTTGGAAGTAACGGTCTTTACTTCCTTTTTCCATTGCAGCCACAGATCCCATACCGCGGTATACTTTGAATCTTCTGCCTTGGTAGATTTCAGTTTCACCAGGGCTTTCTGACGTACCTGCCAGCAAGCTTCCAAGCATAACAGCATGTCCACCGGCTGCCAATGCTTTTGCAATATCGCCAGAGAATTTAATTCCGCCGTCTGCGATAATTGTTTTGCCATGTTTTCTTGCTTCAGTCGCACAGTCATAAATGGCTGTGATTTGAGGTACACCAACACCTGCTACCACACGAGTAGTACAAATTGAACCAGGTCCGATTCCTACTTTGACAACATCAGCACCAGCTTCGAAGAGTGCTTTTGTCGCTTCAGCTGTTGCTACGTTTCCAGCGATAATATTTAATTCAGGATACGTTTCACGGATCTTTGTCACTGTGTTTAACACGCCTTGAGAATGCCCGTGTGCTGTATCGATAACAATGACATCCACATTGGCTTCTACAAGCTTTTTCACGCGTGTCATCGTGTCGCCAGTTACACCAACTGCCGCGCCAACGATCAAACGGCCGTGAATGTCTTTAGATGAGTTAGGGAACTCGATAACTTTTTCAATGTCTTTAATCGTGATAAGACCTTTTAATTTATTTTGATCATCAACGAGTGGAAGCTTTTCAATTTTATGTTTCTGCAAAATCTTTTCAGCTTCGTCTAAAGTCGTTCCAACCGGTGCAGTGACAAGTTCTTCTTTTGTCATAACATCGCTGATTTTCATTGAGTAATCAGAAATAAAACGAAGGTCGCGGTTAGTGATAATACCGACAAGCTTTTGGTCTTCTTTGTTATCTACAATCGGAACACCGGAAATTCTGTATTTCCCCATCAAATGCTCCGCATCAAAAACTTGGTGATCAGGAGTTAAAAAGAAGGGATTTGTAATAACGCCTCGTTCAGAGCGTTTTACTTTATCAACTTGTTCAGCCTGCTGCTCGATCGACATATTTTTATGAATGATGCCCAAGCCGCCCTGTCTAGCCATTGCAATCGCCATTGCTGATTCTGTTACAGTGTCCATACCTGCGCTGATGACAGGAATATTCAGCTTTAACGTCTTTGTAAGTTCAACAGATAAATCCACATCACGCGGAAGTACCTCTGACTTAGCTGGTACAAGCAGCACATCGTCGAACGTTAAGCCTTCTTTTGAAAATTTACTTTCCCACATTAGTAAATCCCCCTCTTTTCGGCAAAATATTATATGTAGATTATCAACAAGCCAAGAGCATGTCAAGGAACCGAAAAAGAGTTGAAATATTTAGATAACGGAAAGGAATTAGAAATACATATGACATATCATGATTGGAAAGACTTAGCGCTATTTTACTCCGTAGAATCAACCCAGAAATTTCTAGAAAAAGTCTATGTCTTAAATGGTGCAGATGAGGCGAAACAGAACTCTTTTAAAAACAGCGAGCGGTTTATTTTCTTCTTGAAGCATGCTGAATCATTTTATAAGCAAGCCTCTTGCTCGCCTTTAGAAATCAAACCGATTCTTTTATTCTACGGGATGTCACAGCTGATCAAAGCATGTCTCATCACACAGGATCCTCACTACCCAAGCCATACATCAGTTCTCGCACATGGCGTCACAGCGCGTAAAAGAAAGAAGCAAAATTATTGTTTTAGCGATGATGAAGTGAAAATACAACGCAACGGTTTATGTATGCACTTCATGAAACACTTATTTGGTCAATCAGGTATAGAAGATGAACGGTATACTATGAAAAAGTTATTAGCCGCTATTCCAGAGTTAAGTGATATTTTTCAATTTCAGAAAAAGGAACGTTTTATTATAAAGGTTGAGAAGGAAAAGGACATGGTTTCTATACCAGAGGATATCGTCATTCATTATAAGATGTCTGATTCACGATTTGTTGAATATATGTCTCATCATTTTCGATGGACCTTTTTGAAGAAAGATAAAGATGACCTGCTGTTCCATCTTTCGCGGCAAGACATAAATCCATGGACGTCAATCAGCCTATTATTTGATTTGGACAAAAGACAATATTATATTCCTTCTAAACGAGATCAGTTTCTTAAACTTCCGGAAATAACAATCCATTATTTAATTTTGTACAACATAGGAATGATTGCGAGGTATGAGACAGAATGGTGGTATGAGCTGTTAACGCAGCATGTCAGTGATGATTACGTGTTAATTCAGCAGTTTTTAATGGTAACGGAAAACAAATTTCCCAAATACGTTTTGAAATTCCTGCAACAATATATATAAACAAAAAACCCAGCTCAATGAGCTGGGTTTTACCCTTGCTTGGCGGCGTCCTACTCTCACAGGGGGAAACCCCCGACTACCATCGGCGCTGAAGAGCTTAACTTCCGTGTTCGGCATGGGAACGGGTGTGACCTCTTCGCTATCGCCACCAAACAATTGAGAGTGTTCTCTCAAAACTAGATAACAGGTGTGACATCATTAGAAATTAGGTTAAGTCCTCGATCGATTAGTATCTGTCAGCTCCATGTGTCGCCACACTTCCACCTCAGACCTATCAACCTGATCATCTTTCAGGGATCTTACTTCCTTGCGGAA
>NZ_JAHVOC010000017.1:0-14944 GCF_025696525.1 Bacillus sp. XT-2
TACGCCCGGCCGCCGGTGCGAAGCTTCGCGGGTGATCAAGTCTCATTTACGCTCGATCAAGAACTCACAGCCGGGCTTCACAAGCTCGCACGCGAGAACGGAAGCACCCTGTACATGGTGCTCCTGGCAGCTTACACAGCGTTATTGTCGCGCTTAAGCGGACAGGAAGACATCATCGTCGGGTCACCAATTGCCGGACGTCCTCACAAAGATCTTGAGCCGATACTTGGAATGTTCGTCAACACCCTGGCGCTTCGGGCACGCCCGGAGGGCGGGAAGCCATTTGCGCAATTTTTGCAGGAAGTGCGTGAGACCGCATTGGAAGCTTACGAACATCAGGATTATCCGTTCGAAGAGCTTGTCGATAAGCTCGGCGTGACAAGGGATATGAGCCGAAATCCAGTGTTTGATGCGATGTTTATTCTTCAAAATATGGACAAACAAGACATTAATCTTGGAGACATAAAAGCACGGCCTGCAAATGTCATTCATCAAATTTCTGTATTTGACATGACGTTGATTGCGGTTGAATCAGATGGAGTCATCAAATGTGACATGGAATTTAGTACCGACGTATTTATGAGAACGACAATTGAACGCTGGACGGCTCATTTTACCGAATTTTTGCGTGCTGCCACGTCAGATCCTAATACAACTCTCTCACAAGTGAATATACTCAGCGAAAAAGAAAAACAAAAGATTTTGATAGAACTCAACAAAACCCATGTTGAATGTTCTCAAACTGATATCGTTTTTCATCGCATGTTTGAAAAGAGGGCTGAAGAGACACCGGAGCATATTGCTGTTATGGACGGTGAAAAACAGATCAGCTATCGCCATCTCAACGAAAAAGCCAATCGTCTGGCGCGCACACTGCAAGAAAAAGGAAAAGAGACGCAGCCAATCGTTGCTGTTTTAGCGGAGCGATCCATTGATGCTATTGTTGGTATTTTAGCCGTTATGAAAGCCGGCGGCGTGTATATTCCGATAGATTCTCATTACCCAAAAGCCCGGATTGAATATCTTCTCAAAGACAGCGGGGCTGAAATTCTTCTTTTACAGAATGAAGTAAAGCATTTGATTGCAGGCTCAGATATAGGTGATATTTCTCGCATCTGTCTTGATGATGAAAGTTTCTATGAAGCAAAAAGATGCAACCTTGCTTCATCTCCTGCCCCGGAGGACTCGGCATACATCATTTATACGTCAGGAACAACCGGTGCGCCTAAAGGCGTTATCGTTACGCACCGCAACTTTGCTCATGCTGTTCTTGCATGGCGCAGCATATATCAGCTCGATCAAATGCCTGTCAGGCTGCTTCAAATGGCGAGTTTTTCCTTTGATGTCTTTTCAGGAGACTTGGCGAGAACATTGGCCAACGGAGGGACTCTAGTCATATGCCCTGATGAAACAAGGCTTGAGCCTGCTGAATTATATGCATTGATGAACCGCCAGCGTATCACGATCATGGAGTCAACACCGGCACTCATTGTCCCATTTATGGAATATGTTTACCGCAACAAGCTCAGTCTTCCTGACTTAGACATCCTTATTCTTGGTTCGGATATGGTGAAAGCCCATGATTTCAAAACATTGGCGGACCGTTTCGGAAACAAAATGCGCTTAATCAATAGTTACGGGGTCACAGAGGCCACGATTGATTCAAGTTACTATGAAATGAATATGGGTGAAGAGTATTCGGGAGACAGCGTACCGATCGGCATCCCGCTTCCCAATGTAAAACTGTATGTACTCAGCCAGACTGACCAAATACAGCCGATCGGTATTGCCGGCGAGCTTTGTATCGGCGGAGCCGGCGTTGCCAAGGGCTATCACGGAAAATTTGAATTAACGGAAAAGAAATTTACAAAAAATCCATTTGTATCCGGAGAAAGACTCTACAGAACAGGGGATCTGGCTTGCTGGCTTCCAAACGGCACTCTCAGGCTTCTTGGCCGGATAGATCATCAAGTAAAAATAAACGGGTACAGGATCGAAACAGAAGAAATTGAAAGTGTGCTTCTCCAAACCGGACTTGTCAATGAAGCGGTTGTAGCGGTTCAAAGTGATACGAATGGACAGGCTCGTTTGGCAGCGTATATTCTGCCTTCAGATGCCGATACAACGGTTCTCCGCGGTGCTTTATCGAAAATGCTGCCGGCATATATGATCCCTGCGCATATCATTCCTTTGGAAACTATGCCGCTGACATTAAACGGGAAGCTGGACAGAAAAGCCTTACCGGTACCAAATGAAGCTTTCTCGCGGCCGTATACTGCACCGGTCAACGAATTGCAGGGAATGACAGCGCAGATTTGGGAGGACGTGCTGAGCGTGTCTCGAGTTGGCATTCACGACTCCTTTTTTGAGCTTGGAGGAGACTCTATTAAAGCACTGCAAGTGTCCGCCCGGCTGGCAGCTGAAGGCTGGAGCATGACTATACAAGATTTATTCCGTTATCCAACAGTTCATGAGCTGAGCAGCCACATCACTCCATTGATATCTCAGGCAGAACAGAGGCCTATCGAAGGTGAAGCGGATCTCACACCGATTCAGAGCAAATTTTTCGATCAGCGTCATGCTTTTCGTGATCATTACAACCAATCGGTCATGCTTTTCAGCGAAAAGGGGTTTCATGCTGACGCGCTTCGCCAAGCGCTGCGCAAATTGACTGAGCATCATGACGCGCTTCGCATGGTGTTTACACAGGATCATACCGGGCGTGTCGTTCAGTACAATCGCGGTATTCAGATTACTGAAAATGAACTGTTCGGATTTCATCTAGCGGATTGGACAAAGGAACAGGCAAAAGGCACACTCTTGGAAGAAAAATTTGCCGCTGAGGAAATCGTGATTCAAAGCAATATGAATGTAAAAGAAGGACCTTTGCTGCAAGCAGGATTGTTTAAAACGACAGAGGGAGACCATTTGCTGATTACGATCCACCATCTCGCTGTAGATGGCGTTTCTTGGAGGATTCTGCTTGAAGATTTAGCTGCAGCCTACCAACAGTCTTTGGAGCAAACAGAGATCAAACTGCCGCCGAAAAGCGATTCTTATTTATCATATGCCAGCGGTCTGGCACAGATAGCCGGGAGCCGGCAATTGTTATCAGAAATAACATATTGGCAAACGATTTTAGATGCCCATAATGTTTTTCTGCCTAAGGACATAGCTGAGTCGGACAGGCATCAAAGCAGTGCTGAAACAGCTGCGTTTGTATTAGCCAGTGACTGGACTAAAAAACTGCTGTTTGAAACGCAGCAAGCCTATGGTACTGATGCCAACGAACTTTTGCTGACTGCTTTAGGAATGGCGCTTTATGAATGGAGCGGACACGAACAAATTGTGATCAGCGCTGAGGGCCATGGAAGAGAAGGACATGTTCCGAATATTGATATTTCACGAACAGTAGGTTGGTTCACTTCTATATATCCTATCCTTCTGGACATGAGTGCACCGCATTCATCTGAAGATCAGCTCGGTTACAGAATCAAAGCGACAAAGGACAGGCTGAGAAGAGTGCCACACAAGGGAACGGGCTACGGCTTATTAGTACAAAAGGGAGCCATACAGCATAAAGAGCCTGAGATCAGCTTCAATTATCTTGGACAATTCAGCGAAGGTGAGGGTTCTGATTTGTTTCAACTGTCTTCTTATCAGCCTCGTTACGAAATAGCGGGGGAGAGAGAAAGAGAGTACGAGCTCGATATTAATGCTTTGATAACAGACGGACGCCTGCAAGTCAAAGCAGTATACACCCGGGTGTTCCGCGAAAACACAATTCAGTGTTTGATGGACAGCTTTCACAGTCATCTTATCGAGATCATTGAGCATTGTACAAAGAAAAAAGAACGAGAAAAAACGCTGAGCGATTTCAGCAACAAAGAACTAACGCCATCCGCATTATCTAGCATCGAAAATCTCGTTAAAGATCTTTAACTTTTGGAAAAGGTGTGTGGAATTGATGACGCAAGCAACGCAGATCCAAGATATTTATCCGTTATCGTACATGCAGGAAGGGATGCTGTTTCATTCACTGCTTGATTTCAGCTCTAAAGCCTATGTGGAACAAACCTCGTTTACCATTACAGGCAGCCTGTGTATCGATTCGTTTCAAAAGAGCTTAAATCTTCTTGTTTCCCGATACGATATTTTCAGAACCATATTCCTTAAGGAGGTTCCAGACCTCACTGGGCCGCAGCAAGTTGTGCTGACAAACCGTGAATTGACCGTACAAAGGGAAGATCTTTCTCACCTGAAACATGATGAGCAGCTTGCTCTGATAGAAGACTTTATGCAGCAGGACCGGGAAAAAGGGTTTCACTTGCAAAAAGATCCGTTAATGCGGCTCACGCTTTTTGATAGAGGAGACAGCACATATACATGTGTCTGGACGCATCACCATATCATCATGGATGGCTGGTGCCTGGGCATCATCCTCAAAGAATTCTTCAGCATGTATAACTCACTTAAAAATAACAGGCCTGTACAGCTCGGCAGCACGGTGCCGTACAGCCGTTATATTGAATGGCTCGGAGAACAAGATAAAGAAGAAACCGCTGCATACTGGAGAGATTACCTGCAGGAGTACGGCAATACCGCTTCTATTCCTAAACTAAAAAGCCGCTCAGCGAATGGGGAATATGAAGCCGCAAATATCCGTTTTTCTTTAGAGCCGGCTATCGTTCAGAAATTGACAGCAGCTGCCCAAAATTGGGGAGTTACATTAAACACTTTATTTATGAGTCTATGGGGTGTTCTTCTCCATCGTTACAACGGTACGGATGACGCGGTCTTCGGCTCTGTTGTTTCCGGACGTCCGTCAGCGATTGACGGGATCGAGTCAATGGTCGGCTTGTTTATTAACACTGTTCCGGTGCGTATTCGATCTGCAGAGAAAATGGCATTTTCTACGCTTGTCAAATCCGTGCAGGAGGATACTTTACGTTCTGAGCAGCATGGTTATTATCCGCTTTATGAGATTCAAAACCGCAGTGCTTTGAAGCAAGGATTGATCGATCATATTCTTGTCTTTGAAAATTATCCTGTACAGCTTCAGCAGGCAGTCAATAGGCAAAGCGAAAATGACGAAAACGCATTGAAGCTAGATGACATTTCTATGTCAGAACAAACCAGCTATGACCTTAATGTTGTCATCGTTCCAGGTGAATCATTTTATATTAAATTCAGCTACAATGCCGCCGTTTATGAACGTGAAGAGGTGCTTCGGATTCAGGGGCACCTCATGCAGGCAATGGATTGTATTTTGTCAAATCCCGATATTGCTGTCGACAGCATCAACATTGTGCCTCCTGAAGAACGTAAGCTCATTCAATCGTTTAACGAAACGGAGCGCCATTATCCAAGCAAAACGCTATCCCAATTGTTTGAGGAACAGGCTCTCAAAACACCTGACGCGGCTGCTTTGAGAATGGGAGATGAGTGCCGGACATATCGGCAATTAGATGAAAGAGCCAATCAGATTGCACACGCCCTGATAGAAAAGGGAGCTGGATCTGGCGGGATTGTCGCTGTGATGATGGAACGGTCAATGGACATGGCTGCTGCCCTGCTTGGAATTTGGAAAGCCGGAGGCGCTTATCTGCCTCTTGATCCAAGTTATCCGAAAGAGCGGCTTTCTTTTCTGCTGCATGACAGTCAAGCAGCTCTCTTACTGACAGAAGAAGAACTTATTTCATCCATCCCGTCAGGCTATAAAGGCAGAATTGTGACATCAGGACATACAACACATTACAGAACGGACTCTCCTGATGCATCGATTGGTGAGCTTGCCTACCTGATCTATACGTCAGGAACGACAGGACGGCCAAAAGGAGTGCTCGTTGACCATCAAGGAATTGCAAATACCTTGCAGTGGAGACGGGAAGAGTACGGCATGAGCGAAGGGGATACAGCACTTCATCTGTTTTCCTATGTTTTCGACGGCTGCGTGACGAGCTTGTTTACTCCGCTTCTGTCCGGCGCATGCGTGCTGCTGACAACAGATAACGAAGCGAAGGACGTGCTCGCCCTTAGACGGAAAATAGCTCAATACAAGGTTAGTCATATGCTTATTGTTCCTTCCTTGTACCGGGTGTTATTAGAAGTGCTGACTGCTGAAGATGCACAAAGTCTTCGTATCGTGACATTTGCGGGCGAGGCAGTGACTCCTGACCTGCTTGAGACTAGCAGAAAGATTTGTCCCTCCGCTGAACTTGCAAATGAATATGGACCGACAGAAAACAGCGTGGCAACAACAATCCTTCGTCATCTAAACGAAGAAGAGAGAATCACGATCGGACACCCGATCGCCAATACAAAAGTATATATTTTACAAGGAGAGCAACTGCAGCCGATAGGCGCGGCGGGTGAACTGTGTATTTCCGGCGCGGGTCTCGCACAAGGGTACTATAAGCGCACAGAGCTAACAGAGAAAGCATTCACAGACCATCCATTCCTCAAAGGGGAACGCTTATATCGAACCGGAGATGCAGGGCGCTTCCTGCCTGATGGCACGATTGAATATATTGGACGTTTTGATGATC
The DNA here is from genome assembly GCF_025696525.1 of Bacillus sp. XT-2. NCBI lineage: Bacteria > Bacillati > Bacillota > Bacilli > Caryophanales > Bacillaceae > Bacillus > Bacillus sp. XT-2. Next base: position 6,549 of record NZ_JAHVOC010000017.1, read on the forward strand.
AGGTAAAAATCAGGGGATATCGCATTGAATTAAGTGAGATTGAAACTGTTCTTCGGCAAGCATCTGGAGTGAAGGAAGCTGCAGTGCTGGCCCGTGATGTTTCTGATGAGGAAAAGGAACTCGTTGCTTATATCGTTCCGGAAAAAGGAAACGGCCTTCCGAATCTGCACCAGCATCTTGCCGGTACATTGCCGTCCTATATGATTCCCGCAAGCATCATCAAAATCACTCAAATGCCGTTAACATCCAGCGGGAAGCTCGACCGTTCCGCACTTCCGGAACCAGAAAACACTACTAGCTTAACGTACATGCCGCCACAAACCTTAATGGAAACTGAACTGGCACGCATTTGGGAAGAGGTGCTGAACAAAAATCAAATCGGTATACGCGATGATTTCTTTCAATTAGGCGGACAGTCCTTAAAAGCAGCCACACTCGTATCAAGAATACATAAACGGCTGAATATCGAGCTGCCGCTCAGTGACGTTTTTTCTTATCCGACCGTGGAAAGTATGGCAGCCAAACTGATGAGTTTACGTGAGCATGCTTTTACGCAGATTGAACCTGCGGATTTTAGAGATGTTTATCCGCTGTCTTTCTCGCAAAAAAGATTATACGCTCTTTACCAGTTGGCAGATGACAGCACAGGCTACAACATGCCGGCGGTACTGGAACTGCGAGGACATTTGGATCGCGGGAGATTGAGAAAAGTACTCACAGAGCTTGTGAATCGGCATGAATCATTGCGTACGGCATTTGAACTGAACAACGGAGAGCCAGTGCAAAAGATTCATCCGGCGCTGGCAGCTGATCTGAAAGAGCTTGAAATTGAATCAGAGCAAATGCTGCAGTCTGTGATCTCGTCCTTTATCAAACCGTTTGATCTTACCGCGGGACCGCTTTTTAGAGCAAGCTTGATATCTCTCGAAAAAGAAAGAGCCTATTTGTTGCTTGATATGCATCACATCATTGCTGACGGAATCTCTATGAGTACACTCGTCCAAGAATTCACTGATCTTTATTGCGGAAAAGAGCTTCCAGCTTTAAACCTGCATTATAAGGATTTTGCGGTTTGGCAGCAAGAGAAGTTTCCGAAAACGCATTACAGCAAACAGGAGGCCTACTGGCTGAAGCAGCTTGGCGGCAGCCTTCCAGTATTGGATTTGCCACTTGATAAAACGAGGCCGCTTCTGCCTGATTTCAGCGGCGGAACATTTGAAGTAAACATTGATAAAAGAACGGCGGAAGAACTGCACCGCTTGATGTTTGAAACGGGAACGACGATGTATATGCTCCTTCTGTCTGTCTATTCCATCATGCTTTCCAAACTGAGCGGGCAGGAGGATATCGTTGTCGGCTCGCCTGCTGCCGGGAGACCGCACGCTGATCTGGAGCGAGTTATCGGGATGTTTGTCAATACATTAGCTATGCGATGCCAGCCTGAGGGCCGCAAAACGTTCAGCTCTTATTTGCAGGAAATTCGCGAACTTGCTCTGACTGCATACGAGCATCAGGATTATCCTTTTGAAGAGCTCGTCAATAAGCTTGAAACGAAACGGGAGGTAAATCGCAATCCACTGTTTGACGCGATGCTCGTGCTCCAAAACAGCGAAGATTTCCGGTTTGAAGTGCCTGGTTTGTCTATCTCGTCTGTAACCCCGTCACACAATGTATCTAAATTCGATTTGACATTACACGCTGAGGAGCATTCCGATGGCATTCGCTGCCGCTTCGAATACAGTACCGCACTGTTTGAAGAAGAGACCATTGCAAGATGGGCTTCCCATTTTATTGAGCTGGTGAAAGGAATAACGTCTGATATCCATATGAAGCTTTCGGAAATGCAATTGCTTTCTGCTCCAGCGCGCGAATTGCTTCTTGAAACGATGGGTCAGTATGCTGACTATCCAAGAGATGAAAGCATCGTTCGTCTATTTGAAAAACAAGCAGCTGAACATCCCGAACATACTGCAGTGATATGCGATCATATACGGATGACTTATCGTGACCTGAATGAAAAAGCAGAACGGACAGCGGCTATGCTGATGAAACAAGGAGTCCGATCCGGGGATATCATCGGTTTATTGTTTGATCGATCGCCTGATATGGTGATTGGCGTTTTATCTATTCTAAAGGCCGGAGGGGCATACTTGCCGATTGACCCTGAATATCCTCAAGAACGCATCAGCTTTATGCTGAATGACAGCGGGGCAAGAATTCTCCTGACAGAGCACGGACACAACAAGCCGGCGGATTACCATGGGCAAATTTTATACCTGAATGACGCCGAAAACGAATTGATTTCGCCTGATTTGAAAGCGCAAGAAACATTAGCAGACCAGCCAGCTTATGTGATTTATACATCTGGAACCACTGGGCAGCCAAAGGGCGTCGTTGTCGAGCATCGCAATGTGATTAGTCTATTGAAGCATCAGGACCTGCCTTTTGATTTTGGCAGTGAGGACGTTTGGACTTTATTTCATTCATATTGCTTTGATTTCTCAGTATGGGAAATGTTCGGAGCATTGCTGAATGGAAGTACGCTGGTTCTTGTCTCCAGAGAAACAGCCCGCGATCCAAACGCATTCCGCTTATTGTTAAAAAACGAAGGCGTCACAGTACTCAATCAGACTCCAACTGCTTTTTACGGACTCATTCATGAAGAAGAAAACCATACGGACCGATTACATGTGCGATATGTTATTTTCGGCGGAGAAGCTTTACAGCCCGGCATGCTTGTAACCTGGAACGAGAAATACCCTGATACTGATCTGATCAATATGTACGGCATTACTGAAACAACTGTACATGTGACATATAAGAAATTGTCCTCAGCTGATATAGAAAAAAATAAGAGCAATATCGGAAAACCGCTGGCAACTCTTCAGGCTTATGTGATGGATGCTCATATGAATCTTCAGCCTACAGGAGTTCCAGGAGAGCTGTATATTGGCGGAGAAGGGGTAGCCCGGGGATATTTGAACAGAGATGATCTGACCGCGGCCCGATTTGTACCTAATCCTTATCTTCCGGGAGACAGATTATACCGAACCGGAGACCTTGCAAAGCGTCTGGCAAGTGGAGATCTGGAATATATGGGCCGCATTGATGATCAAGTAAAGGTGAGAGGACACCGCATCGAGCTCGGCGAAATCCAGGCGTCTCTGCTTCAGCTTCCAATAATCAAAGAGGCTGCTGTCATCACAAGAGATGATGAACAAGGCCAATCCGCTGTATATGCTTACTTGGTTGCGGAAGATGGACAGGTCGTAAATGAAGCAGATATCAGGGCTGCCCTGAGAGCCGTTCTGCCTGATTTTATGGTGCCTGCCCGCTTGATCCAGATTGACAGCATCCCGCTGACGGTTAACGGCAAGCTCGACCAGAAAGCCCTGCCGGAACCAGATAAGCGCGCTCAAACTGAGAATGATATCAGCCCTAGAAATGAGATTGAAAAGGCGATGGCTGACATTTGGGAGGAACTGCTCGAAGCGGAGGAGATAGGTGTCAGCGCGAATTTCTTTGAGCTTGGAGGGGATTCAATAAAAGCGTTGCAGGTGTGTGCACGGCTGAAGCAGCGAGGCTATGAAACGACAGTGCGTGAGATGTTTGAGCATCAGACGCTTGGTGAACTGTCCGCCCGCGTTCGAAAAGCCGTACGCGTAATTGACCAAACGCCAGTCGAAGGCGAGCTGCCTTGGACACCTGTACAGCAATGGTTTTTTTCACAATCATTGGAAGCCCATCATTTTAATCAATCTGTCATGCTCTACCGGGCTGAACGATTTGATGACATTGCACTCAGAAATGTGCTGAGAAGCTTGGTGACTCATCATGACGCACTGAGAATCATATGCCGTTACAAAGATGGCAAGCCTGTACAGGTTAACAGAGGAGCAGATCTTCCGGATGAGGAGCTATATGCCTTCGATCTGTTTGATATAAGAGATCATCGTTCAAATACAGCCGGAAATGCACAGGGCTTGTCAGCCGAAGCACACAAACAGATTGAAGAAATGGCAAACCAAATTCAGCAAACCATTCGATTGGAGACTGGCCCTTTGCTTCATGCTGGTTTGTTTAAAGCCGATGATGGAGACCATTTGTTTCTGACGATCCATCACTTAGTCATTGATGCCGTTTCATGGCGCATTTTATTTGAGGATTTTTCAATTGCTTACGAACAGGCAGTCTCAGGAAAACCCATCGTACTGCCGGAAAAAACGGATTCATATTTCACTTATGCACAAACATTGGCTGACTATTCAAAAAGCCGTCGTCTGCAGCGTGAAATCGCGTATTGGAATGAGCGGGAGGACCGGCATATTGAGCGTATTCCCAAAGATCATTCGATCACATCGAACTCATTCAAAGATACAGAAGTAATTGATTTCGAGCTGTCTCGTGAAGATACAGAATTGCTGTTAACTGCTGCAAACAATGCATACAACACGGAAACGAATGATATCCTTCTGACTGCTTTAGGTCTAGCTTTGCAGGAATGGACGGGACTTGACCATTTCAAAATCAGTATGGAGGGCCACGGCAGAGAAGATTATCTTGACAATATTGACATAAACAGAACAGTAGGCTGGTTTACTTCAATTTATCCTGTATGGCTTGATATGAGTGATTCTGACCATACGGATGAAGGTGAGCGGCTAGGGCGACACATTAAGCAGACAAAAGACATGCTGCACCGCATACCGCATAAAGGCGCAGGCTATGGAGTGCTGAAATATATCAATAAGATATGGGATTCTGAGTACAGCGACCCGGAAATCAGCTTTAATTACTTAGGCCAGTTTGATCAGGATGTTCAATCAAAAGCTTTTGAGATTTCTGATATTAAGACAGGGAATGAAATCAGCCCGGATTGGGAGCGGCCTTATGTGTTAGATATCAGCGGAGCCGTTTCATCAGGATGCCTGCACATGCACATTATTTATAACCGTCTTCAATTTAAGAAACAAACCATACAAGCATTAGCCGATCATCTTAAACATGCGCTTGAAAACATGATTCAGCATTGCGCGGGCAAAGAAAACCGCGAATGGAGTGCCGCTGATTTTACTGATGAGGATTTAACGCTGGAGGATTTAAGTGAGATTATGGGGGCCGTCAACAAATTATAGGAGAGGAGATTCATTGATGCCGCAGCAACCCGAAATACAGGATATATATCCCTTGTCTTTTATGCAGGAGGGGATGCTTTTTCATTCGCTGTATGATGAACAGTCGAGAGCTTATTTTGAACAGGCGTCTTTTACAATCAATGGGCAGCTTGACTTAGACCGTTTCCAGAAAAGTATGGACGCTGTTTTTGACAGGTATGAAATCTTTCGAACGACTTTTATCTACAAAAATGTAGCCAAACCTCGTCAGGTGGTGCTTAAAAACCGTCCTTGCCATGTTCATTTTGAAGATATTTCTCATCTTAATGAGAGAGAGAAAGAACATTGTACAGAAGCATTCAAGGAACAAGATAAAAAAAGGGGCTTTGATCTTCAGTCGGATGTACTGATGAGAATATCCGTTTTAAAATGGGCGCCTGAGCGTTACGTGTGCATCTGGAGCCATCACCATATTTTAATGGACGGATGGTGCTTAGGCATCATCATCAAAGACTTTCTCCACATTTATCAAGCGCTGGGAGAAGGGCGGCTTCCATATTTGCAGCCAGTTCAGCCGTACGGAACGTATATTAAATGGCTGATGCAGCAGGATCGTGAAGAGGCAGCTGCATATTGGAAAAAGCGGCTGCAGCATTTCGAGAAAGCTTCTTCTTTGCCAAAAAGAAACCAGCAAGTATCAGAAGGTGAATTACAGCAGGTCACGTTTACCATCTCTGAAAAAGAAACGTCCGATTTGCAGAAAATCGCAGCAGCATCCGGTGCAACGCTTAACACCGTTTTCCAAGCTTTGTGGGGGATTTTGCTGCAAAAATTCAATCGGTGTGACGATGCCGTGTTCGGATCAGTCGTCTCAGGCAGGCCCTCTGGGCTGGAGGATGTAGAAAATATAGTCGGCCTTTTTATCAATACCATTCCCATCCGGGTCCAAAGCAAAGCTCTTTCTTTCTCTGGCCTGGTCAGCCGGATACAAAAGGAAATGACTGAAGCAGAAGCATACAGTTATTTCCCTCTATATGACATTCAAGCACAGAGTGCTCTTAAACAAGAGCTCATTGATCATATTATCGTGTTTGAAAACGTGCCGACCCAGCAAGAAATTGAAGGACTAAACCAGACTGGATCGTTCGGTTTCTCAGTGGAAAACTTTGCGATGGCGGAGGAGACTAATTATGGATGCAGCGTCAAAGTGATTCCAGGCCGCACATTGTTCGTGCGCATCAATTTTCATACAGGTTTATATGAGCCTGGCTTAATGGCTGAGATAAAAGATTATTTACAGCATATGATTTCAGCTGTCATCTCTGATCCTTCTCTTCCTGTTTCAAAGATGACGTTACTAGATAAAGACAAAACACAGAAAATGGTTGCTGAATATAATACGACGGGAGCTGTTTCAGCGTTAGCTCCGACGCTGCACGGGCTGTTTGAACGTCAGGCGGCTTTGACGCCGGATCGGACGGCTTTGCGCTTTTCTGGCGGTTCGCTGACTTACGCGCAGCTTGACATGTACGCCAACAGGCTGGCAGCGCGCCTTACGGCGCATGGTGTTACGAAGGAAAGCATTGTCGGTGTTCTAAGCGAGCGTTCGCCGGACATGCTGACAGCCGTTCTAGCCGTTTTAAAGGCAGGCGGAGCTTATGTGCCTCTTGATCCTGCATATCCAGAGGAACGGCTGAGCTATATGCTGAAAGACAGCGGGGCAGCATTGTTGCTGACGCAGCCGGGATTAAAGGCACCTGATTTTTCCAAGAAGACACTTGAAGTGGATATGACGGTTCTTGCGAATGAAGAATCCGAATATCACTCTCTTCATCAAGCGGACAGCGATTCTCTCGCCTATGTGATCTATACGTCGGGCTCCACTGGACGGCCGAAAGGGGTCGCCGTTGAGCAACGCCAGGCTGTTTCCTTTCTGACCGGCATGCAGATGCAGTTTCCTTTAGAGGAAGACGACATCATTATGATGAAAACGTCTTTTTCCTTTGATGCATCTGTCTGGCAGCTGTTTTGGTGGACGCTTTCAGGTGCTTCGGCCTATCTGCTTCCGTCCGACTGGGAGAAAGATCCGGCATTGATGGTAAAAGCCATTCGGGAGGAAGGCGTTACAACGGCCCATTTTATTCCGGCCATGCTGAACAGCTTTTTGGATCAAGCGGAAATAGAGGCACCGAGAAGCCTGAAGCGCGTATTCGCCGGAGGTGAACCGCTGGCACCCCATACGGCAGCCCGTTTCGCTTCTTTGCTGCCGGAGACATCGCTGGTTCACGGCTACGGGCCGACAGAAGCAACCGTTGATGCGGCATTTTACGCGTGTGATCCTGAGCTGGACAAGGATCGCTTGCGCCTTCCGATCGGAAAACCCGTGCCTGGCGCGCGTCTGTATGTATTAGATCCTCATTTAGCCGTACAGCCTGTCGGCGTAGCGGGAGAATTGTATATCGCCGGAGCCGGCGTCGCCAGAGGCTACTTGAATCGTCCGGAATTAACAGAAGAACGTTTTCTTGATGATCCATTTTATCCGGGTGAACGCATGTACAAAACGGGTGATTTGGCGCGCTGGCTGCCAGACGGACAGGTTGAATTCCTCGGCCGTCTGGATGACCAGGTGAAAATCCGCGGCTATCGTATTGAGCCGGGAGAAATCGAAGCGGCACTCAGAAGCATTGAAGGCGTGCGGGAAGCGGCTGTAACTGTTCGTACAGAAAGCGGCGAGGCGGAATTATGTGCGTATGCGGAAGGACTCGGCAGAAATGAAGTGCGCAAGCAGCTTGATACTTTGCTTCCGGGCTACATGATCCCTGCTCATATCATTGAGATGGAACAATGGCCGGTTACCCCGAGCGGAAAGCTCGACCGAAAAGCGCTGCCTGCTCCTGACGGAGCGGCAGATCGGGAAACCTACACAGCGCCGACAAACCTGACAGAGATGAAGCTTTCCCAGCTGTGGGAGGAAGTGCTGAAAAGCGGACCTGTCGGCATTCACGACAACTTTTTTGACCGGGGCGGCCATTCCTTAAAAGCCACCGCGCTTGTCTCCCGGATCGCCAAGGAACTCGGCGTCCAAGTGCCGCTGAAGGATGTGTTTGCCCATCCGACGGTAGAAGGTTTGGCTTCTGTCATCAGCGAAGGAACGGAAAGTCCGTATGAAGCCATTAAGCCGGCTGAAAAACGCGAGACCTACCCGGTTTCCTCCGCCCAAAAGCGGATGTATGTGCTCCAGCAGCTGGAGGATGGAGGCACAGGCTACAATATGCCGGCAGT
>NZ_JAHVOC010000018.1:0-11180 GCF_025696525.1 Bacillus sp. XT-2
TCCAGCAGCTGGAGGATGGAGGCACAGGCTACAATATGCCGGCAGTCTTGGAGCTGGAAGGAAAGCTGGATCTTACAAGAATGGATGCCGTATTCAAAAAGCTGATCAAACGCCACGAGTCACTGCGCACGTCCTTTACAACGGACACAGACGGCGAACCGGTTCAGCGCATCCATGACGAAGTGCCGTTTACATTCCACACCTCTGTGCTCGGCGGACAAACTGAACAGGAAGCCGCGGCAGCGTTTATCCAGCCGTTTGACCTCAGCCAAGCTCCGCTGTTTCGAGCGGGGATCGTCAAGGTACCAGACGGGCGGCATCTATTACTGGTCGATATGCATCACATTATTTCAGACGGTGTGTCAGTCAATACGCTCATTCGGGAATTCGGGGAGCTGTACGCCAATCAGGAGCTTCCTCCGCTTCACATTCAATATAAAGACTATGCCGTATGGCAGGAGGCCTTTAAAAAAGGAGACACGTACAAGACGCAGGAGGCGTACTGGCTGAAGCAGCTCGAAGGCGAGCTGCCCGTACTGGACCTGCCGGCTGATTACGCCCGGCCGCCGGTGCGAAGCTTCGCGGGTGATCAAGTCTCATTTACGCTCGATCAAGAACTCACAGCCGGACTTCACAAGCTCGCACGCGAGAACGGAAGCACCCTGTACATGGTGCTCCTGGCAGCTTACACAGCGTTATTGTCGCGCTTAAGCGGACAGGAAGACATCATCGTCGGGTCACCAATTGCCGGACGTCCTCACAAAGATCTTGAGCCGATACTTGGAATGTTCGTCAACACCCTGGCGCTTCGGGCACGCCCGGAGGGCGGGAAGCCATTTGCGCAATTTTTGCAGGAAGTGCGCGAGACCGCATTGGAAGCTTACGAACATCAGGATTATCCGTTCGAAGAGCTTGTCGACAAGCTCGGCATGACGAGGGATATGAGCCGAAATCCGCTGTTTGATGTGATGTTTGTGCTTCAGAATATGGACCAAGAATCCATGCAGCTGAAGGACCTGTGTCTCCGGCCCGCAACAAATGTGGAACATCAAGTATCAAAGTTCGATTTAACCCTGTATGCGTACGAGGGAGCTAATGGATCTATGATGTTTCAAATGGAATATAGCACTGATCTCTATCAGAAAAATACGATTGAAATGTGGCTTCAATATTTAATGAATATGCTACGCGCCATCATCCAAGACAGCGAAGCAGCACTTGGAACAATACATGTATTGGACGAGAATGAAACCCATTTCCTTATCCATGAACTCAACTGCACAAAAAGAGAGTATCCGAGACATGAAACCATCAGCAGGCTGTTTGAGTTACAGGCTGCACAAACGCCTGATGCCATAGCTGTGGCCGGCGATGAACAAACATTAACGTATAAGGAGCTGAACATCCGGGCAAACAGGATTGCTGCTGTTCTTCGGAGAAAAGGAGTCGGACCTGAAACTGTAGTTGCATTATTGACAACACGAACTCCAGAACTTGCAGCAGGAATGCTCGGCATTTTGAAAGCTGGAGGAGCCTATTTGCCTATCGCTAAGGATCTTCCTCCTGACCGAATATCATATATGCTGTCAGACAGCGGTGCAAAAATACTTCTTCAATCTGAAAAAGCAAACAATCAACGATTAGACTTAGAGCTTACATGTGAGCAAATCGTCATCGAAGAGATTCAAGGACAAGGAGAAACGAAGAACTTTGAATCTCAAGCAGGGCCACATTCACTCGCTTATATCATCTATACCTCAGGTTCAACCGGCAAACCGAAGGGTGTCATGATTGAGCAGCGAAGTGTGATCCGTCTTGTCAAAAACAGCAATTACATTGAATTTACACCTGGAGACCGGCTTCTGCTGACTTCTTCACTCGGTTTTGATGTCGTTACATTTGAAATACTCGGGCCGCTGCTAAATGGCGCTGCTTTGCATCTCACAGATAAAGAAACATTTCTGGATTCCCATCAGCTTAAGAGATACATAGAACAAAACGGAATCACCACAATGTGGCTGACTGCATCTCTTTTCAACCATTTAACAGAACAGAATGAGAAAATATTTTCCCGGCTCATAAATCTGATTATTGGCGGAGAAGCTCTGTCAGCCAGTCATGTCAATCGAATCAAGCAAGCATGCCCGGAATTGTCAATCTGGAACGGATATGGGCCGACTGAGAATACAACATTTTCAACTTGTTTTCACATTGAAAAACTGTATGAACATTCCATTCCGATCGGCCGGCCGATTGGTAATTCAACCGCATTTATCTTAAATAAATGGGGGATGCTGCAGCCGATCGGAGCTGTCGGTGAACTGTGTGTCGGCGGAGATGGTGTGGCAAGAGGCTATCTTGGTCGACCAGACCTGACGAAAGAGAAATTTGTGCCAAATCCATTTGCGCCCGGCGAACAAATGTACCGTACCGGTGATCTGGCACGCTGGCTGCCGGACGGCACAATTGAATATGTAGGCCGTGTCGATGATCAGGTAAAAATAAGGGGGTACCGGGTTGAGCTCGGTGAGATTGAATCAGCGCTTCGTCATATAGACGGTGTCAAAGAAGCAGCTGTATTGGCGCGAACAGGACAATTAGGCAGCAAGGAGCTTTACGCCTATATAAGCGTAAAAGAGGGTACAGATGCTGAACAAGTGCGTACTCACCTTTCTCAAATGCTGCCAGGCTATATGATGCCGGCCTATGTGATAGAAATGGATGCTCTCCCGCTCACTGCCAACGGAAAATTGAACCGAAAAGCACTGCCTGAACCAGATATTACATCTAAACAAACGTACGTCCCGCCTCGAAATGACCTTGAAGAACAGCTTGCGATCATATGGCAGGAGGTTCTCGGGACACAGAGGATCGGAATAGAAGATTCGTTTTTTGAACTAGGCGGAGATTCAATTAAGGCTCTTCAAGTATCCGCGCGCCTCGGACGTTATGGGTGGAGCTTGCATGCAAGCGATTTATTCCGCCATCCGAACATAAAAGATTTATCAGCAGTCATCCGGAAGACAGAAAGAGTAATAGACCAAGGATCTGTTCAGGGAGCTGTCCCATGGACACCTATTCAGCATTGGTTCCTCTCTCAGGATATAGAAGATAGACACCATTTTAACCAGTCTGTCATGCTGTTTAGTCCTGATTGTTTGTCGGAAAATGCACTGCGCGCATCATTAAAAAAACTGGCAGAGCATCATGATGCCCTGCGGATGATTTATCGGGATGATAGCGGACAACAGATGCAAATCAACCAAGATATTCATGAATCCAAACTGTACAGCTTAAGGATTTCTGATTTTTCAGATCCGGGAATCGATTGGGAAACGAGCATTAAAGAAGAAGTGGCAAATCTTCAGCAAAGTATCAATCTCCAACAAGGACCATTACTGCATGCCGCTTGGTTTAAAACGCTGTCCGGAGATTATTTATTTCTCACGATTCATCATTTGGTCGTTGATGGGGTATCATGGAGAATTTTACTGGAGGACCTGTCAGCGGCATATCATCAAGCAGCTTCAGGACAGGCTATACAGCTTCCGCCTAAAACAGATTCCTATCAGGAATACGCACGGCGAATTCAAGATTATGCCCAAAGCAGCAAGCTGATTCGCGAGGAAACGTACTGGCGGACGGTTGAAGAGGAAAAAGCAGCGGAACTGCCATACGAAATGCCTTATATGGAGAATATGAACAGCAGTGTAAGGGAAACATTGCGCTTTTCACTCACTGAAGCAGACACCGCGGTCTTGCTGCAAAAGGTAAACCACGCTTATGGCACAGATACACAAGATATTCTATTGACGGCGGCTTCCTTAGCGATTTGTGACTGGACAGGGGGCAGCAAGCTCCGTATGGCAATGGAGGGACACGGGAGAGAACACATTCTGCCGGATTTAGACATCAGCCGGACGGTTGGCTGGTTTACATCCATTTACCCCGTCCTTATTGACTTTGAAAATCAAGCGGATGAGCTTGGAACCGCAGTTAAAACCGTGAAAGATACATTGGGCCGGATACCGAACAAAGGGGTAGGGTACGGCATGTTGAAATATCTTACACATCCCGAACATAAAAGCATGGTGTTTTCAAAAACACCTGAAATCGGCTTTAACTATTTAGGGCAGTTCAACGACAGAGAAAGTCAAGACCGTTTCCGCCCATCCGGTCTTGGGAGCGGTAAGGACATCACTCCTACTTGGAAGCGGGAGCAGCTTATTGAGATGAGTGCGATGGCAGCAGAAAATCAGCTTCATTTTCAGCTCAGCTATCCGCCGGCACGGTTTCACAGGGTTACAATGGAGCGGCTCATCAACATGATTGAATGCTATTTGCGGGATATTATGAAACACTGTGCTGAAAAACAGAACACAGAAAAGACGCTGAGCGATTTCAGCAGCCAATCATTAACGGCAGAGGATTTGGACAGTATATCCAGCTTGGTGGAAGACTTGTAGAAAATCGTGACAGGGAGATATGAACATGACAAAAGCGAATTCAATACAGGATATTTATCCGCTGTCTTATATGCAGGAAGGAATGCTTTTTCATTCCCTCCTGCAAAAAGATTCACGGGCATATGTTGAACAAGCCTCTTTTACAATAGAGGGAGAAGTCAATTTGCAGTTTTTCCAAGAGAGCATCAATGCTTTAGTAGCAAGACATGACATTTTCAGAACGATTTTCATCAGCCAAAATGTCTCTTCACCTCAGCAGGTTGTCCTGAGGGAACGGACTGTCAGTGTACTGGAGGAGGACATTGCTCATTTAGATGAAGCGGGCCAATCTGCGTTTGTCGAACAAATAAAAGAAAAGGACCGCGCCAAAGGGTTTCATCTGCAAAAAGATATGCTCATGCGCATCACACTTATTCGAACCGGAAAGCGGCAATATACTTGTATTTGGACCTTTCATCACATCATGATGGACGGCTGGTGCCTCGGCATTGTACTAAAAGAATTCCTTCAGATTTATGCATCAAAAACAAAAGGGGCTCCATTATCATTGGAGCCCGTTCAGCCATACGGAACTTATATCAATTGGCTGATGGAGCAAGACAAAGAGAAAGCTGTTTCCTATTGGGACAATTATCTTTCCGGCATTAAGCAGCAAACCTTGCTCCCGAAGCAGAAAAAAACAAAGAGCACAAGCAGGCAGGAGCAAATTACATTTTCATTTTCAAAAGAAGACAGCTGCAGGCTGTCAGAGCTTGCCGTAAGAGAAGAAGTCACACTCAGTACAATTTTCCATACCCTATGGGGAATTCTTCTTCAAAAATATAACAATAGTGATGACGCGGTATTTGGTTCTGTCATTTCAGGAAGGCCCTCAGACATTGAAGGAATTGAACAAATGGTCGGGCTTTTCATCAACACGATTCCCATACGGATGCATGGATCAAAAACGCCATTTTTACAGCTCGTAAAAGACATGCAAAAGGATCGCCTTGCTGCAGAAGCATACAGCTACCATCCTCTATACGAGATACAGTCTCGTTCAGCAGTCAAGCAAGGTTTGATTGATCACATTCTTGTATTCGAAAACTATCCGGTGCAGAAAGAAATAGAAATGCTGAACAGCCAGGAGCCTGATTCAGATCTTTTTCAGATTCATAACTTTACAGTAGCGGATGAAACCAATTACAGCTTTTATCTTATGGTGGCGCCAGCGGAAGAAATCCATATAAAAATGAGCTATGATGCAGCACTGCATGACCGATCCTTTGTGCTTTCTGTTAAGGAGCATCTTTTGAACACTGTTTCCCAAATCTTAGATCATCCGCATCTCTCACCCGAAGACATCGATATCACAACAGACACTGAAAAGCTGCAGCTGATTGGGGAAATCAAAGATCACAAACCAGTTTATGAAACCATCCATGCCATGTTTGAAAAACAGGCAGAAAGGACGCCTGACGCGCGGGCTGTGATTGATCAAGCGCATTCTCTGACCTATAAAGAATTGAACGAATCCGCCAACAGATTGGCACGGCATTTGCGGAAAAAAGGCGTTATGAGGCAGGAACCTGTCGCAATCATGATGGAACGCTCAACTGAGTTCATTACAGGTATTCTCGGTATATTGAAGGCTGGAGGCGCCATTGTTCCAATCGATCCCCATTATCCGTCTGACAGAATAAATTATATTCTAAATGACTGCGGCTGCTCTCATGTCGTTTCACAAGCGCATTTTGCACCTTTGCTTGAGACTGGCCTGAATGTTACCTATATAGAAGATACTCAAATCGAAGACGGCAGCTGCTTACATTCAGTGAATAGTGCGGACGATCTGCTCTATATGATTTACACATCAGGCACAACGGGAAAACCAAAAGGCGTTCAATTTGAACATCGAAATATGGCTAACTTGCTGCAGTTCGAATTCACTCGCTCTGGCATTGACTTTGAAAATGATGTTTTGCAATTTGCAACTCCTGCCTTTGACGTCTGCTATCAAGAAATATTTTCAACATTGCTGGGAGGCGGCACACTTCATATCGTGCCTGAAGCTATAAAAAGAGACGTGCCTCAGCTGTTTGCATTTATAAAAGAGCATCAGATGACTATTGTGTTTCTCCCAACGGCTTTTATCAAAATGATTTTCAGCGAACAGGAATTTGCGAACGCGTTTCCTCATGATGTAAAACACCTGATTACAGCCGGTGAGCAATTAATCGTTTCCAGTCTCCTCAAAGATGTTTTGTGTCAGCGCAGCATGTACTTGCACAATCATTATGGACCTTCAGAAACTCATGTAGTGTCGGCATATACCATACATCCGGGTGACCAAATTCCGGAGTTTCCTCCGATCGGAAAACCGATTGATTGTACTGATCTGTATATTTTAAATCGCCAAAAACAGCTGCAGCCTCGGGGAGTATCAGGAGAACTTTATATTTCCGGTTCAAGTGTGGCCAGAGGTTATATCAATAACGATAAACTGACGCGAGAGAAATTTTTACCCGATCCTTTCAGGCCCGGAGCGGTCATGTACCGAACGGGAGATGTAGCGAGAATTCGTGAAGACGGCAGCTTTGAATATATCGGTCGAGCCGACGATCAAGTGAAAATCAGAGGTTATCGAATCGAGCCGCAAGAAATAGAAATCGCGTTAATGAAGCATCCAGAGGTCAAAGAAGCTGCTATTCTTATCCGGCAAAATCAAGGTGAAGAACATGAGTTATGCGCTTATTATTGCAGTATGCACAGGCTGGATTCCTCGGCTTTGCGACAATATCTGGCAAATGAGCTCCCAGAATATATGATTCCGGCCAAATGGGTCTGGGTTGACAGCATTCCTTTGACGCCGAACGGAAAAGTCGATCAATCAGCTCTTCCAGAACCGGAAGCTTCAATCAGCAGTAATACATACGCTGCTCCGCGGAACCTGTTAGAGGTAAAGCTTTCGCAGCTGTTTGAAGATGTGCTGAAGGAAGCCCCGATCGGCATTCACGACAATTTTTTTGACCGCGGCGGACACTCGTTAAAAGCAACGGTGCTTGTGTCGCGAATCGCCAAGGAATTTCATGTTCAAGTCCCGCTGAAGGACGTATTTGCCCATCCGACAGTGGAAGGATTGGCTCTCATTATTCGACATGCAGAGGAAAATCCCTTTGCATCGGTTGCACAGGCAAAAGAACAACCGACGTACCCAGTATCATCAGCTCAAAAGCGGATGTACGTGCTCCAGCATCTAGATAATGGCGGTGTCGGCTACAACATGCCGGCAGTTTTAGAACTGGAAGGGAAGCTTGATCGCGAAAAACTGGCTGCTGTATTCAAGGAACTGATCAGCCGGCATGAGCCGCTTCGAACGTCCTTTGTGCCGGGAGAAGATGCCGAGCCCGTACAGCGTATTCACAGTGAGGTTCCGTTTACGTTAAGTGAAGAAGCCTCTGCTGCTGGATTTGTCCGTCCATTTGACCTCAGTCAAGCGCCGTTATTCAGAGCTGGCCTTGTGAAACTGGCGAACGAGAAGCATTTGTTGCTGGTGGACATGCATCATATCATTTCCGATGGTGTATCCGTTCAGCTTTTAATCCGCGAATTCACTGAGCGCTATGCAGATCGGGCGCTTAAGCCGTTACGAATCCAATATAAAGATTACGCCGTTTGGCAGCAGGAATTTCAAAAGGGAGACACATACAAAAAGCAGGAGACTTACTGGCTGAGACAGTTTAGCGGTGAGCTGCCGGTGCTCGAGCTCCCAACAGACAAGCGCCGACCGGCAGAACGGAATTTTACAGGCGGCAAAGTTTTATTTCAAATGAATGAAGAAATCACGTCCCGTCTGAAGCAGCTAGCCCGCAAAAATGAGAGCACGCTGTACATGACGCTACTCGCATTGTATTCAGCTTTTTTGTCGCGGTTAAGCGGTCAGGAAGACATCGTGATCGGTTCGCCTATTGCCGGACGCCCGCATGCCGATCTTGAATCGGTCCTTGGCATGTTCGTCAATACATTAGCGCTCCGGACGCACCCAGCCGGCAATAAGACATTTACAAATTTTCTCAAGGAAGTCAAGCAGACTGCACTGGAAGCCTATGAGCATCAGGATTATCCGTTTGAAGAGCTGGTTGATCAACTCGGTGTGCAGCGGGAAATGAGCCGGAATCCGCTGTTTGATACAACACTTGTGCTGCAAAATATGGAAAAGCAAACGCTGAAAATGAATGATTTGCTGCTTAGATGGAACGATTTGCAGCATCCGATATCTAAGTTCGATATTTCCCTGTATGTCACAGAGCATGAGGCTGAGCTGTACTGTCAGTTTGAATACAGTACCGCTTTGTTTGAAAAAGATACCGTTCAAAGATGGGCCGACCTTTTTATGACACTTGTGGAAAACACAGCTTCCAGTCCTGACATGGAATTGGACAATATCCCGATCCTGACAATAGAAGAAGAAAGGTCTTTCATTGACTCGTGCCATCCGCTTGAGGAGACAGGCTATCCGTTGAAACAGACCCTGCACCATGCACTCGAACAGCAAGCGGCAAAAACACCTGACCAACCGGCCGTGATCGTTGAAGACGGAGAGATAACCTACAAGGAATTGAACGAACAGGCTAACCGTGTAGCCTGGGAGCTGATCGACCGCGGAGTAAAAGCCGAAACGACTGTTGCCATTATGGGTAGGCGTTCCCCTGAAATGCTGATCGGGATTTATGCGATTCTAAAAGCAGGCGGCGCTTATCTTCCTATTGACCCGGATTATCCAGAGGAACGGATCCGCTTTTTGCTGAAGGACAGCGATTCTGGCATTCTCCTTATTCAATCTGACAATCTAGACATTCCAGCTTTTGATGGAGAAATCGTTCATCTCAGTCAATTAAACAGCGGGCTGAAACGTCGTCTGTCCAATCCAAATGTTGAAGTCTATCCGGATTCTTTAGCCTATGTGATTTATACATCCGGCTCTACTGGAAGACCTAAGGGTGTACAGGTTGAACATCAATCTGCAGTGAATTTTTTAAATTCCCTTCAGTTCCGCTATCCTTTGAACCAATCGGACGTCATTTTGCATAAAACGTCGTATTCCTTCGATGCTTCGATATGGGAGCTGTTTTGGTGGCCGTATGCTGGCGCCTCTGTTTATCTGCTTCCTCAAGGAGGCGAAAAAGAACCGGACATGATATTGAAGGTCATAGAAGAACAGCAGATTACAGCGATGCATTTTGTGCCTTCTATGCTTCATGCGTTTTTAGAATATCTAAAAAATGGCCCTGTACCGATCAAAACGAACAGGCTGAAGAGGGTGTTTTCTGGAGGCGAACAGCTGGGGGCACATCTTGTCTCTCGGTTCTGTGAATTGCTGCCAGATGTTACATTAACCAATTCCTATGGGCCTACCGAAGCTACTGTAGAAGCGGCATTCTTTGATTGCCCGCTGGATGAAAAACTTGACCGCATTCCCATTGGCAAACCTATTCATCATGTCAGATTGTATATTCTGAACCAGAAGCAGAGGATGCTGCCTGCTGGATGTATCGGAGAATTGTATATCGCCGGAGCCGGCGTCGCCAGAGGCTACTTGAATCGTCCGGAATTAACAGAAGAACGTTTTCTTGATGATCCATTTTATCCGGGAGAGCGCATGTACAAAACGGGTGATCTGGCGCGCTGGCTCCCAGACGGACAGGTTGAATTCCTCGGCCGTCTGGATGACCAGGTGAAAATCCGCGGCTACCGGATTGAGCCGGGAGAAATCGAAGCGGCGCTCAGAAGCATAGAAGGCGTGCGGGAAGCGGCTGTGACTGTTCGTACAGAATTCGGCGAGGCGGAATTATGTGCGTATGCGGAAGGGCTCGGGAGAAATGAAGTGCGCAAGCAGCTTGAGACATTGCTTCCGGGCTATATGATTCCTGCTCATATCATTGAGATGGAACAATGGCCGGTTACCCCGAGCGGAAAGCTCGACCGAAAAGCGCTGCCTGCTCCTGACGGAGCGGCAGATCGGGAAACCTACACAGCGCCGAGAAACCTGACAGAGATGAAGCTTTCCCAGCTGTGGGAGGAAGTGCTGAAAAGCGGACCTGTCGGCATTCACGACAACTTTTTTGACCGGGGCGGCCATTCCTTAAAAGCCACCGCGCTTGTCTCCCGGATCGCCAAGGAACTCGGCGTCCAAGTGCCGCTGAAGGATGTGTTTGCCCATCCGACGGTAGAAGGTTTGGCTTCTGTCATCAGCGAAGGAACGGAAAGTCCGTATGAAGCCATTAAGCCGGCTGAAAAACGCGAGACCTACCCGGTTTCCTCCGCCCAAAAGCGGATGTATGTGCTCCAGCAGCTGGAGGATGGAGGCACAGGCTACAATATGCCGGCAGTCTTGGAGCTGGAAGGAAAGCTGGATCTTACAAGAATGGATGCCGTATTCAAAAAGCTGATCAAACGCCACGAGTCACTGCGGACGTCCTTTACAACGGACACAGGCGGCGAGCCGGTTCAGCGCATCCATGACGAAGTGCCGTTTACATTCCACACCTCTGTGCTCGGCGGACAAACTGAACAGGAAGCCGCGGCAGCGTTTATCCAGCCGTTTGAGCTCAGCCAAGCTCCGCTGTTCCGAGCGGGGATCGTCAAGGTATCAGACGGGCGGCATCTATTACTGGTCGATATGCATCACATTATTTCAGACGGTGTGTCAGTCAATACGCTCATTCGGGAATTCGG
>NZ_JAHVOC010000019.1:0-3028 GCF_025696525.1 Bacillus sp. XT-2
AACGTGTTCTTTGAAAACTAGATAACAGTAGACATCACATTCAATTAGTAACACAAGATATCACATAGTGATTCTTTTTAACGGTTAAGTTAGAAAGGGCGCACGGTGGATGCCTTGGCACTAGGAGCCGATGAAGGACGGGACGAACACCGATATGCTTCGGGGAGCTGTAAGCAAGCTTTGATCCGGAGATTTCCGAATGGGGAAACCCACCACTCGTAATGGAGTGGTATCCATATCTGAATTCATAGGATATGAGAAGGCAGACCCGGGGAACTGAAACATCTAAGTACCCGGAGGAAGAGAAAGCAAATGCGATTCCCTGAGTAGCGGCGAGCGAAACGGGATTAGCCCAAACCAAGAGGCTTGCCTCTTGGGGTTGTAGGACACTCTATACGGAGTTACAAAGGAACGAGGTAGATGAAGAGGTCTGGAAAGGCCCGCCATAGAAGGTAACAGCCCTGTAGTCAAAACTTCGTTCTCTCCAGAGTGGATCCTGAGTACGGCGGAACACGTGAAATTCCGTCGGAATCCGGGAGGACCATCTCCCAAGGCTAAATACTCCCTAGTGACCGATAGTGAACCAGTACCGTGAGGGAAAGGTGAAAAGCACCCCGGAAGGGGAGTGAAAGAGATCCTGAAACCGTGTGCCTACAAGTAGTCAGAGCCCGTTAACGGGTGATGGCGTGCCTTTTGTAGAATGAACCGGCGAGTTACGATCCCGTGCAAGGTTAAGCAGAAGATGCGGAGCCGCAGCGAAAGCGAGTCTGAATAGGGCGCATGAGTACGTGGTCGTAGACCCGAAACCAGGTGATCTACCCATGTCCAGGGTGAAGTTCAGGTAACACTGAATGGAGGCCCGAACCCACGCACGTTGAAAAGTGCGGGGATGAGGTGTGGGTAGGGGTGAAATGCCAATCGAACCTGGAGATAGCTGGTTCTCTCCGAAATAGCTTTAGGGCTAGCCTCAAGGTAAGAGTCTTGGAGGTAGAGCACTGATTGGACTAGGGGCCCCTACCGGGTTACCGAATTCAGTCAAACTCCGAATGCCAATGACTTATCCTTGGGAGTCAGACTGCGAGTGATAAGATCCGTAGTCGAAAGGGAAACAGCCCAGACCGCCAGCTAAGGTCCCAAAGTATACGTTAAGTGGAAAAGGATGTGGAGTTGCTTAGACAACCAGGATGTTGGCTTAGAAGCAGCCACCATTTAAAGAGTGCGTAATAGCTCACTGGTCGAGTGACTCTGCGCCGAAAATGTACCGGGGCTAAACGTATCACCGAAGCTGCGGACTGTTCTTCGAACAGTGGTAGGAGAGCGTTCTAAGGGCTGTGAAGCCAGACCGGAAGGACTGGTGGAGCGCTTAGAAGTGAGAATGCCGGTATGAGTAGCGAAAGAGGGGTGAGAATCCCCTCCACCGAATGCCTAAGGTTTCCTGAGGAAGGCTCGTCCGCTCAGGGTTAGTCGGGACCTAAGCCGAGGCCGAAAGGCGTAGGCGATGGACAACAGGTTGATATTCCTGTACCACCTCCTCACCATTTGAGCAATGGGGGGACGCAGGAGGATAGGGTAAGCGCGGTATTGGATATCCGCGTCCAAGCAGTTAGGCTGGGAAATAGGCAAATCCGTTTCCCATAAGGCTGAGCTGTGATGGCGAGCGAAATTTAGTAGCGAAGTTCCTGATTCCACACTGCCAAGAAAAGCCTCTAGCGAGGTGAGAGGTGCCCGTACCGCAAACCGACACAGGTAGGCGAGGAGAGAATCCTAAGGTGATCGAGAGAACTCTCGTTAAGGAACTCGGCAAAATGACCCCGTAACTTCGGGAGAAGGGGTGCTCTGTTAGGGTGCAAGCCCGAGAGAGCCGCAGTGAATAGGCCCAGGCGACTGTTTAGCAAAAACACAGGTCTCTGCGAAGCCGTAAGGCGAAGTATAGGGGCTGACGCCTGCCCGGTGCTGGAAGGTTAAGAGGAGCGCTTAGCGTAAGCGAAGGTGCGAATTGAAGCCCCAGTAAACGGCGGCCGTAACTATAACGGTCCTAAGGTAGCGAAATTCCTTGTCGGGTAAGTTCCGACCCGCACGAAAGGCGCAACGATCTGGGCACTGTCTCAACGAGAGACTCGGTGAAATTATAGTACCTGTGAAGATGCAGGTTACCCGCGACAGGACGGAAAGACCCCGTGGAGCTTTACTGCAGCCTGATATTGAATGTTGGTACAGCTTGTACAGGATAGGTAGGAGCCTTGGAAACCGGAGCGCCAGCTTCGGTGGAGGCATCGGTGGGATACTACCCTGGCTGTATTGACCTTCTAACCCGCCGCCCTTATCGGGCGGGGAGACAGTGTCAGGTGGGCAGTTTGACTGGGGCGGTCGCCTCCTAAAAGGTAACGGAGGCGCCCAAAGGTTCCCTCAGAATGGTTGGAAATCATTCGCAGAGTGTAAAGGCACAAGGGAGCTTGACTGCGAGACCTACAAGTCGAGCAGGGACGAAAGTCGGGCTTAGTGATCCGGTGGTTCCGCATGGAAGGGCCATCGCTCAACGGATAAAAGCTACCCCGGGGATAACAGGCTTATCTCCCCCAAGAGTCCACATCGACGGGGAGGTTTGGCACCTCGATGTCGGCTCATCGCATCCTGGGGCTGTAGTCGGTCCCAAGGGTTGGGCTGTTCGCCCATTAAAGCGGTACGCGAGCTGGGTTCAGAACGTCGTGAGACAGTTCGGTCCCTATCCGTCGCGGGCGCAGGAAATTTGAGAGGAGCTGTCCTTAGTACGAGAGGACCGGGATGGACGCACCGCTGGTGTACCAGTTGTTCTGCCAAGGGCATCGCTGGGTAGCTATGTGCGGACGGGATAAGTGCTGAAAGCATCTAAGCATGAAGCCCCCCTCAAGATGAGATTTCCCATTCCGCAAGGAAGTAAGATCCCTGAAAGATGATCAGGTTGATAGGTCTGAGGTGGAAGTGTGGCGACACATGGAGCTGACAGATACTAATCGATCGAGGACTTAACCTAATTTCTAATGATGTCACA